>DASXOA010000419.1:0-2433 GCA_036494675.1 Rugosimonospora sp.
GC
This sequence comes from Rugosimonospora sp., assembly GCA_036494675.1. Lineage (GTDB taxonomy): Bacteria > Actinomycetota > Actinomycetes > Mycobacteriales > Micromonosporaceae > Rugosimonospora. The sequence continues at coordinate 3 of DASXOA010000419.1, forward strand.
CGGCCACGGGTTGAAGGACGCCTGGCAGGAGCGCCGCCGGTACGTCGCCAACACCCGATGGTGGCCCCCGTTCTGCGCCGCCGTTGACTGGCTGCTCGCCGTCACCCTGGTCGTCGTGATCAGCGCCGGAGTCGACCTGCACTAGTCATTCGCTGCGGCGCTTCCCGAGCTGCGCGATGCGCTGGGCGATGAACTCCGCGTCCTCCTTGACCCATCCCAGCAGCGCGGAGCCGCGAGTGTGTTGCCAGGTGAGCCCTAAGCCTTGATCCACCGTGTAGCCGTAAGTTGATCAAGCTCTTGGTTTGTTGATCTGGATCCTGGTGGTGGGCAGGTCTGAGTGGCCGGGTCTGCCGGCTTCTCCGAGGTCCTTGGCTGGTGGTGGTCGATGGCCTTGTTTGGTCAGCAGCGTGTGGGGATGGCGGTGATGGCGGCGAGCGCAGTGTTGAACTGCGTGGCCCAGGGCCAGCCGGCGGGTAGTCGCAGCCGCCATCGACGCGCTGAGCGGACGAGCCGGCCCGGGATGGTGAATACGGCCCGTTGCAGCGTCGCGGCGGTGGCGCGGTGCAGGGTGCCGCCGGCGAGCAGGCCGACTGAGCGGGCGAGGTTGTGGGCCATCACGGTGAGCGCGAGCCAGGCGGCGTTGGCCATGAACGCCGAGGAGGGCAGGTGGGCGAGGCCGGCTGATTTGAGCTCGGCGATGGACTGCTCAACGATGGCGTGGCGACGGTGGTCGGCCTCGATCTCGAGCATCGGGCCTTCCCGGTCGGTGACGAACGCGTGGTAGTCGAAGGTGCTGAACAGGGCCAGTTGTGAGCCGGGAGTTGGTCGCACGCGGCGCACGATCAGCCGCACCGTCCTGGCGTCCTTGGTGCCGGCGAAGGCGGTGTAGTCGGTCTCGGCGACGTCGGCGCCGGACACCTCGGGGGTGGAGAGCCAGTAGGGGATCGGCGTCCATGCCGACTCCTCGATCGTCTCGATCGCCGCCCGGATCCTCTTGTCCTGCCGCGCGGTGACCGAGAATCGGACGTCGAACTTGGCCGCGGTGCCCAGCACCGCTTTGGAGTAGAACGCCGAGTCCGCCCGCAGCCTCAGCTGCCCGGTGGCGCCGGCGGCGCGGACCCGGGAGAACGTCTCGGTCAGAAACGACTTCGCCCCGCGCGCGGCGCCTGCCGAGCCGCCGCGCAGCCGGGAGAACACCACCTGCCCGGTCTCGGCCACCGTCGCGATCTGCGGGTGGTAGCCGCGGACCTTCGTGTAACCGAACGCCGCGCCCTGCTTACCCCGCCCGAAGACCGGCACGATCGTGGAGTCCACGTCCAGCGTCATCGCCGCGCCCAGATCGGCTGGCCCGGCGCCGGCAGCCCACAGCCGGACCAACAGCTCCCGCGACACGGCGTCGAACTGGCGCACGTTGTGCCATTTGAAGTCCCGCAGCCAGGTGCCGACAGTCGACGGCGCCCGCGTGTCGTCGAACAGCGCCGGCAGTGCCCCGGCCCGAAGCAGTCCGGTGTCATCGATGCTGTCCCCACCGGCGAGCATCGACCCGATCACCGTCAACGCCTTCGCGCCGCTGTTCGCGCCATGACGAGCCAGCGTCAGACGCTGCGCGACCAACCCGGACAGGCCGACCCGCTGGGCCAGCACCGCCGCCGGCAACAGCCCAGCCGACGGCACCAGAGTCGGCTCATCGAAGCTCACCGACACCCGACTCAAATCATGAGATGCTCGCACCTAACGGGTGTCCTTCCGGATGGCTCGATTGGGTCCTTCAGCAAGTCCAATCGTCCGTCCCAGAAGGACATTCGTGCGTTACGACGCGCTCAGCCGCTCAAGCTGGTCGGTGGATCCGGGCTTAGATGACCGAGGGCTTTCGCGCCGTCTGGCCGCCTTCGAAGCGCGCGTGGACACATCGGTCAGTTGCCGATCCGCATTGCCCTCGCCGTCGACGCCGCGACTGACCAGCGGAGCTGCGGCGCGACGATCTACGAGTCGGAGTGGGTCGGCGACCAGCTCAGATTCGTGTGCGGCGTGACACCGCTCAGAACAAGCTCTTGGTGTAGCCCCCGTCGAGGCGGATGACCTCACCGGTCAGGCACGCCGCCCGCTCGGAGCAGAGGAATGCGGCGAGCCATCCCAGCTCGATCGGTTGACCCCAGCGACCGACCGGCAGCATGGCCGGAAACCACTCGTCCGTCTTGATCTCGGGCTTCGTCCCTCGGTACTCGCGCGACAGTTCGCTGTCGAATGGGCCGGTGGCGATCGTGTTGGCGGTGATGCCCAAACGGGCCGCATTCGTGGGCCAGGATCCGCATGAGCGAAGGGATACCGCCGCGGCCGGCATCGGTGGCCGGCAGCGGGTCTTCCTGATGCGGCGTCTTGAAGGCGATCGACCCGATGTTGAGCAGACGTCCCCAGCCGCGCTCCTTCATGG
>DASXOA010000420.1:0-3336 GCA_036494675.1 Rugosimonospora sp.
GACAACTCGAACAACCAGGAGCTCGACGTCTACGTGCGCGACACGGTCCGGCACACCACCACCTACCTGTCCCGCGGGCACGCCGGCTCCGACGACTCCGACGCGCCGCCGGTCGACGTGGCGTCCGACGGCCCCAGCGCCTCGCCGTCCATGTCGGCCGACGGCCGGTACGTCGCGTTCGAGACCGAGGCGGACAACATCGCCGAGGGGGCGTACGAGGGGTTCGGGCACACCGTCGTGATCTGCGACCGCGGGCCGGCGCACCCCGACGGCAGCTACGGCACCGGTTGTGTCTACACCAGCCTGCGGCTGGACGAGGACGGGGACGACGAGACCTCACCGCACCTGTCCGCGAACGCCGGCCGGGTGGCGCTGCTCTCCGACGGGGTCGCCGAGATCGTCGAACTGCACGCGGACGCCTCCGGCGCCATCGCCCCGGTCACCGGTGCCGATGTGGCACAGCCGGCGGTACCCGAGACCATCGACTGCGCCGGCACCACCGAATACCTCACCGAGGACACCCAGGTCGCGCTGTCGGCCGACGGCCGGTACCTGGTGCGGGTGTCCCGGTACGAGACGGAGTCGGCGTCGTGCGGCCTCACGGACGCGGTGTGGGTGAACGACCTCGGCGCGGACGTTCCGGCGCAGCGCCTCGACCTGGACGCGCAGGGGCACTTCATCGGCTCGCAGCGCAGCACCTCGCTCGGCGAGATCGCGGTCTCCGGCAACGGCCGGCGGGTCGCTTTCGTCGTCGACGACGATCGGGTGACCGACACGGAAGAGATCCCCTTCGTGGTGCGCGCCGTCGACCGCGACCCGGACGGCGACGGCGTACTCGGCCCGACCCCGGATCAGAAAGCGACCGCCGACATCGTGTCGCGTGACGTGTCCGGCGCTCCCGTCGGCGGCGACGATCCGTCGTTCTCCACCGACGGCCGGTACCTCGCGTTCACCACCGACGCCCCCAACGTGCACAACGGCGCCGACGTCCCCGACAGGGAAGCCTCGTGCATCAACCAGCCGGTGATCGGCGCCTACGCGCGGCCGCTGAGCCCGTCGGGAGGCGGGCGACCGGTGGCGGGCGGGCGGACGGACGCGCGTCGGGCGCCGGGCACCACCACGGCCGGGCGGCGGCTGGCGCCGGCGGCGGATACCGGCATCTCCACCTGCGACGTGGTGGTCCGCGACCTGGTCGTCGACGCGCGGCGTGCCGCGGCCGGGCTGGGCCCGTCGAAGGCGGAACTGGCGTCGCCCAGCATGACCGCGGGGTGCGAGCCGCCATCCGACGTCGCCTGCGAGGGCGATGCCGACAGCGTCGATCCGGTACTGGACGCCGACGGCTCCGCGGTGGCCTTCGTCAGCGCGGCCGACGATCTGGTCGCCGGCGACGACAACGAGCGCGACGACGTGTACCTGCGCCGGTTCCTGCCCACCGTGTCGGTGGGTCCGCTCGACTTCGGCCAGGTCGCGCTCGGCACGTCGGCGAGCGCCACGACGACCGTGACGTACCAGGGATTCGGGCCGCTGCCGGTCGGGCCGGTCACCGTCGGCGGCACCAATGCCGGCGACTTCGACGTGTTCCCCGGCCAGACCTGCACCGGCACCGTGCTCCACGACGGCGACACCTGCATGGTGTCCGTACGGTTCCGGCCCGGCCAGCTCGGCGCCAGGACCGGTACGCTCACCGTCGCGCCCGTCGCCGGGCCACCCGAGCACGGCCGGCCGGGCACCGGAACGCTGTCGGGTACGGGGGTCCCGGCGCCCCCGCCCCGTACCCCCGGCTTCTCGGCGGCGCCCGACCCGCTGGCGTTCGGTACCCAGCCGCTGTTCCGCAACGCCCCGGCGGGAACGGTCACCGTCACCAACCCGGGTACCGCCCCGCTGAACGTCACCGCCGTGGCCCTGGTCGGTACGGCGCCCAACAGCTTCCCCGGCGACTACGCCATCACCGCGGACTCCTGCCTCGCCGGGCCGATCGCTCCGGGCGCAACCTGCCTGGTGACCGTCGTCTTCGCGCCGCACGCCATCGGCAACCGCCCGGGGCTGTTGCAGTTCACCGACAACGCGGTGCCGGGCCCGCAACTGGTCGCGCTGACCGGAGCCGGTGCCGCGCCGACCCTGACCGCGCTGCCGCCGCTCGCTCCGCCCGGGGCGGTCAGCCAGGTCAGCGGCGCCGGATCCCCGCCGGGCAAACCGGTCGTGGTGACCCTCGACGGGATGCCGGGGCAGCTGACGGTCACCGCGAGCGGCACGGGAACCTTCACCGTCCCGCTGGTCATCTTCCCGCACACGCTGCCGGGCAAGCGCCTGCTGCACGCCACCGTGCAGGGCGTACCGGGCCCGATCGTGGTCAGCATCGACTACCTCGTGGTACCGGGATCCCTGCAACCGCCCGATTTCGCCGAACGCCGCTAGCTGTTCTTCGTGCGTCCCGGGGCACGGTCGCCGGGATTTTGTCGGTCGGCCGGCGCACAATCGGCGGATGGAGAAACCGAAGGTAGTTTCGCCGGAGGAGTGGCAGCAGGCTCGCGATGAGCTCCTCACGGCGGAGAAGGAAGCCACCCGCGCGCTGGACGGGATCGCCGCGCGCCGCCGCCGCCTCCCGATGGTCAGGTTCACCAACGGGTACGTGTTCGACACGCCGACCGGCCCGAAGTCCCTGCTCGACCTGTTCGAGGGCCGGGAGCAGTTGGTCGTCTACCAGTTCATGGACAACGGCCCCGACGACTACTGCCCGGGGTGCACCGGGTTCACCGACAACGTCCCGGTGGACGGGCTCACCGGACTGGCCCGGTACGGGGTCACGTGGGTGACCGTGTCGAACATGCCGCTCGCCCAGATCGAGGCATACAAGGCGCAGAGGGGCTGGACGCTGCCGTTCGTGTCGTCGCGCGGCACGTCGTTCGCGGACGACTGCGGCGCCGGTGGCGGCTTCATGCTCAGCGTGTTCCTGCGCGACGGCGACGATGTGTACCGGACGTATTCCACCACCTCCCGTGGGGTGGACCGGCTCGTCTTCCGCCACAGCATCCTCGACCTCACGCCGTACGGCCGGCAGGAGGACTGGGAGGACTCGCCGCTCGGCTGGCCGCAGCACCCCACGTACGGGTAGCCGCCGCACGCCGAATCGCGGATGGGCCTCAGCCGCCTATCGACACGGTGCTGACCGCCTGGATCTTCCCGGTCGGGGCGGGCGCCGGATCGTTGCACGTGGTGACCGCGTCGCCGGCCCGCGCGGCGGGCTTGTTGTTGATGAGCACCGTCCCGCTGCCCACCGCGACCGTACCCTGGTTGGTCGGCGGCACCTGGAAGGGACCGCCCGCGGGGACGTGCGGT
>DASXOA010000421.1:0-1835 GCA_036494675.1 Rugosimonospora sp.
GGTACCCCGGTGGGTCGCATTCCTTGTCGTGCTGCCGCTGCTGGAGGTCTACAGCTTCGTCCTCGTCCGGCTTCGAACCAGGTACGACGCGGAGTTCGCGAGGCGCAGGGCCGAACGGCGGGCGGCGAGAAGGACGGCTCCGTCGGAACGTGAGGCGTTGAAGGGGTACCCGACCTGGTGGTAGCGCGGTCTTGTGCCGCCGGCTCGTGTGTCGGGACGTCGACAGCGACGGCCACCCGCACTGGGTACTGCCCTGACGAGGCGGACCACGGCATCCGGCAGGCGGTGTGGAGCGGTGTCGCTGGCCCCCCGTGAGCGGTCGCGACGTGCCACCATGGGAGGTGGCACAGATCCCGGTGAACGGGAGGCGGTCGTGAACGACGAGCCGTTCCTTATCGACCTTTCCGCGCCGGCGCCCGGCAGGGACGCCCGGCGGCCGGGCGACGACCCGATGACCAGACGGCGGCGGTACCAGTGGGTTGCCGGAATCGCCGCGTTGGCCGCGTTCGCCGGAGTGTGGATTCCGTTGCACAGCAACCCTTCCACCGTTCCGGTCTGGTTCCAGCCGACGGTGGAGGGTGTCCCGCTCAACAGCGGTCTTCCCATCGAGATCAGCGGGAACTTCACCACCCACGAGGCGTCGTACCGGTTCCCGTTGACCAACGCCGGCACCACCACGCTCGACATCGAGCGCTTGTCCGCGCTGGTACCCGGATTGGTGCTCCTGCGGGCCGATCCGGCGCAGACCTCCATCGCGGCGCGGCACAGCAAGACGGTGACGTTGACCTTCGAGGTCTCCGACTGTTCCGACGTCCTCACCCAGCAGGACGAGCGTGAGCTGCGGGTCGTGGTCGACACGGCGCTGGGCCCGGTCGAGTGGCAGGTCGCCCTGGCGTCGCTGCTGCCGGGTAGGCAGTGGCAGGTCGACCTCGCCGCGGCGGCGTGCCGGAACTGAGCGCCGGCCGGCTTGCCCGTCGACCGGGCCGGCCGAGTTCGTGCGGCCGCACCTAGCCGAGTTCGCGGGTGAAGCTCTCCTTCATCGTGCGCAGCGTCTGATCGCCCGGGGATGCCCAGATCTCCTCGTTGAAGATCTCCACCTCGACCCAGCCGCGGTACCCCGCCGCTTCCACCGGCGCCGCGATACGCCGGAAGTCGATGTGGCCGTCGCCCACGTGACCCCGGCCGAGCAGCATGTCGGCCGGCAGCGGAACCACCCAGTCGCAGACCTGGAAACTCGCGATCCGGTCGCCGGCTCGGGCGATCTGCGCGTCCAGGTCCGGGTCCCACCAGACGTGGTACGTGTCGACGACGACGCCCACGGTCGCGCTCGGGTACGGCTGCGCCAGATCCAGCGCCTGGCCCAGCGTCGACACCACGCACCGGTCGGCGCAGAACATCGGGTGCAGCGGTTCGATCCCGAGCCGCACCCCCGATTTCTCGGCGTACGGCGCCAGTTCGTCGAGGGCGTCGGCGACCAGGGACCGGGCGGCGGGCAGGTCCTTGCCGCTGCCTGGGAGCCCGCCACTGACCAGCACGAGCACGTCCGCCTCCAGCGCGGCCGCCTCGTCGATGGCCAACCGGTTGTCGGCCATGGCCGCGGCCCGCGCCTGCGGATCGACGGCCGTGAAGAAGCCTCCCCGGCACAGGCTCGACACGTGCAGACCGGCACCGCGTACCGCGGCCACCGACTCGCGCAGCCCGGCCTCGCCGACCTGGCGGCGCCACAGCCCGATCGCGCCGATGCCGGCGCGTTGGCAGCCGTCCACCGCCTCGGCGACGCTCCAGCGGTCGGTGGTGGCCTGGTTGAGCGCCAGCCGGTCGAGCCCGATCACCGC
>DASXOA010000422.1:0-30821 GCA_036494675.1 Rugosimonospora sp.
GCGGACACCCTTGCGGTGGCCGCCGCGACGCCCGCGGTGCGCCGCACCATCGTCCTCTGCGGACAGTGCGAGACTCCGTCCGGGTGGCGGGTCGTGCCGCAGCGCGGTGGCGGGCTCGGCGAGCGCCTCGCGCACGGCTTCGTCGACACCGCGATGCCGGGCGTCGCGTCGTTGCTCATCGGGATGGACACCCCGCAGATCACCCCGGCGATGCTGGCGTCGCTGGCCGACCGTTTGGCCGCAGCCGACGCCGTGCTCGCACCCGCGTGCGACGGCGGATGGTGGGCCCTGGCGCTGCGCGAACCGGCGCATGCCGCCGCGCTCGCCGGCGTGCCGATGTCCACACCGGACACCGCGGCGCTGACCCTCAGCGCCCTGCGCGGGCAGGGCCTGCGGGTCGGCCATGGACCGATGCTGCGCGACGTCGACACCGCGCAGGACGCCCGCCGGGTCGCCGCCCGCGCTCCGCGCACGGCGTTCGCCGCCGCGGTGGCCCGACACCTTCCCCTGGCGGCGGCCCGATGACCGCCGCCCTTGAGTACTACGGCGATGCCCTACGCCGGACCGCCGCCGGGCATCCAACAGTGCTGCACCTGCTCGACCCGGCGGCGCGCAGACCCCCACGCCGGCTCAGTCCCCGGGACTGGTGCGGCACACTGCGCGACGGCGACCAGTCCATGCTGGACCGTTGCGACGGGACGACCCTGGACGTCGGCTGCGGTCCCGGCCGGCTCACCGCGGCGCTGGTCGCGCTGGGCTGCCCGGCGCTCGGCGTGGACATCTCATCCGAGGCGATCCGCCAGGCCCGCGAACGCGGGGCCCCGGCTCACCGCGTCGACGTCTTCGCCACGGTCCCGGGGGAGGGGTCCTGGCGGCACGTGCTGCTCGCCGACGGGAACATCGGTATCGGCGGGCAGCCCGCCCGGCTGCTCGCCCGTTGCGGGGAACTGCTGCACCCGGGCGGTGACATCGTCGTCGAGGTCGACCCGCCCGGCAGCGGTAGCTGGAGCGGACCGGTGCTGCTGCGACACAACGAGCGGACCAGCCACCCGTTCCCGTGGGCCGCGGTCGCCGCCGACGACCTGCCGACCCCGGTCAGCCAAGCAGATCTCTCCATTGTGGAGTCATGGACGGAGGCACAACGATGGTTCGCCCGCCTCGCCCGGTCCTGAGGTTCGCCTCGGCACTGCGCTCCGAGCGGCTCACCAGCCAGCTCGGCCTGTGGCTGGGGCTGGCATTCGGGGTGTGTTTCGCCACCGGGCTGCTCAGCCACCTCATCCAGCACCCGCCGGCCTGGTTCTGGTGGCCGTCGCGCCCGGTCTGGCTCTACCGCCTCACCCAGGGACTGCACGTGGCCACCGGGATGGCGACCGTACCGCTGCTGGGCGCCAAGCTCTGGTCGGTGTACCCGAAGCTGTTCACCTGGCCGCCGGTACGCGGTGTGGTCCACGCCCTGGAACGCGGGTCGGTCGCGGTACTCGTGGGGGCCTCGCTGTTCCAGATCGTCACCGGGCTCCTCAACGTCGCCCGCTGGTACGCGGCGATGCCGTTCTTCTTCACCGTGGCGCACTACTGGACCGCCTGGCTGGCCATCGGCGCGCTGCTGGTGCACATCGCGGTGCAGTTGCCGGTCGTCCGCCGAGCCCTGACCCGTCCGGCCGGACCGGAGCCGGCCACCGGGGGGCTGTCCCGGCGGGGCCTGCTCACCGCCGTCGGCGCGAGCGCCGGCGTCATCACGATCGCCACAGTCGGGCAGACCGTGGCCCCGCTGAAGGCCATCTCGGTACTGGCACCCCGGCGGCCCGACCTCGGCCCGCAGCACCTGCCCGTCAACACCTCGGCCCGGGCCGCCCGGATCACCGAACTGGCCCTCGACCCCGGGTACCGGCTGGCGCTGACCGGCCCGGCCGGCACTCACCTGCTGTCTCTCGCCGACCTCGCGGCGCTGCCCCAGCACACCGTCTCGCTGCCCATCACCTGTGTGGAGGGCTGGAGTGCCCAGGCGGAGTGGACCGGAGTACGCGTCGTGGACCTGGTACGCCTCGTCGGCGCCACCGACGCCGGCGCCTCGGTGCACATCCAGTCGCTGCAGCGGGGCAGCGCGTACGGCGCCTCGGTGCTCGCCCCGCCTCACGTCCGCGACCCGCTGACCCTGATCGCGCTGCGCCTGCACGGCCAGCCTCTCGCCCTCGACCACGGCTACCCGGCCCGGCTCATCGCGCCCGACCGGCCCGGTGCCCTGCAGACCAAGTGGGTCGCGGCCATCACGGTGATGCTGCCATGAGGACCATCCGGATCGCGCTGGCCGTCGTGGGACTGTGCGCGATCGGCTACGCGGTGGCCGGCGCGGTACGTGCTCCGGCGATCGTACCGGGAAGGCATATCGTCTTCCTGCTGGCCGTGCTAGCGCTGCACGACGCGGTGTGGATGCCACTGATCCTCTCGGTGGGCGTACTGGTTCGGGCGATCGTGCCGGGCCGCGCGCGGGCGTACGTCCAGGGCGCTCTGATCATCAGTGCCTCGGTCGCGGTCGTGGCCTGGCCGCTGGTCCTCGGCCGGGGTCGGATCGCGGACAACCCTTCCGCGTTGCCCCGCGACTATCCTGCCGGCCTGGCCATCACCATCGCCGCGACGTGGGTCGGCGCGGCGATCCTCGCCGGAGTCAGACGCTCACGGGCCCGGCGTGGTCCGGGACTCTCGTCGCCGACCCCCTTGCCGCAGCCGGTTGTCCAGCGTTCACGGGGTGAGGTTGGCGCTGAGCACCTGGAGTGCGGCGGCACGGGCTCCGGTGAGGGTGAGCCGGGGATCGTCGATGGTGATGCGCTTCCAAAGAAGGAGTAGCAACGCCTCGGCGGGGCCGCTGACGGTGGCCTCGCACGGTTGCCGCGCCGCGTCGGGGCCGAGTCCGTCGCCGGCCAGGACATGTGCCGTCCCGTCGGCGATCTCGATGCGCAGACTGTGGGGTAGTGGCTGCTGGCGTCCGAGCCGTACCTGGCGAGGGAAGAACATCTCGACGACCTCGGCCACGCCGTCCCCGGCGAGCACCGGATCCAACGGGCCCGCGATGCCCTGAGAGGCCTGGGCGTCCCAGCGATGCATCGCGGTCTCGTGCGCCTGCCTGCGCATCCAGTACCTCGCGGCGGACGGGGGACTCATCGTCCAGCAGGGCGCGTCCGGACCGGCGTCCCGCAGGGTCTGTTGCAACTGTGCCGCTCCGTCGGCGAACCAGGCGACCAGCTGCTGGCGCCCGAGGGGAGCGTGGGTACGGCTGTTGCCGGGGCGGCCCTCGGTCACCGCGGCGCGGGCCCACCGATGGATGCCGCCCAGGTGGGCGGCGAGCTCGGCCAGGCTCCATCCCGGACAGCCCGGTACCGCCGCGTCGAGGTCACCCGATTCCAGAATCTGTCCGAACGCCGAGCATTCGACGGCAAGCCGATCCAGGTGCTCCATGGGGTCCACGTGGTTCATTGTGGACGGCTTGCGCTCGGACCGGTCGGGGGGTGGCGGCGTCGTGGAGCCTCTGGACCCACGGCTCGAGCCGACAATTCGTCGCGCACCCGGTATCGGTACCGCAGCGGTGACTCCCCTACCTCCCGTTTGAACGCGGTGCTGAACGCAGCCTCGGACGCGTAGCCCAGTTCGGACGCCAGCGACCCGACGCGGACATCGCCGTCACGAAGAGCGCGCTGTGCCAGCAGCATCCGCCAGCGGTTGAGGTACGCCAGCGGCGGTATGCCCGCCACGGTCCGGAAACGTTCGGCGAACGACGTCCGCGACATCGCCGCGGCGCTCGCCAGTTCCGGCAGGCCCCAAGGCTTTCCGGGTTCGGCGTGCATGAGGCTGACCGCCGGACGCAACCGTTCGTCGGTCAGCACCCGCAGCCATCCCGGGGGTAGCTCGGCCTGGTCGATGTACGCGCGCAGCACCTCGAGCAGCAGGAGTTGGCCGTACTGCCGGATCGCGAACGCGGAGCCCATGCGATTCCCGCTCACCTCGTCGAACAGCCGGTCGAGACTGCCGCGCAGGTTGGTCGCGGCAGCAGCCGATGCCCGGACGTGCCCGACCGGCGGGAGCGCCTGCAGCAGCAGCGTTCGGCCGGCCGGGTTGAGGTCCACCCGACCTCCGACGACGACGTCGTCGGTACCGCGATCGGCACCGACGAGACGAGTGGAGGAGAAGTCCGCCTCAGGCATGGTCTCGCGGCGCGGTCCGTCGCCGGTGCCGCCCTTGAGCTCCAGCCACGACCGGTTGTTCAGGATGGCGACGTCGCCCGGCTCGAGCTCGATCGGCTGGTCGACGCCGTCGGTGGTCAGCCAGGCCCGACCGCTGACCATCGCGAAGAACTTCAGCGGGTTCTCGATGGCGGAGCGCGCCACCCAAGGGCCCCGCACCGCGAAACCGCCGGACAGCAGACCGCGGATCTCGACGAGGTCGAACACGTCGGACAGTTGGTCACCGACCATCTCTGTACTATCGCGCAAGAAATGCGGACTGACAACTATTCAGAGTCCGAGATGCTGGGCGCAGGCTGGTGGCATGACACACAAGCAGCACCCCATCGGAACCGGATTCACCGCCGCGTCGACGGCCGACGACGTCCTCCGCGGCGTCGACCTGACCGGCACGAACGTCGTCATCACCGGCGGCCACGCCGGGCTCGGCCTGGAGACCACCCGTGCGCTCAGCACGGCCGGCGCATCCGTCACCGTCGGTGCGCGTAACCCGGACCGCGCCGCGGTCGCGCTGGCCGGGATCGGGCGCGTCGAGATCGGCCAACTGGACCTCCTCGACCCGACGTCGATCGACGCCTTCGCCGCCCGCTACCTCGACTCCGGGCGCCCGCTCCACATCCTGATCAACAACGCCGGCATCGGGAGCCGCGAACTGGTTCGAGACGCGCGCGGCTACGAATCCGTCTTCGCGACCAACCATCTCGGCCACTTCCAGCTGACCCTGGGCCTGCTGCCCGCGTTGCGCGCCGCCCATGGCGCCCGAGTGGTCAACGTGTCCTCCGGTGGCCACCGGCTCTCCGACATCCGCTGGGACGACCCGCACTTCACCACCGGCTACGACGGCAACCTTGCCTACGGCCAGGCCAAGACCGCCAACATCCTGTTCGCCGTCGAGCTGGACCGACGATGGGCCGAAGAGGGAATCCGCGGCTACGCCGTGCATCCGGGCATCGCCGTCGCCACGAGCCTGGCACGCCCGGGAACGGGCACATTCACCGAGGGCGAACTGCGGGCCATGCGACTGATCGACGATTCTGGTCGGCCGATCATCGACCCCGACCGTGAGAAGAAGACCCCGCGACAGGCGGCCAGCACCATCGTGTTCGCGGCGACCAGCCCCCTGCTCGCCGAGGTCGGCGGTGTCTACCTGAAGGACAATGACATCTCACGGCTGGATGACGCACCGTCGACCATCGCCATCGGTACCGAGCCGGTCGTCGCGACCGAGGTGGTGCCGCACGCCATCGACCCGGACTCGGCACAGCGACTCTGGAAGCTGAGCGAGCAGATGCTCAAGGCATAAGCAGCTCATCCCGCTCGCGGACGAAGCCGGCATGTCGCTCACCGCACCGGCGGCGCGGCGGGATCCGGTGGGTGCGGTACTGAGTCAGCTCGGGTCGACGACGGTGGTGACCACGCCGGTCTTCAGGTCGTAGGCGTAGCCGCCGATCTTGAATTTCGCGATGCTGCCGGCCAGCTCGGGTGCCTTGCGCAGCAACTCGACATCGGTACGCACGGTGGCGGACGGGTCGAGCACCGCCATGGCGGCGGCGGTCTCCTCGTCATAGCCGCCTCGCTCGGCATAGGTGCGGCGCAGTTCGGCGTCGGCGAACAGTCCGGAGCCGCAGTCGGTGTGGTGGATGATCGCCACCTCGAACCAGTCGGCGTCTGGGGTCTTGTTCTCGTGCAGGTGGCAGATCCATGTCAGATCGCGGATCACGGAGGGGGTGACCCGGCCGCCGACGTTGCGGGCCACGATCGCCTCGCCGAGCTGCGCGCCCAGGATCGCCGCGGGCTCCACTCGCGGGTCGATGCAGGTGATCAGGTACACCTGCTTGAACGGGATGAACGGGATTTCGGGGATCTGGGTCTTGGCGTCGGTGGCGGCGAACTGCTTGTTGCGCTTGAGGTAGGTGGCAAAGCCCGATGAGGTCATGGTCGTGTTTCCGATCAGAACGAGGTGGTGGGAGGACGATCATCAGGGGTAGAAGTAACGTTCGTTCTACTCATGCTCTGAACTCTAGAACCGCCGGAGAGGGGATGTCAACAGAACGTTCTGTATCCATACTGGGTCTATGCCGCAGACTGCTCCGCCCCCCCGTGACCGGCTGCTGGGTACCGCGCGCCGGTTGTTCTACACCGAGGGCATCCACGCCGTACCGGTCGATCGCCTCGTGACGGAGGCCGGTGTGACCAGGGCGACCTTCTACCGCCACTTCCCGGCCAAGGAGGACCTCGTCGAGGCGTACCTGCGCGCCACCGACGCCGACCTGCGCGTCGCAGTCGCGGCGGCACTGGACAGCGGCGGCCCGCGGGAGAGCGCCGCCGCGCTGCTCGAACTGATCGGTCAGACCACATGCTCCGCCGGCTTCCGCGGCTGCCACTTCATCAACGCCTCGGCCGAGTACCCGGATCCCGGGGACCCGGTCCGGGTCGCCGTGGCCGAGCACCGCGCCTGGTTCCAGGACACCGTCACGCGACTCGCCGAGCGTGCCGGACACCTCGATCCCGACTATGCCGGACGCGTGCTGGTCTTATTGCACGACGGGGCGCTGTCGGCCGCCGGACTCGACGACCCTCAACAGGTGCGGGAAACCGTGGTCCGCGCCGGCCGTGAACTCCTCGGTCTGGACGGTTGAGCGAAACCCGCGGGCGCCGAGAGCTTATGCGTTGAGCCGCAAGGATTTCGAGTTCACTGGGTACTGGCGGACGGCTGCCGGCTGTCCTTGATCATTAACTACCACGCTGCCCTTTGCCCGGAAGGCTTTCGCTCCGGTGCGCTGGTAGCTCGTCGTGGGACGCCTCGTCGTTTGCGGTAGTTGTGGCCAGCGACGCCAGTACTCGCAGCTTCTGGGCGCTGTCGCTGCCTGTGTCGGGGTAGTACAACACGAGGGTCAGGTCACCGGCGGGGAGCTTGTCACGGTGGAGATGAAGTTCGCCGACGACGGGGTGATTGACGATGGTCGTGCCACCCTCGAGTTGACGGACGTCGTGGCGCGCCCAGAGCGCACGGAACCGTGCGCTGGCCAGAGATAGTTCCCCGACGAGCTCGACGATGCGCGCATCGCCGGCGTCCTGGCCGATGTACTTGCGGAACGATCCGACGAATTCTGCTGTGGCCGCGTCCCAGTCGGCATGGAACTCACGTTCCTCGGGATCGAGCATCAGGGACCGCAGCCGGTTCTCGCCCGGTCGCAGCCGGGGAGAGAGGGCGAGCGCGAGCGGGTTCGACGCGAGTACGTCGAACGCCCGACCCTCGATGAACGCCGGCACCTCAACGGCGGCGAGCAGGTGATACAACCGGGTGGGCACGCGCTCGGCCCGCTTGCGGGGGCGCGCATGGCGCGACGGCTGGGCGAGGTCGAGCAGGTACTGATGTTCGACCTCGTCGAGGTGGAGGACACGCGCAAGCGCCGCAAGCACCTGCGCAGACGGGTTCTTGTCGCGCCCGCGCTCCAGCCGCAGGTAGTAGTCGGCGCTGATTCCAGCCAGCATGGCGACCTCTTCGCGCCGCAATCCGGCGACGCGGCGGTTGGATCCGGCCGGAATACCAGCCTGTTCCGCTGTGACCAGATCACGCCGGGCGCGAAGGTACGCGCCCAGCCGATCTGTCTCCTCGTCGCGGTCCATCACCTCGACACTATCCCGGCGTTTGCTCCGGAAGGGGGGTCCTGCCACTCCCCGGATCAGCAGGGACCTTCCAGCCTCCGGACACCGGAGGGAACCTTCTTACAGACGATTCGGTCGTTACCAAGAGCCATAAGGAGGCCAATGGTGGAGATCACCAACCGTACAGTTCTCATCGTCGGCGGCACCTCGGGAATCGGGCGCGGGCTCGCGCAGCGCTTCGTGGATGCCGGCAGCACAGTCATCGCCGGCGGCCGGAGTCCCGAGCCGCAGGACGGGCTCGAGACCGTCCGGATCGACGTCACCGATCCGGAGTCGATCCTCCGTGCCCGCGACGAAGTGCTCGATGCCCATCCCGCGCTCGACGTCGTCGTCACGATGTCCGGCGTCATGCTCGCGGAAGACCTGCGCGACCCCGCGCACTTCACCGCGACCGAGACGACGATCGCCACGAACCTTCTTGGCACCATCCGCCTCATCGACGCCTTCACTCCGCACCTCATCGCCCGTGGCTCCGGAACCATCCTCACGGTGAGCTCGGGCATCGCCTTCCTCCCGTTCCCACTCATGCCCACCTACGGCGCCTCGAAAGCCGGAGTGCACGCCTACACAGAATCGCTCCGGGCGCAGCTCGCGGGGACGGGCATCGAGGTGGCCGAACTCGTGCCGCCCGCCGTCGCCACCGCGGGACAGGAGAAGGTCAACCCGGCGGCTCTGCCGCTCGACGCGTACCTCGACGAGGTCATGGAGTTGCTGGCGGTGGAGCCGACGGCCCACGAAATCCTCGTCAAGGGCGTGCTCATGCACCGCTGGGCCGAACGAGACGGTACATACGCCGAACTCGTGGAGCGGCGGTCACAGTCGCTCAACACGCTGCCCAACCGCTGAACACAGGTCACCGGCTCCACTCGTCGTCATCGGCGCGCCCGCTTCGTCGGCTTAAGGTCCTGCTGAAGCAGTCGTACGCCTATGACATGGTCAGCGCTGGCCGTACACGTTCCGGTACCGGTCGTGAAGCGCCTGGACGTACTGCGGATCGATCGGCTCGGCGCCGCCGAGCAGGCGGCTCAGCAGCACAGTCCGGGCCACGTCCTCGCACATCACCGCCGCCTTCACCGCGGCGGTGGCGTCCGGTCCGATGGTGAAGACACCATGGCTGCGCATGAGTACCGCCGGGGAGTTGCTGGCCGACAGCGTGGCGACGATGCCCCGGCCGATGTCGTCGTTGCCGATGAGCGCGAACGGTCCGATCGGGATACTCCCGCCGAACTCGTCCGCCATGGCGGTGAGCACGCACGGGATCGGCTCGCCCCTCGCCGCCCACGCAGTCGCGTAGGGGCTGTGGGTGTGCACGATGCCGCCGACGGCCGGCATGTGGGCGTAGACGTAGGCGTGTGCGGCCGTGTCGCTGGACGGCGCCAGGTTACCGTCGACGACTCGGCCGTCCCGATCGACCACGACCATCGCCTCCGGCGTCAGTTGGTCGTACCGCAGGCCGCTCGGCTTGATCACGAACAGATCGGTATCCGGTACCCGAGCCGAGACATTCCCGGCCGTCCACGCCACCAGAGCATTGGCGGTGAGTTCGCTGTGCAGGTCGCAGACGGCGCGGCGGGTCTCGTACACGGCCGGGGATGTCACCAGGGAATCCGTCATTTTGCCGCCCTCCGGATCGCTCGAAGCCGGTGCATCACGTCGTTTCCGTGCCGGCCGAAGTAGTCGTGCAGGGCCACGTACTCGGCGTAGAGCCGGTCGTAGGCGTCGGCCGCCTCCGGGGACGGCCGGTACGCCTCCCGGGTCCGGCCACCCATCTCCCGCGCCGCTTCGTGGATGTCGGCGTAGGCGCCGGCCGCCACCGCCGCGTGGATCGCCGAACCGACCGCCGGCCCCTGCCCGGAGCGGATCACGCTGATCGGGCGGCGCAGGACATCGGCGTAGACCTGCATGAGGATCGGGTTCTCGGTGAGGCCCCCGGCGGCTATGAATTCGGTGACCGGCATGCCGGCCGAGTCGAAGGCTTCGACGATCAGGCGGGTACCGAAGGCGGTGGCCTCCAGCAGCGCCCGATAGATCTCGGGCGGCCGGGTGGCGAGCGTGAGCCCGAGAATCAGCCCGGACAGTTCGTGGTCGACCAGAACGCTCCGGTTGCCGCTGTGCCAGTCGAGCGCGACCAGCCCGTGCCCGCCGATCGGCTCCTGCCCCCCGAGATCGCTCAGGTAGTCGTGCACGCTGACGCCGGCGGCATCGGCGGCATCGGCATACCGGCGGGGAACGCCGTGCTCGACGTACCACCCGAGGATGTCCCCGACCCCGCTCTGCCCGGCCTCGTAGCCCCACTGGCCGGGCACGATCCCGCCATCGACCACGCCGCACATCCCCGGTACCGGTGCCAGCCGGTCGCCGTTCATGACCAGGCAGGTGGAGGTGCCCATGATGGCGAGCATCTGGCCGGGCTCGACCGCCTGGGCGGCCGGTCCGGTGACGTGGGCGTCGACGTTGCCCACGGCGACGGCGATGCCGGCCGGCAACCCGGTCCACTCGGCCGCGGTCGGGCACAGATCGCCGGCCCGGCTGCCCAGTTTGGCCAGGGGGCCGTCGAGCTTGGCGACGAAGTCCCGGAAGTCCGGGTTCAGGGCGGCGAGGTAGTCCGCCGACGGGTACCGGCCATTCTGGAACATGCCCTTGTACCCGGCGACGCACGTGCTACGGGTCTCCCGGCCGCACAGCAGCCAGGTGATCCAGTCGGTCGCCTCGATCCAGCGCTGCGCCCGGTGGTAGACCTCGGGGTCCTCCTCAAGGAGTTGCAGACCCTTGGCGAACTGCCACTCCGACGAGATCCGGCCGCCGTAGCGGTGCAGCCACGCCTCGCCGCGTTCGCGCGCCATATCGTTGATCCGTTCGGCGTGCGACTGGGCGGCGTGGTGTTTCCACAACTTCGGATAGGCGTGCGGCCGGTCGACCAGGTCGGGAAGTTCGGACAGCGGCGTGCCGTCGGCCAGTGTCGGCAGCACCGTCGTGGCGGTGACGTCCACCGCGATGCCGATGACATCGGCCGGGTCGATGCCGCTCGCGGCGACCGCTGCGGGCACCGCCCGGCGCAGTACCTCCCGGTAGTCCTCGGGCAGCCACAACGCCCAGTCCGGCGGTAGCGGGCTGCCGTTGGGCAGCGTGTCCATGGCGCCATGGGGGTAGGTCCAGATGCCCGTACCGGCCTCGTACCCGTCCCGGACTCGAACCACCACGGCCCGGCCGGACAGCGTGCCGAAGTCGACACCGACGACGTACGTTTCGTTCACAACGCTACCCGTTCCCGATGCACTGCCGAGATGTACGCCCGTACCTGCTTGTCCTGTTCGCGTTCGTCCCACTCCATCGGCCCGGCCATCAACCTCGCGACCTCGGCGGCGGCCGTGGCGCCGGCGTCGGATGTTTCGATCGCGCCGTGGCTGCGGCGCTGCAGCACGTCCTCGACGGTCATCGCGCCCTCCGCGGTGACCGAGTGCACGACCTCGGCGCCGACATAGCCGGGCAGACCCGCCACCGGCTGCGCCAGTGTCGGCGACTCGTCGGCCAGGTCGAGGACCTCGACGATCCGGTCGCCGTAGCGGCCGAGCATCCGGTCGGTCTGCGCGGCATCGATACCGTGGCCGGCGGCGCGGCTGGCCGCCTGGGTGCGGATCGAGTGCCAGCCCTCGGCGCCGATCAGCGGCTGCGTCGCGGTGCTGCTGGCCGGCACGGTTCGGCCCATCTGCCGGGCGGCGGCCTCGATCGCGTCGGCGGCCATCAGGCGGTAGGTGGTGTACTTGCCACCGACCACGGTCACCATTCCGGCCGGACCTCGGATCACCGAGTGGTCCCGGGACAGCGCCGATGTCGTGGCCGTGTCCTTGTTGACCGGGGCGAGCAGGGGACGCAGCCCGGCGTAGACGCCGACCAGGTCGTGGCGGGTGAGCTTGCGGCGCAGGTACCGGTTCGTGTTGTTCAACAGGTAGTCGATGTCGGTCCCGTCGGCCACCGGCGCGCCGAGGTCACGGTCCCAGGCGGTGTCGGTGGTACCGATGATCCAGTGGTCGAACCACTTGCGGATGACCAGCACCGAGTCGTCTGCCCGGGCGAGGATGCCGGACTCGGAGTCGATCGCTGAATTCGGTATGACGAGGTGGACGCCCTTGGCGGGACGTACCGCGAACGTCGGCGACTGGGCCATCGACTGGATCTTCGCCGCCCAGACACCGGCGGCGTTGACGACCACTCGACCCAGGATCTCGTGGCGGCGCCCGGTCAACGAGTCCTCGACGAGTACACCGTGCACGGTGGCGCCACCGGTTCGTACCACGTCGACCACCGGCATCCGGGTGAGGATGTGCGCGCCGAACCGGGCGGCGGTCCGGGCCACCGTCATGGTGTGCCGAGCGTCGTCGACCCGTACGTCGAAATAGCGGATCGCGCCGGTGATGGTCGCCGGGTCCAGCGCAGGAGCCAGCCGCAACGCTCCGGCGCGGGTGTAGTGGCGGTGCCGGGGGATCCGGGAGCGCCGACTGGCCATCAGGTCGTAGAGCGCGATGCCGGCACCGACATAGGGTCGTTCCCAGTGGCGGGTCAGGGGGTAGAGGAACGGCTCGGGGCTGGCCAGGTGCGGGCAGATGACGTCGACCATCAGGTCGCGTTCCTTCAACGCGGAGCGGACCAGGGAGAAGTTCAGCTGCTCCAGGTAACGCAGGCCCCCGTGGAAGGTCTTGCCGGATCGCGACGACGTGCCGGCGGCCAGGTCGCCGGCCTCGACCAGGACCACGGACAGGCCGCGCAGCGCGGCATCGAGCGCGGCACCGGCACCGGTGACACCACCGCCGACCACGATCACGTCGTGCGTCCCGCTGGTGGCGGCCGCGAGTGACGCGGCACGTTGAGCCGGATTGAGGTCCGCTGTCACGACCGCGCCTGCCGTGCCTGGGCGGCCAGGATCTGCCGGCGGTGGACTTCGTCCGGCCGCTGGTCCAACCGGTCGGCGGACGACTCCGGCAGGTGGTGCGGGCGCCCGATGGCGAGGACGCCGTGCAGCACCCGGGCCGCCTTGACCGACATCTCGGTGATCTGGAGGACCTCGGCGGCGGTGGCGCCCATCGCGACGATGCCGTGGTTGCCCAGGTAGACGAGCTTCGGCGGGGTTCCGTGCCGGTCCAGATGCCGGCGCAGGCCGTCGTGTACCGCGCGGGCCAGCGGCAGTCCGGGCTCCGCGTAGGGCACCAGCAGTGCGTGCCGGCCGCAGACGACCACCTGGTCCGGGAAGAGTGGCCCGGCGACCAACTCCTCGGCGTGATCCGAGCAGAGCAGCTGATTGACCGCGGTGGGGTGGGTGTGCCCCACATAGTTCACACCGGGCACGTCGAGCGCGAGCGCGTGCAGCATCGCTTCTATCGAGGGCGGCTTGGGCGTGCCAACCGTACCGGTCGTCGCCGCCGAGCGCAGCCGGACGCCGAGCCCGGTCACGTCGTGCTCGTCCAGTTCCCGATCGCTGATCAGGGCCAGCACCGCCGTCCTGTCGAGTGACACGAAATCGGCTTCGCTCACCCGTGCCAGGGACGCGCCGCTGGCCTTGACCAGGAATCCCCCGTCGCCGGTGGCGGCCGAGGTGTTGCCCTCGCCGAGGATGGCCAGATCGGCGACGGGATCGCCGAGCCGGTGCGACAGGTCGACGAGTTCGGCGCGCAGCATCTCGACCGGGTGGGAGCGCGTCATGATCAACCTTTCAGGGAGCCGGCGAGGATACCGCGGATGAATTGCCGCTGGAAGATGAGGTAGACCAGCAGCGGCACCCCGGCCGCGACCGACAGGGCCGCCATCTGGGTGCCCCACTGGACACCGAGACGGCTCTGGTACTGCAGGATGCCCAGTGGGATGGTGTACCGATCGGCGCTGTTGACATAGACCAGCGGATAGATGAAGTCGTTCCACACCCACATGAAGTTGAGCACCACCACGGTGCCGATCGAGGGTCGGGCCAGCGGCACCATGATTCGGCTGAAGATTCGCCAGTGGCCGGCACCGTCGATCCGGGCGGCCTCGATGATCTCGCGCGGTACCGCCTGGAAGAAGTTGCGCAGCACCAGCACGCCGAAGGAGATCCAGCCGAGGTAGGTGAGGATCAGCGCCCAGCGGCTGCCGATGAGGGCGAAGAGGCTCATCCACTTGAATCCGGACACGATCAGCGCCTGCGGCGGAATCATGAGACCGATCAGGCAGAAGACGAACAGCTTTTCCTTGCCGCGGAAGCTGAACGTGGCGAACCCGTAGGCGGCCAGCGCCGAGAGGATCGCGATGCCGGCCACCGAGACGACCGTGATGACCGCGCTGTTGAGCAGCCAGATCGGCATCTGGCCGCCGGCGAAGAGGTTGTGGTAGTTCGCCGTCTTGATCGAGGTCGGCAGCGAGAAGACGTTGGACAGGATGTCCTGGTTGCTCTTGATCGAGGAGTACAGCATCCAGACGACCGGGAAGAGGATGCTGACCGCGACCAGCGTCATCAGCACGTAGATGCCGAGGACGGCGGTTACCCGGCCCGGAGAGGGCAGCCTGTGCTTGCGCGCCATTATCGGTCCTCCGCTTTCGACCGGAACAGGCGCAACCAGATGAACGCGAACACGAACGCGATGGCCAGAAGCACGACCATGATGGCGCTGCCGTATCCGACGTTGTCCTCCGTGAACGCCTGCGAGTAGCCCCAGGTGGACAACACCTCGCTGGCATGGTTGGGTCCGCCTCTGGTCATCACGTAGACGGTCGCGAAGACCTTGAGGCTGTCGATGCCGGATAGCAGCATCACGATGCCGGTGGTCGACCGCAGCATCGGGATGGTCACCCGCCGGATCTCCTGCCACCGGCTGGCGCCGTCGACGCGCGCCGCCTCACCCAGTTCGTCGGGGATCGCGACCAGGGCGGAGATGTAGATGAGCATGTAGATGCCGAAGTTCTGCCAGACGTCGACCAGGATCAGGATCGGCAGCACCTTGTGCGGATCGTCGAGCCACAGGCCGTTGGTGGCGTGGCCGAGACCGATCGCCTTCAGCAGCGGGTTGAGCAGTCCGAGCGTGGGGCTCAGGGCGAGGTCGAACACGACGCCGATGACCACCATGGAGATCACCGTCGGCATCACGTAGATCGCACGGAACATCGTGGACAGCGGCAGCCGCTCGTTGAGGGCGAGCGCCGCGGCCAGCGAGCCGACCGTCTTGAGCACCATCGCCACCGCCACGAAGATCAGCGTGTGCAGCAGCGCGCTGACGAAGACCGGGTCGTGCGCCAGCGCGGTGTAGTTGGTGGCGCCGACGAAATGGATCTGGGCGAAGTCGAACCCGTTCCAGTCGGTGAGGCTGAGGAAGATCGTGCCGATCAGCGGGATGATCAGGAACATCACGTAGAAGCCCAGCGCCGGCCCGATGAACGGGATCAGCGCCGGCCACGAGCGTCGTTTCCGTGCCGGCTTGGGGGCGACCCGGGGTGGCGCGGGGGCGCCGGTCGTCAGTGTTGCCATACCCTTGTTCGTCCTGTCCTGGGCCGGTGGGGAACGCCGGTCGCGGTGACCGCCGCTCCCCACCGGTCGCGTCGTTACGGCTGGGACGGACCCTGTGCGGTGTTGGCCGATTTCTCCAGGGCCGCGGTGAACTGTGCTGGCGTCGACTTGCCGCCCAGCAGGGACTGGAACGCGTTGTAGAGCGTGTCCTGGCCGACCGCGGGTGGCAGTTGCAGGTCCAGCGAGCCGAGCGTGTCCTGCGCCTGGGCGGTCTGGTCGTAGAGCGACTGGATGTTCGACGGCCCGGTGGCCGCGACCGCACCCTTGATGGCCGAGAAGTAGTAGTTCTTCGCCCACACCTTCGCCTGGTCCAGCGAGGTCAGGTAGTCGAGGAACTTCATCGCCTCGGCCTGGTTCTTACCGGTCGGGATGCCGACGACGTCGCCGCCGTAGGCGACCTTGTCGTCCGGGAAGGCCGCGCCCGCGACCGCGGGGAAGTACTCCGCGCCGACCGTGAATGGCGGCGGTGCCGACTGCCACGAGCCGATGAACCATGAGCCGGTGCTGATGAACGCGGCCTTGCCGGACTCGAACAGCGAGACCATGGCGTTGTAGTCGTCCCCGACCACGCCGCTGGGGAAGAAGCCCTTCTTGACCAGGTCGGAGACCTGTGTGGCCGCCTGGGTGAAGCACTGGTCGGTCCACTGAGAACCCTTGCGGTCCACGGCGTTGTCGGCGGTGTCGGTGCCGCACAGTTGCGCGACGAATGTCATCCACAGCTGCGCACCGGGCCAGCCGTCCTTGTCGCCCAGCGCGATCGGGATGATGCCCTTCGCCTTCAGTTTCTCCCCGGCGGCGACCACGTCCGCGTAGGTCTTCGGCGGGGCGATGCCGTTGTCGGACAGCAGCTTCGCGTTGTAGAAGAGCACCGACTGGGCGTTCGCCGACATCGGCACGCAGTAAACCTTGCCCTGGTAGGTGCAGGCGCGCGTCACGCCGGGCGAGTCGGCCAGCGCGAAGCGGCTCTTGTTCGCGTTCCACCAGGAGGTGAGGTCGACGAGCTTGCCGGCCTTGGCGTAGTCCGCGGTGTCGGAGAAGCCCTCGAACTGCAACACGTCCGGCGGGTTGCTACCGGACATCGCGGTTCGCGACGCCGTCATGAAGTCCTCGTTGCCGATGGATCGCTGGCTCATCTTGTGATCCGGGTTCGCGCTGTTCCAACTGTCGATTGTGGACTGAATCGACGTGGCGGAGCCGCCATCGGTCCACTCCGACAGCAGCGTCAGCGAGCCGCCCGAGGACTGGCCGCCGGTACCGGCGCCGCATGCGGTCATGGCCATCACCACGACCGTACCGGCGGCGAGCAGCGCCCCGGTTCTCGTCATTCTTCGCATGGTCTATCTCGACCTCTCAGGAAAGGGGGTGTGCGGCGCGGTCACGGCAGCAGTTCCGCGATCGCGTACGTGTCGAGCTCGCGAAGGGTCAGTTGATATCCCTCCGCACCTGACGCCACGGCGACGTCGTAGGCGTCCGTCCCGGGTGCGTGGATGCGGGCCCTGGTGACCGGCTGGTCGAGCCGGACCGTGAGCGCCACGGGCCGCGCCACGGTCAGTGCGTCGCGGTCCGGTTCGTAGTCGTAGTTGACGATGTGCAGCGCGGGACGCCCCGTGGCGGTGCGTTGGATGTTGACCGCACAGGCGGGCGCGCCCTCGACCCGAACCTGGGCCGTGCCGGTCAGGCTGAAGCGCTCCTGCCGGTCGGTGCCGGCATGGGCGAGGATCGCGTCCGCTCCGGGGCCTCCGATCGGGCCGACGACGGTCACCCGGCCGCCCGCGTCGAGGTAGCTCACCAGTGCCCGGACCTGCCGCTCGGTGAGCCGCTCGCAGTACGGCAGGATCACTTCCCGGTACCGGGACAGCCCGACCTGGTCGGCGTCGTCCTCGCGAAGCACCCCGTCGTGGAAGACCACGGCATCGAACGGGCGCCGGTCGGCCGCGAGCGCGTCGGCGACGGCGAAGAAGCCGACGCTGCGGCCGCTGCCCTCACCGTGGTTGCTGGTATCCCGATCATCCACGGTCATGTCCCGGTAGGTGATCTCCATGAAGTAGCTGTCGACGCTGTAGACCACCGCGGTGTCGTTGAACGTCCGGCGGCTGAACAGGTCTGCGTGATCGGCCAGGAATTCCTGGATGTCCACGGTAATCTGGTGCGGCGCGTAGAGGGCGTCCTCGATGATGCTGCCCATCCAGGCGCCGTACGGCACCGACATGTTCACGCCCATCGCCGCGGCCTCGTAGAGCATGGTCCGGTAGCGGTCGACTCCCCGGCCGTGACCCAGGTCGACGGCCAACTCGGGCAGGATCCCGCCGTAGGGATTCACGTTCACTGCCAGCGGCTTGTCCCCGGCGAATCCGGCGATGTACCGCATCCAGCCCGGTTGCTGATACAGCGTGGTGCGCTGCTCCGGTACCAGTACGTCGAGTTCCGCCACGAGAGGGTCGAAGCACGGCAGCCCGTCGTAGAGGTTCGACGACAGCAGCACCGTCCTGCCCTGCTGTGCGGCGTACGCCCGGGCATAGCGGGCCAGTTCGGTGAAGTTCTCCGCGGTGCGCGCCTGCAGGTAGCGCGCGTAGGCGCGGGACAGGAATGTGAGATTCTTCGGGTCGATCCGCTCCTCGCCGCGTTCGAGCAGCCACCGTCCATAGTGGAAGTCGGGTAGCGCGGCGCGCACCTCTTCCGGGAGTTGCTCGCCGGGAAGTCCGCGCAGGTAGTCGGTGAAGCCGGTCATGCAGTCCCTGCAGAAGCAGCCGCCGTACTGCAACGCGGACAGCGGGCTGGACGGCTCGTCGAACTGGATGCCGTCGACACCGGCGTCGATCTGGATGCGGATGATCGCCTTGACGTACTCCCGCCACACCGGGTTGTTCAGGTCCATGTAGTGGCACTGGTGCTCGCGGTCCGGACACTCCACCCAGTGCGCGTGAATCGGCTGGCCGTGGATGTCCCGGGCGCAGCACTCCTGCCACAGGTCGGTGACCGACTCGCCGTCGCTGTTGCGCAGCCCGTCCGGGAAGTACTTCTCGAACGGCGCCCACAGCTTCGGGTAGGTGTTCTGGGTGAACTCCCGCAGCCCCAACCAGGTGCGCTTACCCACGCCGCGCAGTTCGTTGAGGGCCAGTACCTCGTCCTCATCGTCGGACAGCTCGGCGGGGAATTCCCAGCCCTGCATGCAGAAGATGACGCTGAACGCGGCGATGCCGCGGTCGTGGCATTCCCGGATGAACTCGCGGTCGGAGAGGTAGCCGTAGACGCGGTATCGGGCCGGGACGTCGCCGTCGGCCTCCTGTTCGAGGTAGGGCAGCGAGATGCCCCCGCCGCCGAGTGACGGCCAGGTCAGCATCGTCGCCCGATACGCGGCGAAGTCCTCGATCATCCGCAGCCGGCGCGGTGGGAGGCTCGGGTGGTAGCAGTGGCTGCGGGGCAGCCACGCCTGCGCGTAGACGGCGCGTTGCGGGGCGGAGGTGTCCACGGCTCAGTCCTTCTTCGTTGAGGTGGGTCCGGCCGGGCGGCATCGCATCGCATCGATCGATCCGCTGATCCGCGACTCGCCGGCACCGTAGGGCACCAGGACCGCATCGCCGCGCCGCAGCGGCAGCGTGCTCCCGCCCGCCTGCAACGTGCCCTCGCCGTCCAGGACCACGATGATGGCGAAGTCGGGGTCGAGCGTGACCGTGGTGTCGCGGACGCGCAGGGCATCGGCGCGGAAGAACTCATCGGCGGCCGGCGGGAGCAGCCGTGTCACGCCCGGGGCCACGTCGGCCTGCGGGCGCGGCCCCCGCAGTGCCGCGAGCCGCTCCGCCGGCCAGGCCGAGCGGTCCAGCGCCTGCAGCGCCACGTCGAACCCGAGGCCGAGGTGGCCCTCCCGGGGGCCGTCGATCGCAAAGCCCTCCCACTCCAGGAGGATCGAGAAGTCCACCGGCTCTTGCAGCTCGACCAGCGTGATTCCGGTACCGATCGCATGCGGTATACCGGCCGGGACGAAGAAGGCGTCCCCAGGTTGCACCGGGATCCGGTTGAGCGCGCCGAGCATCTCCTCGGATCGCTGCCCGGCCATCCATCGATCTACCGTCTCGGCCGGCACGTCCTGCCTGAAGCCGAGGTACACCTGCCCGGCGCCGGGGTCGACGGAGTCCTTGTCGACCTGGACATCGATGATGTACCACGCCTCGGACTTGCCGTGCGGGCAGTCCAGGTGTTGGCGCGCGAAGTCGCCATCGGGGTGGAAGTGGACCAGCAGCCGCTCGCCGGTGTCCAGCAGCTTCACCAGCAGCCCGGTGTCGGTCCCGTAGGTCTCCACGTGGCGGGGACCGAGGTACCCGATCGGATCAGCCTCGACACGTTCGCGCAGCGTCGTATCGTCGTCCAGCCGAGTCAGCCCGACGCCCGCACCTGACGCCACCTCGGTGGTGGAGCCGATGAAGTCCTCCGGCGAGTATTCGTTCGGCCTGGGTACACCGCGGAACCGGGCAATCCCGGCACCTCCGCGATAGAACCGGACCGGTTGATTCGGCGGCAACACGATTGGTGTGAGCATCTGTAGTACTCCCGACAGGTACTTCGCGGCGAGCCGTGTGCAGACAGGACCGGAGTCGTAGCTGCTAGGCGGCTTTTGTCGCGTCGCGGAGATGAAGTTTTCGGTGTCGTCCGGACCACCGGCCTCGCCAACGTAACCGCGGCGACACGCTATAGTCAACACCCCGGAAACACTTAATCCCAGAATCTCGCAGCTTCATAACAACTTGTCACAGAGTGCTGATCACCTGGTCGTCATCGCGCCGTCTATGCTCAGATCCACCGATGGGTATGCACACCGGACGCGCGCGGCGGGGCCGGCAACCGTACACGGGAGCGTGGGTAACATGTCCCAACAGTCAGTGGATCCGCCGTTGCAGATCCCGCATCCCCAGGGCGCCACGCACGCCTGGATGCGCCGCGATGAGATTCGCCGACAGGTCAGCGAGCACGGCTTCGTGACGGTGGAGGAGCTCGCCCGCACTCTCGGTGTGAGTCAGATGACGATCCACCGCGACCTGGCCGACCTGGAAGCCCGTGGCTACCTGCGTAAGGTCCGGGGCGGCGCGACCAGTCAGGCGACGAGCAACTTCCACGGCGACATGCAGCACCGCCTGGACGCGCAGAAGCTGGCCAAGCAGGCGCTGAGCCAGGCCGCCCTGAAGGAGATCGAGACCGGCCAGATCGTCTTCATCGACGACAGCACCACCTGCCTGCACCTGGCCATGCTCCTGCCCGAGGTGGCGCCGCTGACCGTGGTGACCAATTTCCTGCCGGTTATCCAGGCCATCGGCAACCATCCGGCCATCGACATGGTCGGTCTCGGCGGCAGCTACGCAGGAGCTCATCAGGCATTCCTTGGCCCCGCCACGGCAGCCGCCGTGGAGAAGTTGCGCGGCGACGTGCTGTTCATGTCGACAACCGCGGTCACCGACGGCAAGTGCTTCCACCAGTCCCCGGACACCGTGATGGTGAAGCAGGCGCTGATGGAGGTGGTCTCGCGACGGATCCTGGTGGTCGACCACACGAAGTTCGCCCGGCGCGGCATGCACCACCTTGCCGACTTGTCCGACTTCGACATCATTCTGGTCGACGACGGCATCCCGGCCGAGACGCTCGACCGGCTCGCCGCGACCAGAGCGAACATCCGCGTGGTGCCGGTCGGTTGACCGCCGCCGGGGTTCACAGATAACACCGCATGCTTTAGGATCTGTTAGATCTTGTTATAAAGGCGTGCGGAGGTGCCGTCGTGAGTTGCCGTCATCGCTGCCGACCAACCTGGACCTGTCCGGATGTCTGATCGAACCACCTGGGTCGGGCTCGATCTGGGTACCCAGAGCGTTCGCGCGCTCGCGGTGTCCTCGTCCGGAGAAATCCTGGCATCGGCCTCCCGGCCTCTGCGCAGCGTCCGCGAGGGCAGTCGTCATGAGCAGGACCCACGATCGTGGTGGGCCGCGAGCGAGGACGCGTTGCGCGAGATGGTCGGACGCATCGACCGCCGCCGGATCCGCGGACTGTCGGTGTGCTCCACCTCCGGCACCGTCGTGCTGACCGACAGCAGCGGCACGCCGGTGACTCCCGGCATCATGTATGACGATGCCCGAGCGGCCGAGCGGCCGGCGATCCTCGACGCGATCCTCACGAAGGGCGCTGACCTGTGGCACCGGCTTGGGCATCGGCCGCAGGCATCCTGGGCGCTGCCAACCCTGGTGTACCTGCACGAGACCGGCGCCTGGCCGGCCGGGGCCCACGTCTGCCATCAGGGCGACTACATCATGCAGCAGCTCGCCGGGCACACACTGCCGACGGACAGCGGCCAGGCGCTCAAGACCGGCGTCGATCTCGCCACACTGCTCTGGCCCGAGGACCTGTTCGCCCGACTCGGCCTTGATCCGGGCAGATTCCCCGACGTGGTGCTCCCCGGTACCCGTATCGGTGCGGTCAGCGCCGACGCCGCCGAGCGGACCGGCCTGCCCGCCGGGACACCGCTGTTCGCCGGTACCACCGACGGCTGCGCCGCGCAGTTCGCCTCCGGAGCGGTCCGGCCCGGTGACTGGAACAGTGTGCTCGGCACCACGCTGGTGATCAAAGGTGTCAGCTCGACGCTGGTACACGAGCCCACCGGGGCGGTCTACAGCCACCGAGCGCCGTACCGCGACTACTGGCTGCCCGGCGGTGCGTCCAGTACGGGCGCCGGCCTGGTCGCCGCGATGTTCACCGACCCCGAACTGCGTGACGCCGGTCGGTGTCTGCCGACCTGGTCGGAGGTGCCGGTGTGCTATCCGTTGGCCGGGGTCGGGGAGCGTTTCCCGTTCCTCGCCACCGACGCGGTCGGCCTCGTCGCCACCGATGACACGTTGGTTCCCGCGCCGCAACTGCGGCGGCTCTTCGACGCGCCGACCGCCCTCGCCGCGGTGATGCTCGGCGTCGCCTGCCTGGAACGGCTCTGTTACGACCTGCTCGACCTCGCCGGAGCGCCACCCGCCGGCACCGTGCGCCTCACCGGAGGCGCCACCCGCAACACCACATGGAACCAACTCCGCTGCGACATGCTCGGTGTGCCGGTCGAGTTGCCGGCGTCGACCGAGCCGGCACTGGGGTCGGCGATGCTGGCCGCGTCATCGGAATCCGACCTCCCCGACGCGGCCCGGCGGATGGTTCGCGTCACCACCTCCCTCACACCGACGGCGCGTGAAGACGGACCTGCCATCGGTTACCAGCGGTTCCTCGATCTACTGCTTCGGCAGGGCTGGATCAGCGAGCCGCTGGCCGGACATTCACGACGAAGGAATGCTCGATGACGACAGTCCATCTCTTCCGACACGGCGAGACGATCTGGCACGCGGAGAACCGGTACACCGGCCGGTCCGACGTGTCCCTCACCGAGCAGGGCGACGCGCAGGCCCGCCGCCTCGCCCGCTGGGCCGCCGGCGCGAACCTGACCGGCGTGGTCAGTTCCGATCTCAGCCGGGCGGTGCGGACCGCGGAGCCGGCCGCGGCCGCGGCCGGTCTCCCGCTGGTCATCGAGCCGTCGCTGCGGGAGGTCGACTTCGGTGACGGCGAGGGGCTGACCCGTCAGGAGATGCTCGCGACGTTCCCGTCACAGGCCAGGCGCTTCCACTCCCATCCCGCAACGAACCCGCTACCCAACGCCGAACGGGGCCTGGAAGCCTGCCAGCGAGCCCTTCCAACACTGGCGATGCTGGTCAACGAGGCACCCGAGGGCAATCTCATGATCGTTTCACACTCCACTCTGATCAGGCTGGCCCTGTGCTGGCTACTGGGACTGCCGATCGACGAGTACCGGCGACTGATGCCCAAGGTCGGCAACGTCGCCCGTACCACCATCGAAATCGGGCCGGGTTGGCGACCGGTGATCGATAGCGACCTGGCACTGCACCGGCCGGCGACGGCTGCTCTGCTGGCCTACAACTGCGACCTGCCCGCCTGAGTCCGCACGGCTGTCTTCCGCGGTCGGAGACTGGCGCTCGCCGCCGTTGAACCGCCGCACGGTCACCGCGTTGACCGTCGAGGTGGCGCCTCCCTACACTCGCGGCCGTGTCGGATCTGGCGAAATTCAGCGGGCAGAGCGTCGTATGGCTGGTCAGGGCTGGCGACTGGGGCGTTGACCGGCTGCGCACCCGCTTCTTCCGGCTCGCCGAGGAGCATTTCCCGCAGTCGACCTGCCACGTCCTGGCCCGTGACATCGCACCGGCGATGCGGTTGATGATGGTGGTCGCCAACCGGAGAAGGGCCCCCTACGACGTCCTGGTCCGCATCGACCTCCCCGCCGAGCTGACCGGATCGCAGGCCGGCGCGTTGGCCCGGATGCGCGACGAGCTTCCGGCCGCGCAACGGCGGGTCTTCCTGACCATGAACCACCAGTTCCACCGGTCGGGTGACGGCCCGGACGATGTGGCGATGGCCTTCATCAACACCTGGCCGGCGCACCGGTCGCGAGCCGAGGCGCAGGTGCACTGGGTGCAGCGGCACGGGCCGCTGGTACTCACGGTCGGTCTACCCTCCGTGATCACGTCGTACACCCAGGTCCACTTCGCCGTCGACACCGCGTACCCGGAGGTGTTCGACCAGACCTATCAGGGGTTGTCCTTCGAGACGATCACCAGCCAGGCGGATCTGGTCAAGGTATTCGCCGGAAGCGCCGCACTGCGGAGGTTGAACCGGACGCTGCTCAAGGACGAGAAGAACTTCACCGGACCGCCGTTGTTCTCCGCCTTCACCGCGCTGCGACCCTGACCGGTCACTGCGCCGCAGCGCCGCCGACGCCACCGCTCATACGAGCTGACATCGTGCGGAGTCCAGTTTTCCGTCACCGATGGCTCGGATTTCCGTACCTGGTAAGGCGCTTGATCAACGCAGGTTACCTGGTGTCTGTTCCGCATTGAACAGTCCTGGATAGCGTCCGAGCTGCTTGCTATACGTACCCCCCGGAAGGGGAGAGCTATGTGTGTTCACCACGGCGGCGCTGACTCGCCGTCACAGACAGCTACAGGACAGGACCGGCGGGGTTTCCTGCGCACCGCGGCGCTGGCCGGCGCGGGCGCCGCGTCCCTCGGCGCCTTTGGCGCGACACCCGCGTTCGCCGGTGACCCTCAGCGGCCCAGCACGTCGAGCGGCAACGTCGGCCGGTGGAATCCGGACCCGACGAGCCAGCAATTCACCATCGCGGTCATGCCTGACACCCAGTTCCTGTACTGGGGGAGCCAGAACAGCATCAACCCGGCGCCGCAGGAGGAGTCTTTCCGCTACATCATCAACAACAGCGGGGACGAGTCCGGCAACAACATCGTCTTCATGGCGCACCTCGGTGACCTGACCCAGGACGCCGACCCGACGTCGTTCCAGGAGGTCGGCAAGGCGTTCGACCTGCTGGACTCGCACGGCCTCGCGTACAGCGTGCTGGCCGGCAACCACGACGTGACCGGCGACGACAGTCGGGGCTCCACGCCGTACCTGCAGACCATGGGTCCGCAGCGGTTCACGCACTCGAAGACGTTCGCCGGGTCGGACCCGACCGGGTACAACACCGCGCACATCTTCCAGGCAGCCGGTCGCGAGTGGCTGCTGCTGGCGATGGACTGGCGGACCACGGCGCAGGGCTTCGCGTGGGCCAACCAGTTCATCAAGGACCACCCGAAGCTGCCGGTGCTCCTCACCACGCACGAGATCGTCGGTTCGCTCTACGACGACAACGTGTACCCGTACGAGTCCGGGGACCCGGAGAACAACGCCGGACTCTCCGACTACGGTCAGCAGGTCTGGGACGAGCTGATCAGCAACAATGACCAGATCTTCCTGACCCTCAACGGTCACTACTGGCCGCCGGGGCGCATGACGAAGCAGAACGCTGCCGGCAACGATGTCCACCTGCACATCACGAACTACCAGAACCGCTACTTCGGTGGCGCCGGCATGCTCCGGCTCTACCACTTCGATCTGGCCCGCAACACCATCGACGTCGAGACGGTCGCGCCGTGGATCCTGGCTCAGGATCCGGCCAAGCGCAATCCGATGGCCTCCCTGGAGGCGAGGCTGACCTCGCCTGTCGACTACTTCTCGATGGCGATCGACTTCGAGCAGCGCTTCTCCAGCTTCAGCCCGGCGCCGGTCCGGCCCGCCCGGCCGGCCAAGAAGCTGGCGGTGCCGGGAACCCTGGCGTACTGGCGCTTCGACGCGGGCGGTGCGACCGGCACCCCGGTGACCACGAGCCAGCCGGTCCGCGACCTGTCCGGGCACGGCAACGACCTGACACTGCTGTCCGTGCCGGGCAGCGCCGGCGACGCGCTGACCTGGTCCGACGATCACCACCCCGACCAGCCGGGCCATGCCAGCCTGCGTTTCGTCGGTGGCAAGAACCCGCTGCACGGCGCGTACCTGACCACCAGCCCGAAGGCCGCGCTGAACGCCGAGACGTTCAGCCGCGGGTACACGATCGAGGCGTTCCTGAAGATCCCGCTGGGCTGGGACGCCACCAACAACGCTTGGATGGCCGTGATCAGCCGTTGGGGCGAGGCCGGGAAGGCCGGCAAGAGCGGAAAGAACACCGACCCGCAGGAGCCGGTGGCCACGCTCAGCATCTCCAACAACGGCCGCGAGCCACAGTTCAACTTCTACCCGCTGAACCAGACCTACCCGACGACCAACTGGGGCCAGGGCCTGCCCGAGAACACCTGGTGGCATGTCGCGGTGGTCAACGATGGCAAGCACACCAGCATGTACGTGGAGGGCAGCCCGGTCGTGGACAACCCGTCC
This sequence comes from Rugosimonospora sp., assembly GCA_036494675.1. Classification (GTDB taxonomy): domain Bacteria; phylum Actinomycetota; class Actinomycetes; order Mycobacteriales; family Micromonosporaceae; genus Rugosimonospora. The sequence continues at coordinate 26,212 of DASXOA010000422.1, forward strand.
ACCGTGTCGATCGGCATCACGTCCCTGGGCCTGCCGTGGCTGCTGGGCGGCCACGAGTACGGCGGCGGCATCGACCAGATCTTCCACGGCTGGATCGGCGACGTCCGCATCGTGAACCGTCCGCTGTCCACGGACGAGTTCATGATCGGCAAGTAACGCATCGGCACTTCCGTCTCCGGGCTGACCTCGCCATCCCGGAGACGGAGGCGCGCCGCGCCCCGCTCACCAGGCGCCGGCGACGTCGGCCTGCCCGGTGAGCAGCCGGACCAGGTCGTCGGCGGGCCGAGGCGGACTGAGCAGGAAGCCCTGGGCGTGCGGCACGTTGAGCGTGCGCAGGGACATGAGCTGAGCGGATTGTTCGACTCCCTCGGCCGTCACCGCGAGGTTGAGATTGCGGCCCAGGTCGGTGAGCAGCTTGACGACCGCGTGGTCGCTGCGGTTCTTCACCATTCCGCCGACGAACAACTTGTCGATCTTTATGCCGGTGATCGGCAGCACCGAGAGATGCCGCAGTGTGGAGGAGCCGGCTCCCATGTCGTCGAGCGTGATGCCCACGCCGAGGGCGCGCAACCGCCGCAGGCCCGGTACCGCGTCGGTCAGTACCGTCAGGTCGGCCGATTCGGGCAGTTCGAGGCACAGCCGCGCCGGGTGTAGCCCGGAGCCGGCCAGCGCGGACGCGATGTGTGCGTCGAAATCCGCGGCCCGCAGCGTGTCGACGGTCAGGTTGACGTTGAGGAACGTCGGCGCCAACGGGCCCAGCCTCGCGGTCCAGGACGCCGCGTCCGCACAGGCCCGCGCGAGTATCCATCGATCGAGCGCCGGCAGTTGGTTGGCCCGCTCGGCGTCGGCGAGGAACGCGTCCGGGCCCAGCAGCCCGTGGCGTGGGTGCCGCCAGCGCACCAGCGCCTCCACTCCGGCCACCCGATCGGCGCGCAGGTCGACGATCGGCTGGTAGTGCACGGTCAGCTCACCACTGCTGATAGCGCGGGCGAGCCCATGCCCGGCGCCGGGATGATGCGCGTCGAGGTGCTCGCCCACGCCGATCACGACGCGCACGGCATCGCCGCCCTGCTGCTTCGCCTGGTACATCGCCATGTCGGCCTCGGTCAGCAGTGGGTGGGGGTCCGCCCGTGCACCGCTGACCGCCACACCGACGCTTGCCCGGCTGTGTGCCGCGACCGGCAGCGTCGCGTCGGTGTCCGCGAGCGCGGCCCGGAACCGCTCGCCGATCGCCATCGCCACGCTGCTCACCGCGCGATGCGCGGGCAGGCGCCCGAGCACGGCGAACTCGTCGCCCCCGATCCTTGCCACCAGTTCATTCGCCCGGGCGGCGTAGGTCAACCGGCGGGCGGCAGACACGATGAGCCGGTCTCCGGCGTTGTGCCCGAGCGCGTCGTTGACCTGCTTCATCCGATCCAGGTCAAGGTAGCCCACCACCACCCGGTCCGTACCCGCCTCGCGGCAGGCGGCGTCGAGCCGGTCGAGGAATCGGGCCCGGTTGATCAGTCCGCTGAGCGGGTCGGTGACCGCCTGCACCGCCATGAGATGCGCGAGCGCCTCAAAGAGGCGGGCCGCCGAGACCCTGCGCAAGCCCAACTGAGGGTCGACGACGATGACGTCGTCGTACCGGCGGTCGCGGTCGCGCTGGCGGGCCCACTCGCAGGCCTCGACCACCGAGGCGTCCGCCGGCACGATCAGCGGGTGCCAGTCGGCGACGAGACCCACCGGCGTGCGCGCCCACAACGCCCGACCGTAGCCGAACGGGCCGGACATCAGGTGCGCGAAGGACTGCCGACCGACGAGCCCGATGTCCCGGGCGCCGGCGCGGACCACGACGCACGATAGTCGGAGGTCCGCCCGGAACCGACGGTCCAGGTCCTCACAGAACACCCGCGAGTCCACCACCGCCACCGGTCGCGCGACGGCACCGACGGTCATGGCCGGGGGTTCGTCGCCGATTTCGTCCATTGGCCTGTCTTCCCCACGTTCGCAGGTCGAAAGCCCGTGCGCCAAGTATTCCGTACGCCCCGGTCGCGCGGGTACCCCGGCGATGTCGGGCTTTCGGCGACGACGGCTTTGGACGCCGAGGGCCGCCAACATGCTGGTACCTTGCCGCGCCCGCAGCAGATTCCTGCTCGGTGGCCGCGTGACTCTTCGGGTGGCAGCCGTGTTGGACAGACGGGGATCAGCGGGTCGGTGAGCGCCGAGCCGCTTGGCGAATGACAAGTAGACGGTGACGTAACTGCGGTCGAACTCTAAACGCGTGGAGTCGGTCCTCTGGAGTCGGTGGCGGTGGGGCGCGACGATCAGCGGGTGACAGAAAACTCGGTGGTCCTTGTTCTGGTGATCGTCACAGCCCTTGGGTTCGATTTCACAAATGGGTTCCATGACACCGCGAACGCGATGGCGACGTCCATCGCGACCAATGCGTTGCGGCCAAAGGTGGCCGTGCTGCTGTCGGGTGCCCTGAATCTGGTCGGAGCGTTCCTGTCCGTGCAGGTCGCGCTGACCGTGACGAACGCCGTCGTCAAAATCCAAAACTCGAACGGTACACCGAAACCGGAGCTGCTCACCGACGGTGGTACCGCTCTGCTCCTCATTGTCCTCGCGGGCCTGGTCGGTGGAATCGTCTGGAACCTGCTGACCTGGCTGCTCGGCCTGCCGTCCAGTTCGTCGCACGCCCTGTTCGGCGGCCTGATCGGCGCCACGATCGCGGGCCTCGGCTGGGCCGGCGTCAACTGGAACGGCAACGGGTCGAAGCTCGACGGTGTGGTCGGCAAGGTGATTCTGCCCGCGGTCATGTCGCCCATCATCGCCGGTATCGTCGCCGCGGTCGGTACCTGGCTGATCTACAAAGTGACCATCGGGGTGGCCCAACGGTTCACCGACAACGGATTCCGTTGGGGACAGATCGGCAGCGCGTCGCTGGTGTCCCTGGCGCACGGTACCAACGACGCGCAGAAGACCATGGGAGTCATCACTCTCGCGCTGATCGCCGCCGGAGACTGGACCGATACCAAGAGCATCCCGATCTGGGTGAAGATCTGCTGCGCACTCGCCATTGCCCTGGGTACCTATCTCGGCGGCTGGCGAATCATCCGGACCCTGGGCAAGGGCCTCGTGGAGATCGCGCCGCCACAGGGGTTGGCCGCCGAGTCCGCCTCGGCCGCGGTGATCCTCGCCTCGAGCCAACTCGGTTTCGCCCTGTCCACCACGCATGTCGCCACCGGGTCCATCCTCGGCACCGGCGTTGGCAAGCCGGACGCACTGGTGCGTTGGGCGGTCGCCGGGCGGATGGTCGCCGCCTGGCTCATCACATTGCCGGCGGCCGCGGTCGTCGGCGGCGTCATGTGGTGGATTGGCCACCTGGTCGGCGGATTCGCCGGGGCGCTGGTCATTTTCGTGATTCTGCTGCTGCTGGCCGTCTACATGTACCTGCGTTCCCGCAGGACCCCCGTTGACCACAACAACGTCAACGCCGAGTGGGAAGCCACCCCGCAGGCGAATCGTGTCCCCGCCGCCGCGGCGAGCTGAGGAAGGTCCACGCGAAATGAACAATCTGGGATTTGCTCTCGAGGGCGCGTGGAAGGTCCTGCTCGCCGGCCTGATCCTCGGCGCCGGGCTGCCGGTCGTGTTCGCGCTGGGCATCAGGTCGCTGGCCTACGGCGCGGGCGGCGACGCAGAGGTCCACGCGTCGGGCGTGACCGGCCCGAGGCCGCACCCGATCGCCACGGTCGTCGGCTGGCTGTGCTTCGCCGTCGTACTGGTGGGTATCGCTCTCGGCGTGACCTACGTCGTCGTCACCGGGTTCGGGCACGCGCTCAGCTTCACGCACGGATATCCCACGGTCGTCGTCAAGCACTGAAGGAGACCTCGTGAGCGACGTTCGCTCGAACTTTCTCACTCGCGCGGTGGAGTGGCTGCGGGCCGGATACCCGTCTGGCGTGCCCCGGCAGGACTACGTGGTCCTTCTCGGACTGCTGCGTCGCAAACTGACCGACGTCGAGGTCCACAAGATCGCGCAGGACCTCGCCGATCAGTCGCAGAAGACGTCCGACCCGATCAGCACGAACGACATCGAAGAGATGATTAACAGCGCGGTACTGCAGGAAGCATCCCCGACCGACGTGGCACGGGTGTCGGCCAGACTGGCCGCTGGCGGCTGGCCTCTGGCCGACCCGCCCCTCGACTAACGCCCCCGACAGGCACAAAGCCCTGACCAGCGGAAAGTTGGTCAGGGCTTTGGCGTTTGTCTATGAAGCAGTTGTCTGCGGCAGGGGAGGGCGCCTGCCGTCGGACTGCGATATCAGAATGGTGCGGGGCCGCGCCCGACCAGCGACATCAACACTTGCGTCGCGAGTACCTTCCGGACGCTCGTGACGGCGACCGCACCGATCTCCTCGTAGGGCAACTCGATTTGCAGTCCATCGCTCGGGTTGCGGACATCCGTGCTGGCCTCGTTCGGACGGAACGTGCCGCCCCAGCCGTTGAGGTCCCCACGGTGGTTGGTTGCGAGCGAAGCCATGCCGGCTACGCGTGCGCCGTCGGCGAGGATCAGCGTTGCGGGGCCCGAGTAGGTCGTCATAGTCATGGACAGTAACGGCTCTGGT
>DASXOA010000423.1:0-2306 GCA_036494675.1 Rugosimonospora sp.
CCGCGACTCGGGAGGCGCCGGCCTGGGCCTGGCGATCGTCCGTGAGCTGGTCCGGCTGCACAATGGAACCGTCACTCTGGGTGACGCCGCCCCGGGGCTGCGGGTGGCGATCGCGCTGCCGCCCCGCCCCGACTGAGTGCCCCTTATTGAGCCGCCCGCCCTGACCGATCGGACGCCGCGGCCGGTCAGGCGCCGAGCTTCGCCTCGCGGAGCCGGGTGGTCAGCTCCTCCGGGCCGGTCAATTCAACACGGGACGCCGCCTGCCGGCCGGTGAGAAACATCGCCAGCTCGCCGGGGTCGCCGACCAGCCGCACCTCCGGCCCGGTACCGATCTGGACCTCCCCGTACCCCGGGGCCACCACCCGTACCGAGGCCGGAAAGCCGCGCACTGCCCGCCGCGCGATGCCCGGCATCCCCTTCCACAGGGCCTGGCACTGCTGCCTGGGCAGCGCCCGGGGCTGCCAGTCCGGCTGGGCGCGGCGCACGTCCTCGTGGTGGATGAAGAACTCCAGGGTGTTGGTGGCCCGGTCCAGCGCCCCGATGCCGGAGAGTGGCGACCAGGCCGGAGGGCGCCGTACCTCGTCGACCACCTGGGCGAACGGCCGGGCCGCCACCGCGGACTGGACCCTCGTGTTGTGCCCGGCCAGCGACCGCAGCATGATCCCGGCCGCGGCGTCCGGCCGGCGTTCCCGGATGACCAGGTGGGCGGCCAGGTCCCGGGTGCGCCAGCCCTCGCACAGCGTCGGCTGGTCCGGTCCCAGCTGGGTCAGCAGGTCACAGAGGTCCGCCCGCTCGGTCCGGGCAAAGTTGACGGGCGCCACGCGTCGAGCTTAGCCAGCAGCGAACGTGATTGCGTCGCAGCCGGGGGATGCCGTATGACTGTAACGGCCGTAAGCGGGGGAGGTACTGACATGCTCGGTCGCGGGCTGCGACTGTTGGGGCGGGCAATTCGGGACGAGCCGGGCATGTTCACCTTCGGGGTACTGGGCAGCAGCCTGTTCGCCGTCATGACGGTGGCCAGCGCGTACGTGGTCGGAGCCGTCGTCGGGCGGGTCGCCGTACCGGCCTTCTCCTCCCACCGGGTGGCCGCCGGCAGCCTCGCGCTGGGCACCGCCGTGATCATCGCGGTCGCCGTGCTCAAGGTCGTCGGCATCTTCGGCCGCCGGCTCGGCGCCGGGCGGATGCAGTTCAACCTGGAGGCGCGGTACCGGCGCCAGGTCACCCGCCGGTACCTGGACCTGCCGATCGCCTGGCACCAGCGGCACGCGACCGGCGTCCTGCTGTCCAACGCCAACGCCGACATCGAGGCCGCCTGGTACCCGATCGCACCGTTCCCGTTCGCGGTCGGTGCCATCGTCATGCTGGTCGCCGCGGTGGTCTCGCTGCTCCTGGTGGACTGGGTGCTGGCTCTGGTCGGCGTCGCGCTGTTCCCGCTGCTCTTCGGCGTCAACGTGCTGTACTCCCGATCGGTCAGCGGCCGGGTGACCCGCGCCCAGCAGCTGCGTGCCGAGGTCAGCGCCGTGGCGCACGAGAGCTTCGATGGCGCGCTGGTGGTCAAGGCAATGGGTCGCGAGGAATCGGAGACCCGCCGGTTCGCGGAGCGGGTCGACCAGCTGCGCGACGCGATGATCTCCGTTGGCCGGGTGCGCGGCCTGTTCGATCCGGTGCTGAACGCACTGCCCACCCTCGGCACCGTCGCCGTGCTGCTGGTCGGCGCGCTGCGGCTGCGCTCCGGCGCGATCAATATCGGCGACGTGGTGAGCGTGTCGTTCCTGTTCACCGTGCTGGGTTTCCCGGTCCAGGCGATCGGGTACGTGCTGGCCGAACTGCCCCGCTCGGTGGTCGGCTGGGAGCGGGTGCAGCGGGTACTCACCGCCGCCGGCGACATGGCATACGGCGCCGAGGGCCGTCCCCGAGCCGGTGCGGCGGCGCTGCGCTTCGACCGGGTCAACTTCGCCTACGGCGACGGACGACCGGTGCTCCGGGACGTCAGCCTCGAGGTACCGGTCGGGCGGACCGTCGCCCTGGTCGGCCCGACGGGCTCCGGCAAGTCCACGATCGCCTCGCTGGCCGCCCGGCTGGTCGACCCCGACTCGGGCACCGTGGCGCTGGACGGCCGGCCGTTGCCGGATCTGTCCGCCGCGGCCCTGGCCGGCTCGGTGGCACTGGTACCCCAGGTGCCGTTCGTGTTCGACGACTCGGTACGAGGAAATGTCACGCTGGACCGGGACGGCATCGACGACGCCGAGGTCTGGCAGGCGCTGCGGCTGGCCCAGGCGGACGGCTTCGTGGCCGCGCTGCCGGAC
>DASXOA010000424.1:0-10096 GCA_036494675.1 Rugosimonospora sp.
CGGCCGGCCCGTCGGTGTCCGGGAAGCCCTGGCCGAGGTTCACCGCGCCGGTGCGCAGGGCGAGCGCGGACATCTCGGCGAAGATGGTGGTGCCGAACGGCCGCATCCGGGTGACGAGCGGATCCATGCCGGCCAGCTTAGGTGCCGCGCCGGCCGCAAGCCGCCGGCGGGTCCGCGGAGCGGGAGCTAACCCACCGGGTGGTACGGGTGGTCCTTCGGTTGCCAGTGCAGCCACTGCCCGTGCGGTTCGGTCGTGGCCAGTTCGGTCACCGCCGGGCGGCCGTCGAGCCAGGTGACCATGGTCAGCGTGCAGGCGGCCCGCTCGTGTGAGGGCAGCGGGCTGTCCCGCGCGAACAGGCCCAGGCCGCAGGACGCCGACTCGTTGAGCACGAGTACAAGATCGCGCTGCCGTCCCTCCTCCGCGAGAGCGGCGGCGAGTTCGGCCTGCGCGGCGCCCGGCAGGTAGTTGACCGCGTTCGACGCGAACACCAGCGGTACCGCGTCCACACCGGACAGTACGGCCGGCAGTCCCGCGACCATGTCCCCGGCGACCAGGCGCGGTGCCGCCCGTACCGTCTCGGTCAGCGCGGCGTCCAGCCGGCCCAGCCGCTCGGTGTGCTCCGGCCAGACACAGGAGCGCAGCCAGTCCGCCGAGGCCTCGTCCCCGGCGTCGATCGGCGCCAGGTCCAGGCCCACCCGGTCCGCGATGACCGGCTGCCGGTCGAGGTCGGCCGGTGACCTGCCGCGGATCTGGCAGTCCATGACCAGCGCCTCCGGCGCGTCGACCCGTCCGCACCGCAGTTCGCCGTAGCGGTAGCCGTACCGGTCCGGGATCAGCAGCAGGCCGGCGCTGGTACCCAGTTCGACCAGGCTCACGGGCCGGTCACCGAGCAGCCGGGCGGCCCGGGCGAAGGCCGGGCGCAGCAGGGCGGTGCGGCGCGGCTCGTTGGTCTGGGTGGTCCGGGTGGCGCACAGGTCGGCGAGGTCGTCCCCGTACGCCCGGACGAACGCGGCGAACGTGGGTACCAGGCCGGCGTCCACCGGCCGGGTACCGCCCAGCGTCGGCAGGTACCCGGCCAGCGGGTGGCCGTACGCCGAGGTGCGCAGCAGGTACTGGGTGGCCGCGAAGTACAGGAGCGGGCGGCGCTGCTCGGGCGGCGCGGTGAGCAGCGGTTCGGCGAGCCCGGGCGCTTCGCCGAGTGCGTCGGACAGCCGGGCGTAGATGCCGGACGAGCCGACGAACTCGCGCTGCGTGAAGACCCGGAAGGTGCGGATCAGTTGGTCGACCTCGATGTCGCTCACGCCGGCATGATGACGTCCGGCACACCCGACCCGCAGCGACGCCGCTCACAGCGGCCGCGCCGCCAGCGCGGGGCCAAGGTCACAGCGGTCGCGCCGCCAGCGCCGGGACAAGCTCGCAGGAGCCGGGCCGCCAGCGCCAAGATAATGATCACGAACTTGGAGGACCGGTCAGCGTGGCGGGGGCGGCCGCCGGGTGGTGCGCTCCAGCCAGGCGACCGCCTGGGCGACCTGCTCGGCCAGTACTCGGGCCGGGTCGCCGCGCAGCAGGCTGACCGCCACCTGGTCCAGTCCGAACGTCAGGTACCAGGTCCGGGCCCGCTGGTACGTCTGCGGGTCGACCGCCTCGCGCAGCGTCGGCCAGCCGTGCCAGGCGAGGCAGGCGGCGTCCACGGCCGGGTCGAACGGCTGCGCGAAGTCCCAGTCGAGGACGCCGACACAGTGCCGGCCGGCCGGGTCCCAGTGCACGTTCTCGCCGGCCAGATCCCCGTGTACCAGCCGGACCGGTACCGGCGGCAGGTCCCGCGCCGCGGCGACCCGCTCGGCCGCCTCCGCCCGCCACTCGTCCGGCAGCAGCGCGCCCACCTCGCGCATCAGTTCGGGCCAGCGCGTCCCGCCCGCGTAGGCGTGGACCGGGCCGAGCAGCCCGTCGAGGTCGGCGAGGTGTACCGAGGCCAGCGCGGCCAGCAGCTCACGCAGCCCGGCCGGCTCACCCTCCCCGCGCGGCGTCGGCGAGCCCGGCACCCAGGACAGCGCGACCGCCGACCGCCCGTCGACGTCGACCACGTCGGTCAGCGGTACCGGTACGGCGAACGGCAGCCCCGCCTTTTCCAGCCGGGACAGCAGCTGGCAGCGCCGGGGCAGCAGGGCCGCGGCGCTGGCGTGGTTGGCGATCCTGACCGCCGCGACGCCGGGGAGCAGCACGACATCGTGCGAGCCACCCTGCCCGAGCCGTGCGCGCTCCCACGCGATCCCGGGCAGCAGTGCGTCGGCGACGGCGAGGAGATCGTCCGGTACCTCCACGGATGTCATTATGCCGGGATCATCGAGACGACAAACCAGGCATCCAGGTCAGGGCGCTAGCGAGCCGGGCCGGCCGTCGCCTACGGTGCGAACTGTGGACGGACCTCGCAACTATCAAGACGAGCCGGATGGGCGCTGGTACCCGGGTTATTCCGAGCGGTACCCGGCCCCGGACGGCCGGTCGGACGACGACGAGCGGTACCGGGTGCCGGAGCCGCGTTACTCCGACCTTCCAGATGCCGGCGGCGACCCCGGCCGGTTCCGGGAGGGGTACCAGGAAGCCGAGGCGTACTCGTCTTCGTCGTCGCGTACCGACCCGGGTCTGGTCGCGCGCAACGCCAGCCCGATGGGCCCACGCTCCGGCGTCGAGCTGCCGCCGCTGCCATTGCCGAGCGACCCGGGGGAGTCCCGGTTCCAGTCCGACCCGACCGAGTCACGTTTCCCGGATCCGGGCGAATCGCGCTACCACTCCGATCAGAGCGAGTCCCGCTTCCACACCGAGCCGATCGACCGCGCCGCGCTGCGCCGTACGCCCGGACCGGTTGGCGCGCCGACCCAGCTCGCGCCGCCGGTTTCGGGCCCCCCACCCATGGCCCCGCCACCCATGGCCCCGCCTCAGATGCCGATGCAGGTCGGGCCGCCCCCGTCGCACATGCAGCCGGGGCCGTACGGGGCGGACGGGATGCCCGGTCCAGGGCCCGCCGGGGGCGCGCCGATGGCCGACCCGAGCGGCGCGATCTACCGCACCCGGCACACGGGCATCGCGATCCTGCTCGTCATCGTCTCGATCGCGGCGGAGCTGCTGACCGTCCGGATGCTGCTGGCCGGCGAGTTCGGGCACCCCTTCCAACCCGCCGAGGTGCTGGCCGGGATCTTCACGATGGTCGGCACCCCGCTGGTCACCATGGGCCTGTACGGGCTGATGACCGGTGCCGCGGCCGCCTCCGGACCCGCGCCGGGCCGGGCCTGGCTGCGACCCCCTCTGGCTCTCCTGCCGGTTGGACTCGCGCTGATCTTGGCTGGCGCACTCGCCATTTAACCTCTTCTAGCGTCAAAACCGATAAAAGGCCCCAGGATGTACGCCCGGGGAGGCTGCCGCCTGAGCACCGCGTACACTCGATAACGGCGACCACCTCGCGTGGTCGACCTCGCGCGCCCTCCTCACCCTCGTCGGTGGGGCGGCGGCCGCCCTGGTCCCGATGCGCCCCACCGGCGCGCGGGCTCAACCCCGGCCGACGACCAGGCGCCAGGCCGGCGGTCCGACCGGGGCGCCGGGACAACCAGGGATACGAGGAGCACCCCGTCATGGCAGTGGTAACCATGCGCCAACTTCTGGAGAGCGGTGTCCACTTCGGACACCAGACCCGGCGCTGGAATCCGAAGATGAAGCGCTTCATCCTCACGGAGCGCAACGGGATCTACATCATCGACCTGCGCCAGAGCCTCGACTACATCGAGAAGGCGTATGACTTCGTGCGCAACACCGTCGCCGAGGGCGGCAGCATCCTCTTCGTCGGCACCAAGAAGCAGGCCCAGGAAGCGATGTCCGAGCAGGCGTCGCGGGTCGGGATGCCGTACGTGAACCACCGCTGGCTGGGTGGCATGCTGACCAACTTCCAGACGGTCTACAAGCGGCTCCAGCGGATGAAGGAGCTGGAGTCCATCGAGCAGACCGGTGCGGCCCAGGGGTACACCAAGAAGGAGACCCTCCAGCTGTCGCGGGAGAAGGACAAGCTGACCCGCACGCTGGGCGGCCTGCGCGACATGCAGAAGACCCCGGCCGCGATCTGGGTGGTGGACACCAAGAAGGAGCACATCGCGGTCGACGAGGCCCGCAAGCTGAACATCCCGGTGATCGCGGTGCTGGACACCAACTGCGACCCGGACGAGGTCGACTTCCCGATTCCGGGCAACGACGATGCCATCCGCTCGGCCGCGCTGCTCACCCGGGTGATCGCCGACGCGGTCGCGGACGGCCTGATCGCACGCTCCGGGCGGGGCGCGGGACGGAACACCGACGAGAAGCCCGAGCCGGGCGCGGTGGCCGTGAACGAGCCGCTGGCCGAGTGGGAGCGCGAGCTGCTGCAGCGCAAGGAGGAGCCGGGCGCGGCGGCCGAGGCCACCCCGGCGCCGGCAGCCTGACGGTTCCGGTCCCGGGTGGCGGGAGCCGCCCGGGTGGGCCGCGGGATCCGCGATCGGGCCGAACCGCCGGTGGCGGTGCGCCGTAGACCCGGACGGGGTCGCGAACCCGCCGGACACACGAGATTCAACCGCTGGCGGCGCCGGAAACCGGGGCGCCGCCAGCGGCGAAAGACGTAGGAACATGGCAGGGCCTGCCGCTCGCGGCGGTGCGCGACGGGTGCGTCCGGGAACGGAGGTACCCGGACCGGCCGCGGCGACGGTGGGGGTGCCGGATCGTTCGGCGAGGTCCGGAAGGACTCTCCGCGAGCCGGCGCGGTCGGAGGGGACGTCGGGGCGCCGGCGCCGAGGAACGAGCCGCCTGGGCCGAGTACCCGGGCGAGAAGGCAGAGTGCCGCGGTCGAGCGGCCGGATAGAAGAGGGACATGGCGAACTTCACTTCCGCGGATGTCAAGAAGCTCCGCGAACTGACCGGCGCTGGCATGATGGACTGCAAGAAGGCGCTGGACGAGGCCGATGGCGACTTTGACAAGGCGGTAGAGATCCTCCGCGTCAAGGGCGCGAAGGACGTCGGCAAGCGGGCCGGCCGGACCGCCGCGAACGGACTGGTCGCCCACTCCGGCACGGCTCTCCTCGAGATCAATTGCGAGACCGACTTCGTGGCCAAGAACGCCGAGTTCATCGCCCTGGCGCAGAGCCTCGTCGAGCAGGTCGCGAACACCCGCCCGGCGGACATCGACGCGCTGCTCGCCTCCACGCTGGCCGACGGCCGTTCGGTCGCGAAGGCCGTGGAGGAGCAGTCCGCGAAGATCGGAGAGCGGCTGGTGGTCAACCGGTTCGCCGTACTCGACGGGCAGGTCGCGGTGTACCTGCACCGTAAGAGCGCGGACCTGCCGCCGGCCGTGGGCGTCATGGTCGGGTACTCCGGCAAGTCGGACGAGGCTGGCGAGGCGGACGCGCGCGGCGTGGCCATGCAGATCGCGGCCATGCGGCCGAAGTACCTGACCCGGGACGAGGTGCCAGCCGACGTGGTCGCCACCGAGCGGCGCATCGCCGAGGAGACCGCCCGCGAGGAGGGCAAGCCGGAGCAGGCTCTCGCCCGGATCGTCGAGGGTCGGGTCGGTGCCTTCTTCAAGGACTTTGTCCTGCTGGAGCAGGCATCGGTGCAGGACCAGAAGAAGACTGTGCAAGCGATCCTGAACGAGGCCGGGATCACCGTCAACCGGTTCGTCCGGTTCGAGGTCGGACAGGCCTAGCAGTTCGGAAGACGGGGAGGCCGCGGGTGGACACTGACCACGCGCCGGCCTCCCCGTCGCATACCCGGCGGCGGTCGTCCAGCAGCGGTTTCGCCGGGACATGACAGATTGGTAAATGACAGACCTGGAGGGCGCGATGACTGACACGGTGGCCGACGAGATTGTGAGTGCGGCGGCTGGCCGGCTGGCCAACGGCGGACCGCCGCGAGCCCGACGGGTTGTTCTCAAGCTGTCCGGCGAGGTGTTCGGCGGCGGCGAGATCGGCGTCGACCCGGACGTGGTCCAGGATCTGGCGCGGCAGATCGGGCACGTGGTTCAGCTCGGGACACAGATCGCGGTGGTGGTCGGCGGCGGCAACTTCTTCCGCGGTGTCGAGCTGGAGAAGCGGGGCATGGACCGGTCCCGGGCGGACTACATGGGCATGATCGCCACGGTCATGAACTGCCTGGCCCTCCAGGACTTCCTGGAGAAGTCGGGCATCGACACCCGGGTGCAGACCGCGATCACGATGGCCCAGGTGGCCGAGCCGTACATTCCCCGCAAGGCGATCCGGCACCTGGAGAAGGGCCGCGTGGTGATCTTCGGCGCGGGGGCCGGGATGCCGTACTTCTCCACCGACACGGTGGCTGTCCAGCGGGCACTGGAGATCCACGCGGATTCGGTACTCATGAGCAAGAACGGGGTGGACGGCGTCTACACCGCCGACCCGAGGATCGATCCGAACGCGGTCAAGCTGCGCACCACGACGTTCGACGAGATGCTCCGTGGGGGCCTGGGTGTGGCCGATGCCGCGGCGTTCAGCCTGTGCAAGGACAATCGCCTTCCGATGCTCGTCTTCGGCGCCGAGGGCGAGGACACGATCATCAAGGCGGTCAGCGGCGACAAGATCGGCACATTGATCACCGCCTGACCGCCAGTCACCGTGTGACCTGCCACGCAACGCCCGAAGGAGGCGACGGACCACGTGATCGACGAGACGCTCTTCGAGGCCGAAGAGAAGATGGAGCGGGCGATCGAGTTCGCCAAGGAGGAGTTCGCCACGATCCGTACCGGCCGTGCCACGCCGGCGATGTTCGCCAAGATCATCATCGACTACTACGGCAGCCCGACCCCGCTGCCGCAGATGGCCTCGATCGGTGTGCCGGAACCGCGGATGGCGATCATCAAGCCGTACGACAACGGTCAGCTGCACGCCATGGAGAAGGCGATCCGCGACTCGGACCTCGGCGTCAACCCGAACAACGAGGGTAACCAGCTGCGCATCGTGCTGCCCCAGATGACCGAGGAACGGCGCCGGGAGATGATCAAGGTCGCCCGGCACAAGGGCGAGGAGGCCAAGGTCGCCGTACGCAACGTGCGGCGCAAGGCCAAGGAGGAACTCGACCGCATCGTCAAGGACGGCGAAGCGGGCGAGGACGAGGTACGCCGGGCGGAGAAGGAGCTCGACGACCTGACCCACAGGTACACGTCCAGCATCGACGAGATCGTCAGGCACAAGGAATCAGAGTTGCTTGAGGTCTGATGTCCTATCTCGACCCGCCGGATGACAAGGGAACCCGGTCACGTCATCGGGCGCGGCACGCCGAGGTCGCCGCGCCCGAGGCGTACCCGGAGCAGGAACCCCGGTACCCGTACGACGACGACGGTACGGCCCAGATCCCGGTGTACCCGAAGGCGGCCACCGACGACCTGGACCTCAACCTCGACGGCGGCCGCACCGCCCGCTCCCGTGAGGAGCGCGCCAGCGACCCGTCCGCCGCGCCGCGTCGCAGCCGGGCCGGCCGTAACCTGCCCGCCGCGATCGGCGTCGGAGTCACTCTCGGCGCCATCGTCATCGCCTCGCTGTTCGTGTGGCGCCCGGCGTTCCTCGGCGTGGTCGTGGTGGCGGCCGGGATCGGCGTGTACGAGATGGTCCGCGCGGTCGGCGGGACGGGTGTCCGGGCGCCGCTGACCCCGCTGCTGCTCTCCTGTCCGGTGATGATCGGGCTGGCCTGGCGCGGCGGCACCGAGCCGCTCATCCTCGGCCTCACGCTGTCCGTGGTGGCCGCCCTGATCTGGCGCCTGGCCGACGGTCCGGCCGGGTACGAGCGTGATCTCACCGCCACCGCGTTGATCGCGGTCTACGTTCCGTTTCTCGCCTCCTTCGCGGTCATGCTTGTCAAGCCGCAGGACGGCCCCCTCCGGGTGGTGCTAACGCTGGCCGCGGTTGTGCTTTCCGACACTGGTGGCTACGCCGCCGGGGTGTTTTTCGGCAAGCATCCGATGGCGCCGACGGTGAGTCCGAAGAAGTCCTGGGAGGGACTCGCCGGCTCGCTGGTGGCCACGGCCGCCGGTGGAGCGGTGCTGATCGCTCTGCTGTTGCACGAACCGTGGTGGCACGGAGTGATCTTCGGAGTCGCCGTCTCGATCTCCGCCGTGGTTGGTGATCTCACAGAATCCCTGCTCAAGCGGGATATCGGAGTGAAGGACATGAGTAACCTGCTGCCCGGGCACGGCGGGTTGATGGACCGGCTGGACTCCATCCTGTTCGCCGCGCCGGCGGCCTTCCTGCTGCTGTCCGTACTCGCGCCGGTCGGTGGGTGACGCCGGCGCGGCGGTACCGGGCGGCGCGACCGTCCCGCGACGCGGTCGGGCCGGCCTCTGCGCGGGAGGGCGTTCGTGGCGAGTCGTGCGAGACTGGACCGGCTATGACAACACAGCCCGTTACCGGACCCGGCCGTCGGCTGGCACTGCTCCCCGCGACCCTGGAGGTCGCGGAGCCTCCCGCACATCCCCACGGTGCCGACGAGCCCGTACCAGGGACTTTGGCCTCTGGCGCGGGTGAGCCGGCGGCCGGTGGAGCCGCCGCGAAGCGCCGGCCGCGTGCCACGCTCCCGCCCCGCCATCTGGCGGATCTCGACCTGGCCGGACGGCGGACCGCCGTCGCCGGATTGGGTGAGAAGGAGTACCGGGCCGGACAGCTTTCCACCCACTACTTCGGCCGGCTCGTCCGTGACCCCGACCGGATGACCGACATCCCGGCGGCCGCGCGCGCCAGGCTCACCACCGATCTGCTCCCCACGCTCCTCACGCCGGTACGCGAGCTGTCCTGCGACGGCGGCCGTACCCGCAAGACGCTCTGGCGGCTGCACGACGGGTCGCTGGTGGAGAGCGTGCTGATGGGCTACCCGGACCGGGTGACCGTCTGCGTGTCCAGCCAGGCCGGCTGCGGCATGGCCTGCCCGTTCTGCGCGACCGGCCAGGCCGGCCTGACCCGCAACCTGTCCACCGCCGAGATCGTCGACCAGGTGGTCTGGTTCGCCGGTCTGGCCGCCACCGGTGCCCTGCCCGACTGCCCGGACCGGTTGTCCCGGGTGGTGTTCATGGGGATGGGCGAGCCGCTGGCCAACTACGGGCGGGTGATCGACGCGGTGCGCCGGCTCACCGAGCCGGCCCCGGGAGGCTTGGGCCTGTCTGCACGACATGTCACGGTCTCCACGGTCGGACTCGTGCCCGCGATCCGGCGGCTGGCCGGCGAGGACCTGCCGGTGACCCTTGCGTTGTCGTTGCACGCGCCAGATGATGAGCTGCGCGACGAACTCGTACCGGTCAACCAACGCTGGAAGGTGGCCGAGGTGCTCGACGCCGCATGGTCGTACGCGGCAGGCACGGGGCGCCGCGTTTCTATTGAATACGCAATGATCAAAGACGTAAATGATCAGCCGTGGCGGGCGGACCTCCTCGGTCGGCTGTTGGCCGGGCAGTTGGCGCACGTCAACCTCATCCCGCTCAACCCGACCCCGGGCAGTCGATGGGACGCGAGTTCCAAGCCGGTCGAGCGCGAGTTCGTCCGGCGGCTGCGCGCCGCAGGGGTGCCGACGACGGTACGGGACACGAGGGGCCGGGAGATCGACGGCGCCTGTGGGCAACTCGCCGCGTCGGAGGCGGTGGAAGGACCCGCCATCGACGTCACGCCAGCGGTGTCGAGCCGGGGGCCAGGAGAGAATGCCTCACGCAGTGAGCGAAAGGCGGCACAGTGAGTCAAGGTCAGCGGTTCCGGCGCCGAGCGCTGCGTCGCGGGTACAAGGTGGACGAGGTCGACACGTTCCTCGACCGGGTCGAGGCGACGCTCAACGGCGAGGCCGGCTCACCGATCGCCGCGCAGGAGGTCCACGACGTGGTCTTCCGGGTGCGCTTCGGCGGTTACGACGAGTGGCAGGTCGACCTGCACCTGGACCGCGTCGAGCGGCAACTCGGCGAGCTTGAGGAGCGGGTCGGCTTTCGCGGCTCGGAGCGTCCGGCCGGCCCGGACCGGATGGTCGACGACCGCATGGGACCGCCGGACCGGATGGGCCAGCCGGACCGGATGGGCCAGCCGGACCGGATGGGCCAGCCGGATC
>DASXOA010000425.1:0-11238 GCA_036494675.1 Rugosimonospora sp.
CGCCCGGGCACGATCCAGCACCCGATCAGCTACATCGGATCCCGCTCGGCGCGGGCGTGGACGACCCCGACGCCTGGAAGCCGAAGCTGACCGAAGCGCCGGGTGCCAGGCTGGTGGCCCAGCTCGGCGCCGTGATGGTCCAGCTGGTACCGCTCGTGGTGATCGTCGAACTCCACGCGCTGACCAGGCTCACCCCGGCCGGTACCGTCCAGCCGATCGTCCAGTTGTTCCAGGTCGTGGAGCCCCGGTTCGTCACCGTGACATTGCTGGTGAAGCCGCCGCTCCACGCGTTGGCGACCTGGTAGTTCACGTCGCACCGAGTGGATCCGGACGGTGGCGCGCCCGTCGGGGACGGGCTCGGCGACGGGCTGCGCGACGGGGACGCGGACGGGCTCGGCGACGGGCTGCGGGTCGGTGACGGGCTCGCCGACGGGGACGTGGTCGGGCCGCCTCCGGGGTTCGTCGTGGTGTAGGTGGCCTGGGTGTACGGCGCGGAGCACTGCGACCCGCACGATGCGGGCATGGCGAAGCTGTAGACCCGGCCGTTGTTCACCAGCGCGTCGGAGCTGTCGTGGACCCGGATCTGGAACTGGGTGCCTCCGGCGGCGGTCGGCGACACGATGTACGCCTGACCCATATCACTGTCCATTGTGGCCGGTTGCCAGCCACCACTGGCGGTCTGGAAGTCGACGCCGTGGATGCCGTTGGGCAGATGGGAGATGGCGATCGCGCCCCACCAGGACTGGGCGCCCTGGAGGAATCCGATCTGGATGTCGCCGGAGTAGTTCGGCGCGGGTACGAACTGCCACTGGATGTGGCGGTTGTTGAAGTGGTTCGGGTAGAGGTCGCCGACCGGTGCGCCGTTCTTCACGAACCTGTTCAGCGAGTCCTTGTGCAGATCCAGGTGGTACGGGTCGTCCCGGCACCAGGCATTGGAGTCGCCGCAGCTGTCGGCGACGAGCATGGTGAGCACGGCGCCGTTGTACGTGTCGGAGACCCAGGAGCCGTTGCGGCAGAACGGCTGGTTCTGCGCGCCGTCGTTGGTACCGGTGCAGAAGTCGCCAATCGTGACCTGTAGGTAGCGCCCGCAGTTGAGCCCGTTGTCCCACATCCCCATCTTGTCGGCGAGTGAGGGCGGTATCGGTCGCGGATAGGCACCGTAGTCGCCGGGCGTGTTGAACACGTTCAGCGCGACGAAGTCCTGCGAGTCGAGGTTGGCCTGGGGCATGCCGCAGCCGCCGTAGGGCTGGCCGAGCCCGTCGAAGTAGGTGGAGTTGCCGGTGACCGGCGACGGGGTGTCGGTCACCGTCAGGGCACCGGCGGGGAGTTGGGCGACGAGCAGCGACGCGGCGGCGCACAGCGTGGTGACCAGGGCAACGCGCACCCACACGCCGGTGCGCCTCCTGCGAGGCACATCCATGGGATTGTCCTTCCGGGCGGCGCCGTGCCGTTGCCCCGGGCACGGCGGCAGGGGTCGGTGTCACAAGCCCGGCCCCTGGCGCCCGGATCCATGGTTTCCGGACGATAGCGGGTTGTCAATGATCGGTGCGGGGAAACAGCGCCCAGTCAGGTCGGCCAATCAGCTCGGCCGGTCGGGTCGGCCAATCGGGTCGGCCGGTCTGGGTCAGCCGGCCAGCTTGTGCTGCGGCTTGCTGTGCCGCCGCTCCTCCTCGGGCAACTCCTCGTCCGGTGGGCGCATTGCGTCATCCGGCTCCCTGGCGCCGTCCTTCGCGGTGCGCAGCAGGTTGTCATCGGTACTCGTGGTCTTCGCGCGACTCTCCTCGGGCTGGCTCATGCCCGGCTGCTACCCCCGCGCCGGGGGCGGAAACGGTCCCAGCGGCCTGCCTGGCAACGCCTGTCTCCAGAGGTAGCACCGGCCTCAACCGGCCCAGTAGTTCCGATCCCGGCCGATCGGCTCCGGGTCGGGGTCGCCCCGCTTCGGATCCGTCTCGACCAGCGCGACCCACTCCTCGGGGAGCACGCGGGCCGGCAGCTCGCCGAACCTGACGTGCCGCAGGAAGGCGGCCTCCTCATCGGTGAACCGCACGGGAGCGTCGTGATCGTCTGCCATCGGTACCCCCTTGCTCATCACTCATTGTCTTCAGACGGGCCGTGGGCCGGCAACGGCGATGGCGCGACGAGGCACGTCAAACGGCTGACACGCCGATCCGTGGACATCACGGAGCGGAGCGTCCGGCGAGCTATCTTGGTGGACGTGGATGAAAACCGGGCACAGCGGGTCGTGGACAAGCTGCGCGACAGGGGCGTACCGGCGCATATGGAGCGCGACGGCGTAAACCAGTTCGGGATCCGGGTGAGCCTGCCGGACGGCCGCGAGGCGATCTGGGACACCGACGGCACCGCGGGCCTGGAGGCCCAGGTGATGCGCGACGGCATCCTGGTCGGTTTCGTACCCGAGATCGAAGGCTCCGAGGAGTTCGACGAGCAGCAGGTCATCGACGCCATCGAGCGGACCGACTACGACCAGCCGATCGCGCGACAGCGCCGGACCGCGCCGCCTCCGGCCGCTCCTCTGCCGCCGGAGGGCGGCTTCTTCCGCCGCATGTTCGGCGGTTTCCGGGAGCGCTGAGGACTCATCGGGCGCCAACCTCCATCGATGCGGATGGGAGAGCCCCGGTCGGCTTAGCGCGCGAGCGGCGTGGGTAGAGTACGAAAGTGCTGACGCCAGCAGACGTGCTGAACGACCGATACCGGTTGGATGCCCCGATCGCCAGCGGCGGGATGGGCGAGGTGTGGCGGGCGACCGACATCAACCTCGGCCGGACGGTCGCCCTCAAGGTGATGCGCGCCGAGCGGCTCTCCAACTCCGAATTCGACGCCCGGTTCCGTGCCGAAGCACGCACCATGGCCGCGCTGCACCACCCGAACGTCGTGAACATCTACGACTACGGGAGCAGCCCGCTGGCCGACGGCACGAGCGTGTCGTACCTGGTCATGACCTATGTGGACGGCGAATCGCTGCGCGACCGGCTGGCCGCCAACGGCCCGCTGCCGGTTGCCGAGACGATGGCCCTGCTGGCGCAGGCCGCCGACGCGCTGCACGCCGTGCACGGGCACGGGATCGTCCACCGCGACGTCAAGCCGGCGAACCTTCTCGTCCAGGCGGACGGCACCGTCACGCTCGTCGACTTCGGTGTCGCACGGTCCGACGCCCTCACGTCGGTGACGACCGCGAACGCCATCCTCGGCACCGCTTTGTACATGGCACCCGAACAGGCGTCCGGACGGACGGTGTCGGCGGCCACCGACATCTACGCCCTCGGCGCGGTGGCCTTCCACTGCCTGGCCGGGACCCCGCCGTTCACCGGGGAGACCGCGCTGGAGGTCGCGCTGCGGCACGTGTCGGACGAGGCGCCGCCGCTGCCGGAGGGCATCCCCGCGGCCGCGCGCGCCCTGGTCGCGCGGTCGCTGGCAAAGGATCCGGCCGATCGCTTCACGAGCGCCGCCGCGTTCGCCGCCGCCGCCCGATGGGCCGCGGCCGACCCCGACGCGGTACCCGCCGACGCCGACGCGCCCGCCACGACGCTGGTGCCGGGCGGCCCGAAGGCCGGTAGGCCGCTGCCCACCCCGAAATCCGTGAGGGCCGGCAGGCCCTCGGCGGCCGGTGCCAGCCCCGACGGGCAGGCGACCGCGCTGTCGACGGCGGAATCCGGCGAGTCCGCGCCGCCACGGCCGGCCCGCCGCCGCGTCGCCGCCCTGGCCGGTGCGGCCATCATCGTGCTCGCCGGGCTGGCTGGACTATCCGTACTGCTGAATAACCATCAGTCCGCGCCCGCGGCGCCGCCCCACCAGCAGACCGCCCCGCCGTCGGCCGTCGTACCCGGGGCACTCGCGCCGACGCCCGCCGGCGGGACGCCTACCCGACCGGCGAACGTCGATTGGAGCACCCCGCCGTCCGGCAGCGTCCCCTCGTCTTCGGCGCCGTCCCACTCCGCTCCGCCAACCCGGCCGGCGTCCCCGACCGCGACCGCCGCCGCACCCCCTGAGCAGCCATCGAGCGCCCCGCCGTCCATTCCGGAGACCACGACGGGCCCAGCGAGCCCGCCCGGTAACCAACCCTAGAGTGATCAGCATCTCGGGAACCCGGGGTGGCGCGCGTCACGGAATACAGCACACTGAGCGGATGACGGGTTTCAGCCTTGGATTTGACGACGGCACGTTCCCACTGAAGGTCAAGGACGCGACCGAGGGCCCGTCCGGACTCGACGTCACCGGGCTTCTCGCTAAGACCGGCCACGTCACGCTCGACGCCGGTTTCGTGAACACAGCGTCCTGCACATCCTCCATCACCTACATCGACGGTGATGCCGGAGTGCTGCGATACCGCGGGTACCCCATCGATCAGCTCGCGGAGAAGTCATCCTTCCTTGAGGTGGCTCACCTGCTCATCTACGGTGAGCTGCCCAGCGCGACCGAACTGGCCGACTTCACCGAACGCATCAAGTGGCACACGTTGCTGCGCGAGGAGATGCGCCGGTTCTTCGACGGGTTCCCCCGCGACGCGCACCCGATGGCGGTGCTGTCCTCGGCAGTCAGCGCGCTGTCCACTTTCTACCAGGACAGCCTGGACCCGTTCGACCGGGAACAGGTCGAGATTTCCACGGTCCGCCTGCTGGCCAAGCTACCGACGATCGCGTCGTACGCGTACAAGGGCTCGATCGGCCAGCCGTTCCTGTACCCGGACAACTCCCTCGGGTACGTGGAGAACTTCCTGCGCATGACGTTCGGGGTACCGAGCATGCCGTACGAGCTGGATCCGGTACACGCCAACGTGCTGGACATGCTCTTCGTGCTGCACGCCGACCACGAGCAGAACTGTTCGACGTCGACGGTCCGGCTGGTCGGGTCGGCTCAGGCGAACATGTTCGCGTCGGTGTCGGCCGGAGTCAACGCGCTGTTCGGCCCGCTGCACGGCGGCGCCAACGAGGCCGTGCTGGACATGCTCCAGCAGATCCACGCGGCCGGCGACGACGCGCAGTCGTTCGTCCGGAAGGTCAAGGACAAGCAGGCCGGTACCCGCCTGATGGGCTTCGGCCACCGGGTCTACCGCAATTACGACCCGCGCGCGGCGATCGTGAAGAAGGCCGCCCAGGAGGTGCTCAGCGGGGCCAGGCCCGACCCGCTGCTGGACATCGCGCTGCGGCTGGAGGAGATCGCGCTGTCCGACGACTACTTCATCGAGCGCAAGCTGTACCCGAACGTGGACTTCTACACCGGCCTCATCTACAAGGCGATGGGCTTCCCGACCCGGATGTTCACGGTGCTGTTCGCGATCGGCCGGCTGCCCGGCTGGATCGCCCAGTGGCGCGAGATGATGGCGGACCCGACGACGAAGATCGGCCGCCCCCGCCAGATCTACACCGGGGCGACCGAACGCGGGTACGTGCCGGTCGAGCAGCGGAGCTAGGCTCTCTGTTACCGCATTCCGTGTCAGCGAGGCGGGCGCGAGCCGGGAAACCGGCCCGCGCCCGTTCGTGTCAGGGGCCCGGACGGCGTCACTGGGCGGCGAGCACGTCCACGACGAAGCGCAGCGGACCGGCCGGGCTGCCATCGGTCGGGTTGTCGCCGTAGGCGAGATTCGACGGGATGTCCAATTGCACCCGGCTACCCACCTTGACTCCCACCAGACCCTGGTCCCAGCCGGGAATCACGTTGCCCTGGCCGACGGTGAAGGTGAACGCCTGGGAGTTCTTCCACGACGAGTCGAACTCGCTGCCGGTCTGGTAGGAGACCCCGACGTAGTTGACCGTGATGCTCTGCCCGGACTTGACGGCCGCGCCGGTGCCCTGGATCAGCGTGGTGACATTGAGCTTCGTCAGGGAGCCGGTGCCGGCCTTGACGGTCGGCTTCGTGGCCAGGGCCGGGTCGGCGCCGGGCGGCAGCGAGGGGAACGGCGCGGCGGCCGCGCTCGCGCTGGCGCTGGCCGACGGGCTCGCCGTGGCGGCGGTCTTGTGCTTCCCGCCGAACACCACGAATCCAACGACGACAAGGACAACCACGACGATCGCCGTACCGATGGCTGTGAACCACTGCCGCCGGAAGCGGCGCCGGGCCTCGGCGGCCTCGGCGGCGGCCTTCGCGGCCTTGGCGGCGGCCCGCTTCTCGTTCTTGGTCATCGGCTGCTTGCCGACCCTGGGCCTGCCGCCCGGCGGCCGCCCACCCGACGATCCCGAACTCATGACGGAGCCCTTCCCCGACGGCTGGCCCCCTGTCGGTCTCCGTACCGTCGACCCGCCAGGCTGGCGGCTGCGCACCCGGTCGCTCACTGGACATCGCTCCCTGTAGGCAAGTTCGGCGTGGCGGCTCCGCCCGGGCGACCGGGCAGAAGCTCAGCACAAGGTACAGGGTCGACCTCAGAAAGTTGACAAGACGGTTCCCGGCGGAACCCGCCACGGCCGGTCAGCCGCCGGTGCGGCGGCTATCTCCGGGCGAGTCGGCCCGGACCACGGCCGGTCAGCCGCCGGTGCGGCGATTACCCCTGGCTGGCTCGCCGGCCACGGACCACGGCCGGTCAGCCGCCGGTGCGGCGATTACCCCACTGGCGGCGGGCCTGCCCCGGGCCACGGCCGGGCGCGTTGGCGCCCCTGCCGGGCGTCTGGTTCAGGGCGGCGCCGCCCTTGCCCCGGGCCCGCCGTGCGGCGCGGTTCTGGAAGTCCGGCGCCTCCGCGGACTCGCCCTCCTGGGCACCGCCCTCCGCAGCGCCACCCTCCGGAGCGCCACCTTCCGGAGTGCCGACCTCGGCTGTGCCGGCCTCTTGGACGCCGCCCTCGGGCGTGCCGCCTTCCTGGGCGCCGGTTTCTGGAGCACCGCCGCCTCGGGAGCCGGCCGGGCTCTCGGCCGCGGCGGGCGCCGACCTGTCGTCGGCGCTGGCGTCGGATTCCTGGGTCGCATCCCGGTCAGGCATTGGCAGACGATAACACCGCGACCCGGCCGGCCGGAGCACCGGCATCCCGTTCGCGCCGCGCGCTCGCGTGG
Source organism: Rugosimonospora sp. (assembly GCA_036494675.1). Lineage (GTDB taxonomy): Bacteria > Actinomycetota > Actinomycetes > Mycobacteriales > Micromonosporaceae > Rugosimonospora. The sequence continues at coordinate 6,997 of DASXOA010000425.1, forward strand.
ACATGTGCGTGAGTCACACATATGCTGCGTCCATGTCATTACACCTGGAAACCAAGCTGGAAATCACGTCGTGGGACGAGAAGCCCTACCGGGAGTTGCCGGACGGGAGCAAGTTCACCCAGGCCAAGGTGGAGATCGGCGACGACGAGCTCGGGGCGAGCTGGGAGGCGCTCATGTACTACGCGGCCGACGGCACCTGCACGTACGTGACCCTGATGCAGGTGACCGGGCGGCTGGGTGAGCGGTCCGGAAGCTTTGTGCTGCAGGGCACCGGTACCCACGATGGCACCACGGCCACCGGCCGGTGCACCATCGTCCCCGGCTCCGGCACCGGCGAACTGGCCGGCATCACCGGTACCCTCACCACCGTTTCCACCCACGCCGACTACCCGTACATGCCGCTGACCCTCGAGTACGAGGTCGGATGACGAGTCTGGAACGCGAGGCGAACCTGCTCGGTACCCTCGCCCAGGTCGTCACCGATCGCACCACCGACGCGATCGCCGCGGCGGCGGGCCACTCCGAAACCGCCGCGACCGCGCTGTCGGCGCTGCGCCACTTCCTCGACCGGCCGACCATCGACCAACTGCGCCAGGTGCTCGGGCTCACCTCGTCGGGCACCGTGCGGCTGGTCGACCGGCTCGTCGAGGCGGGGTACGTGACGCGGGAGCCGGGCATCGACGGGCGCTCCACCGCCGTGCTGCTGACGCGTCAGGGCCGGCGGGTTGCCGACCGGGTCTCCGCCGCCCGGGCGGGCGTGCTGAACGGCGCGCTGGCCGGGCTCTCCCCCGCCGACCGCGCGACACTGGAGCGGCTCATGGGCGAGGTGCTCGCCGGGTTCGTCCGGGGGCGGGGCGCCACGCGATGGATGTGCCGGCTGTGCGATACCGGTGCCTGCGGGCGCGAGGAAGGCCACTGCCCGGTCGCGAACGCCGCTCTCGCCGCCCTCGACGGCGAACGGTAGCGGAGGGCAAGCACCACCGGGCATTTCCGCGGCCGCGATTGAACGCCGGCGCGAGCGCCGTCACGGCCGGGTACAGACTCATACGTCAGCCGGGACGACGTGGTCGCGCAGCGGCCCGACCCGAAGCCCGCGCCGGGCGCACTCGTCGAGCAGGTGCGGAAGCGCCGCCAGCGTCGACTTCCAGGCGTCCGGCGCTTGGTCGCCGACGGAGTCGTGCAGCAGTACGGTGGCCCCGCCGCCCAGCCCCGGGCGCAGCCTCGCCAGTATCGACTCCTCGGTCGCCTCGGGCGTCCAGTCCTGCCCCCAGCACGTCCACAGCACCGGTGTCAGGTCCAGCCGCCGGGCCGCCAGCAACGCGGGAGTGCTGAACAACCCGTGCGGTGGCCGGAAGAACCGGGGTACCTGGCCGGTCACCTCCCCGATCAGCGAACGTGCCCGGGCGAGGTCGGCGTACGTGGCGAGCGGCCCGCGCAGCATCAGGTTGCGGTGAGTCCACCCGTGCAGGGCCACTTCATGGCCGGCCTCGACGACGGATCGGCTCAGCGACGGGGCGCGGGCGGCCATGCAGCCGAGCATGAAGAACGTCGCGCGTACCCCGGATGCGCTCAGCGCCTCGACGAATCGCGGCGTCGACACGGGATTCGGGCCGTCGTCGAAGGTCAGCGCCACCCGGCCGCCGTCGCCGACGCCGGTCACCCGGGCGGAGACGGCCGCCCGTACCCGGGGAATCCCCAACAGCCCCGGTACCGCGTGCGCCACCACCCCCGCGCCGACCGCCGCGCCCGTACCCCAGAGGGCGCGGCCCAGGCGCATCGTCACGCCACGGGCCCGTCGCCGCCGCCGTTGTTCCCCGCCGGCCCGCCCGCGCCGCCAAAGCCCGCGCCCGCAACGCCGGTGTCGGCGATGCCGGTGCCCGCAATGCCCGCGCCCGCGATCCCGGTGCCCGCCACGGTCTTCCCGGCGGCAACGGCCCTGGCCGCAGCGCCCGCCCCGGCAACACCCGCGCCCGCGACGGTCTTGCCGGCAACGGCTTTCTCTGCGAGGCCTCGCTCCGTGGCCGCGTTCTTGTCGGCACAACCGTTCTGCTCGGCGAATCCGGCCTTGGCGAGGTCGGCGACCACGGTCGCCGGGTCGGACTCGAACAGAGCCAGCGCCGCCTGGCACTGCTGCAGGTCCGTTCCCCCGTCGATGAGTTCGGTCAGCGCCGGGCCGAGCGATTCGCGGTCGTGGATCCAGTGGGTCACCCCGGCCTGCACCATGGCCTCCGCGTTCTGGGTACCGTGCCCGGGAATGGCGCGGTAGGTGGCCACCGGGACACCGCACGCCATCGCCTCCAGCGCGGTCAACCCTCCGGCGTTCTCCACCAGCACGTCCACGGCCTGGAGAATGGCGGGCATGTCCTCGACCCAGCCGAACACGTGACCGACACCCTGGCTGCGTGCGGCGCGGTACATCTCCGCGTTGTTGCCACAGACCACCACCGGCATCGCCGCCCCGCTTCCGGCGACCTCGGCCGCGGTCTCGACCAGCTCGCCGACTCCCCAGGACCCGGCCACCAGCAACGCGAACCGGCCCGACGCCGGCAGCCCGAGACGTTGCCGCGCCTCGCGTTTCGTCTCACGCGTGGCCGGGCGGTACAGCGGCGACACCAGGCGGCCCACGACACGGGTATCGCCCGCCCCGAGGTCCCGCGCCTGGGTGCGGGTCACCTCGTGCCCCGCACAGTGCATGTCGACCCCGGGCGACACCCAGATGGGGTGGACCCCGAAGTCGGTCAGGTAGGTGATCGCCGGAACCGTGAGCCGCCTGCTCAGGCGCAGCGGCCCGAGTATCTGGGCACCGAGCGGAAACGTGGACACCACGGCACGGGCGTCCGGCGGGAGGCGCCGCAGCAGCCGCCGGCGCATCGGGCGCAGCAGCGCCCGGGTGATCGGGGCCGCGCCGTTGAACGTACAGGCGATGCGGAACAGGGAGTCGTAGAGCCGGGGGCGCCTGGTGAGCATGCGGCGGTACATGCCGCGCAGCAGCGGCCCGAGCCAGCCGGGGAAGACCGAGATCAGGTCCATGCACTCGACCTGGAATCCGCGCTCGGTCAGCCGGCCGGCGAGTTCCCTTGCCGCGCCGTCGTGCCCGGCGCCGATGCTGGCCGAAATCACCTGGATGCGCGCCGGCCGCTCGTCACCGCGCGATTGCGCCGGCTGTCCCCTGGTGTCCGTTTTCCCGCCGGTACCGGCGGGGCCGCCGGCGCTCTGGATGCCGCCGGCCCGCGCCCCCACCGGAAGCGGCCGTGCCTGCGGTGCCGTCCCGAGATGCGCCGCGCCCAGATGCGCCTGCCACTGGCTGCGCACGATGTCCGTCAGGTCGTGGCGGGGCCGCCAGCCCAGCCCCCGCCCGATCCGCTCGATCGACGCCACCACGCGTACCGGATCGCCGCCCCGCCGGGGCCGGGCCTCCTCCTCGAATCCGACGCCGGTCACCTCCCGGATCCGGTCGAACACCTGCCCGACCGAGTAGCCGATGCCGCACCCGACGTTGTAGACCCCGCTTTCGAGGCCGGTGTCGAGCGCGTCGGCGGCGAGAACGTGCGCCGACGCGACGTCCAGCACGTGGACGAAGTCGCGGACGCATGAGCCGTCGGGCGTGGGGTAGTCGCGGCCGTACACGACGGGCTGGGCGCCGCGTGCGACCGAGTCGACGGCACGGCCCACCAACCCGATGTCGGCCGGTCGTGGCCGACCGATCATCGATGCCCCGGCAACGTTGAAGTACCGCAGGACGAGGGGTTTCAGCCCGTGCACCCGGGCCGCCTCGCTCATGATCCATTCGCAGACCAGTTTGGTGGCACCGTACGGGTTCAGCGGTTCCAGTGCGGCGTCCTCGCTCACCAGGTCGCCCTCGGGGTTGCCGTAGACCGCGGCGCTCGACGAGAACACCATCTTCTCGACGCCCGCCTCGGCCATCGCCTCGATCAGTGCCTGGGTGCCGCCGACGTTGTGGTGATAGTAGGTCAGCGGTCGGGCCAGCGACTCCACGACCGACTTGCGACCGGCCAGGTGAACCACGCCGGTGACGCCGTACTCGGCCAGGGCGTGCCGGACCGCGGCGGTGTCACCCACGGACGCCCGTACCAGCGGCACCTCCGGCGGTACCGTGCCGAGGTCACCGGAGGACAGGTCGTCCAGTACGACGACCGGCCGGCCGCTGTCCAGCAGCGCACGCACCACCGGGGCGCCGATGTATCCGGCCCCACCCGTTACCAACCAGGCCACGAGGCACCG
>DASXOA010000426.1:0-20410 GCA_036494675.1 Rugosimonospora sp.
CCTGCGCTCAGGTCGGCCGGCCCTCAGCCCAGCCGGCCCCGGCTCGGCCGGCGCTCAGCCCAGCCGGCCCCGGCTCGGCCGGCGCTCAGGCCAGCCGGCCCTCGGCTCAGCCGGCCCTCGGCTCAGCCGGCCCTCGGCTCAGCCGGCCCTCGGCTCTGCCGGCCCTCGGCTCAGCCGGCCCTCGGCTCAGCCGGCCTTCAGCTCGGCCGCCGTGCGGCCCTCCCCGCCGTGGCTGATCGCGTCCGCGACGATGTGCGCGATGTGCTGGTCGGTCAGCGAGTACACGATCTCCCGGCCGCGCCGGTCGCCGCTGACCACCCCCGCTCCGCGCAGCACCCGCAGGTGCTGGGAGACCAGCGGCTGGGGCACCTTCAGCGTGTCGACCAGTTCGTGCACGCAGCGGGCGGCGGCCCCCAGTTCGGTCACGATCGCGATACGCAGCGGTGAGGCGAGCGCGCGAAGCAGCTCGCCGGCGGCTTCGTACCCGTCCGGATGGGCCATTGCCTCACGATAATCGTTTTCAGGAGATCTTCGTAATCGCGAGGATCACAAAGGCGGCGATGATCACCAGACGGATCAGGATGAGGGCGGGTTTCCGGGTGCGCCACGTGGTCACCAGCAGGTACAGCAGGACGGCGACGATCGCGAACAGGATCACGGCGCCGTACCAGCCCGGAGCGAACAGCCCCAGCAGCACGCCGGCCAGCGCGGCCAGGAAGACGTAGGTACCGTTTACCCGGGCCGGTGCGAACCGTTGGTTCGCCATGCGTAACCCCCCGATAGGCTGGACCGGTCGTGTTCAACGCACCATAGACCTTTACGGAGGGGCGACGTGCTGGTGGTCAACCGCTTCGTCATCGAGGCCGATGACGAGGCCGTGGCGACCTTCACCCAACGGGCCGGCGCGGCGGTCGAGGCGCTGGCCGCCAGGCCGGGGTACCTGCGCGGCCAGTTGGGCCGGGCGTACGACGACCCGACCCGGTGGACCCTGGTCACCGAGTGGGAGTCGGTCGGGGCGTACCGGCGGGCGCTGGGCGCGTTCGACGTCAAGGTGCAGGCCACCCCGCTCCTGGCGGAGTCCCTGGACGAGCCGTCGGCGTTCGAGGTGCTGACCGCGGCGGCCCCTGAGGGGCGGGCGGTGGGCACGGCGAGCGATCGAGCCCCCGACCCGCGGTCGGAGCTCGGATCATGAGCGACGAGCCGCCCGCGCCGTTCCCGCCGCCTCAGCCCGCACCGTTCCAGCCGCCGTCGATCCAGTCGGCCCCGTTCCAGCCGCCGCCCGTCCAGCCGGCGTCGTTCCAGCCGGGCCAGTTCCAGCCCGGGCACCCGATGGCACCCCCGCCGGAGCCGGCCCAGCCCTGGCCGCCGCTCCCGCCGCGGGGGCCGGGCGTCCGGGTCCCGTTCGCCGTTCCGCCCGCCGAGCGGGACCGCAAGCGGATGTGGATCAGCCTGGGGGTGGGCGGCGCGGCGCTCCTGCTGTGCTGCGTGGGCGGCGTGGTCGGCTTCGGCGCGCTGGTGGTGACGACGTCGCAGGCCACCGTGACCGAAGCCCGCAACACGGTCCGGGATTTCCTCGACGGGCTGGCCAAGCACGACTACCACGAGGCGTACGACCAGGTCTGCACCGCCCGCCAGTCGGATCAGACGCTGAACGAGTTCACCGAGCAGGAGCGCGCGCTGCCCGAGATCGAGCGGTTCTCGCTCGGCCAGCCGGTGGCCAGCCGCACCCAGTTCCAGGTGCCGGCGGTGGTCCAGACCCCGGAAACGACCGCCACCGAGAGGTATCTGGTGATCAGCGACGGGCAGGCCGGCGGCATGAGAGTCTGCGGCGGACCCAGGTAATCTGGTGCGGTTGGGAGCACCGCGGACCGTATGCTCGCGGTATCTGTCAGCTCCGCAGTCCGCGTCCCGCGGACCTCCGCCGACAGCCAGCCGGCGGCATCCATCTGGAGGAAACATGCCCATCGATCGCGTCGATGCCGTCACCGGCCTTGCCAAGCGCCGCGGCTTCGTCTACCCGTCCAGTGAGATCTACGGCGGCAGCCGGTCCGCATGGGACTACGGTCCGCTCGGCGTGGAACTGAAGGACAACGTCCGCCGCCAGTGGTGGAAGACCATGGTCCAGCAGCGCGACGACATCGTCGGCCTGGACTCCGCGGTCATCCTCGCCCGCGAGGTATGGGCCGCCTCCGGCCACATCGCGGAGTTCGTGGACCCGCTCACCGAATGCCAGTTCTGTCACAAGCGGTACCGCGCCGACCATCTGGAAGAGGCGTTCGAGGCCAAGCACGGCCGGCCGCCGACATCGCTGGACGAGATCGCCTGCCCGAACTGCGGCAACAAGGGCACGTTCACCGAGCCGAAGATGTTCAACGGTCTGATGAAGACCTACCTGGGTCCGGTCGAGAGCGACGAGGGCCTGCACTACCTGCGGCCCGAGACGGCGCAGGGCATCTTCATCAACTACAAGAACGTGGAGACCTCGGCCCGCAAGAAGCCGCCGTTCGGCATCGCGCAGGTGGGCAAGAGTTTCCGCAACGAAATCACTCCGGGCAACTTCATCTTCCGTACCCGCGAATTCGAGCAGATGGAGATGGAGTTCTTCGTCCAGCCGGGCACCGACGAGCAATGGCACGAGTACTGGCTGAGTGAGCGCTGGAACTGGTACCGCGACCTGGGCCTGTCCGAGGAGAACCTGCGCTTCTTCGAGCACCCCAAGGAGAAGCTCTCGCACTACTCGAAGCGCACGGTCGACATCGAGTACCGGTTCCGCTTCGGCGGCACCGAGTTCGCGGAGTTGGAGGGCATCGCGAACCGGACCGACTTCGACCTGTCCACGCACGGCCGGCACTCCGGCGTCGACCTGTCCTACTTCGACGCGGAGAAGGGCGAGCGCTGGGTGCCCTACGTCATCGAGCCGGCAGCGGGCCTGACCCGTGCCGTGCTGGCCTTCCTGCTGGAGGCCTACGACGAGGACGAGGCGCCGAACACCAAGGGCGGCGTGGACAAGCGGACCGTCATGCGGTTCGACCGGCGACTCGCCCCGGTGAAGGTCGCGGTGCTCCCGCTGTCGCGCAACACCGACCTGTCGCCGAAGGCCAGGGACCTGGCCGCCACGCTGCGCCAGCGGTGGAACGTGGAGTTCGACGACTCGCAGGCGATCGGTCGCCGGTACCGGCGCCAGGACGAGATCGGTACCCCGTTCTGCGTGACCGTGGACTTCGACACGTTGCAGGACAACGCGGTGACGGTACGGGACCGGGACACCATGGGCCAGGAGCGCATCTCCATCGACCAGGTCGAGCGGTACCTGAGCGAGCGGCTTCCGGGCTGCTGAACGCGACCGTTCGCGTGGGGCCGGGCCCGGTAGGGTCCGGCCCTTTCGCGTACCCGTACCCCCGGGGTTCGGGTACCGGTAATGGATTCGCTACACCGGGGTATTGATTGCGATGCCTCCTGCGGTCATGATCTGATGATCAGGTTGTTTGACATTGGTCAATATGCCCCCGCAGGAGCGCCCATGCGAAGCTCTGTGCCGTCCCGACGCCGTCGCACCCTCGTGATGACCGCCGTCACCATCCTCGTGACCACCGCCGGCCTGGCGGCCGGGGCACTGCCCGCCGCCGCGGCCAGCGCCACCTACACCGCGCTCGGCGACTCGTACTCGTCCGGCGTCGGTACCCGCACCTACATCTCCGACGGGACGAACTGCCAGCGTTCGCAGTACGCGTACCCGGAACTGGACGCCGCCAGCCTCGGCGCGACCCTGACCTTCGCCGCCTGCGGCGGCGCCAAGGTTCCCGACGTGGTGAACACCCAACTCGGCAGCCTGAACGCCAGCACCACCTACGTCACCGTCTCGGTCGGCGGTAACGATGCCGGCTTCTCGGACGTCATCCAGCAGTGCGCACTGCCCTGGCCGTGGACCTGCGAGGGCGACATCTCCAACGCGGAGTCCTTCATCAGGAACAGCCTGCCGGCCATGCTCGACCAGCTCTACAGCGCGATCCGGACGAAGGCTCCGGCCGCGAAGGTGGTCGTCGTCGGGTACCCGCGGCTGTTCAACGTCACCGACTGCCAGTCGCTGGCCCGCATCAGTCCGAGCGAGCAGAGTGAGCTCAACGGCGGCGCCGACCTGCTGGACACCACCATGCACACGCGGGCGACCGCGCACGGGTTCGGGTTCGTCGATCCCCGTACCGCGTTCACCGGCCATGCGATCTGCGACAGTACGGAGTGGATCAATGGCATTTCCAACCCGATCGGCGAGTCCTACCACCCCAACCGCACCGGGCAGTCCTCGGGCTACGCGCCCCTGGTGAAGGCCGCGCTGCTGGCCTGATCCCTGTGGCACGGTTGCCCGGGCCGGGCGTCACGTCCCCGTCCGGCCGGGCAACCGAGCCGCGCCGGCGCCCACCGCCGGACCGCGGCGCCTCCGCGCGCTCCGTGACTTCCGCGCGCTCTGACTTCCGCACGCTCCGTGATTTCCGTGCCTTCGTCCGCGACATGACTTCCGCGCGCCGGTCCGGGCCGGTTGCCGGCACCGGCGCGGTCAGTGGGAGAAGCCGCCGGGACGGCCGTTGCGGTCGGCGAGCAGGCCGGCGAGCGTGGCGATGGCAATCTCCGGCGGGGTGTGCGAGCCGATGTTCAGCCCGATCGGCCGGTGCACCCGGGCGATGTCGACCTCGCCGACTCCGAGGGCACGCAGTGCCGGGATGTGCGGCGCGGGGTGCCGGGGGCTGCCCATGACGCCGATCCACCGGGCCGGCAGGCGCAGCGCGTCGCGCAGCATCTCACCCAGTTCGGGCCGGTCGTGGTCGGTCACCACCACGTCCGCCGAATCGTCCACAATGGACATGTCGAGGGCCGGCACGTCGCCGGCCGGGTCGACCAGCACGGTGCGGAAGCCGAGATCGGCGCCGAAGTGCAGCAGGTACCTCGCCACCGGCGAGGCGAACACCGCCACCAGGGTGCGATCGGTCGCCGGGGCGGCCGCCTCGCCGTGAGCCAGCGCGCACGCCACGTCGATGGGCTCCATGCCCCCGAGGATGCCAGACCGGCGGGGCGGAGGTAAATCACTGGTCGAGGTGGGTGGGCGGCGGCTTATCCTTGACGGGCCCATGACCAATCCCCGCACCGACCCGTCTTCCCGCCTGGACCGGCGGCGTGCCGCCGTACCCGCGATCACCTATCCCGAAGCGCTGCCGGTCAGCCAGAAGAAGGACGACATCCTGGCCGCGATCCGCGATCACCAGGTGGTGATCGTGGCGGGGGAGACCGGCTCCGGCAAGACCACCCAGTTGCCCAAGATCTGCCTGGAGCTGGGCCGGGGGATCAACGGGATGATCGGGCACACCCAGCCGCGCCGGCTGGCCGCCCGTACGGTGGCGGAGCGCATCGCGGAGGAACTGGACACCCCGCTCGGCGGCGCGATCGGGTACCAGGTGCGGTTCACCGGCCGGGTCGGCGACGACACGCTGGTGAAGGTGATGACCGACGGCATCCTGCTGGCGGAGATCCAGCGGGACCGGCAACTGCGCCGGTACGACACATTGATCATCGACGAGGCGCATGAACGCAGCCTGAACATCGACTTCATCCTCGGGTACCTCAAGCGGCTCCTGCCGAGCCGGCCGGACCTCAAGGTGATCATCACCTCGGCGACGATCGACCCGGAGCGCTTCGCCCGCCACTTCAGCCGGCTCGACGGCGCGCTCGCTGGCGGCGGACTCGGCGGCGGCGGACTCGGCGACGGCGCGCCGCTCGACGGCGCGCTGCCCGCCGACGTGCCAATCGTCGAGGTGTCCGGCCGCACCTACCCGGTCGAGGTCCGGTACCGGCCCATCATCGACGACTCGCCGGAGGACGCCGACCCGGCCGGCCGGGACCAGAGTCAGGCCGGCCGGGACCAGAGTCAGGGCGGCCGGGACCCGGGCCAGGGCGACCGGGACCAGACCCAGGCGATCCTCGACGCCGTCGACGAACTGCGCGGCGAGGGGCCCGGCGACATCCTGGTCTTCCTGTCCGGCGAGCGCGAGATCCGGGACACCACCGAGGCGTTGCGCCGCCAGAACCTGCCGCAGACCGAGGTCCTGCCGCTCTACGCCCGGCTCTCCGCCGCCGAGCAGCACCGGGTGTTCGGATCGCACGCCGGGCGCCGGATCGTCCTGGCCACGAACGTCGCGGAGACGTCGCTGACGGTGCCGGGCATCAAGTACGTCATCGACCCGGGTACCGCGCGCGTCTCCCGGTACAGCCACCGGACCAAGGTGCAGCGGCTGCCCATCGAGCCCATCTCGCAGGCCTCCGCCAACCAGCGCAAGGGCCGGTGCGGGCGTACCTCGGACGGCATCTGCGTCCGGCTCTACACCGAGGCCGACTTCCAGTCCCGCCCCGAGTTCACCGATCCCGAGATCCTGCGCACCAACCTCGCCTCGGTCATCCTTCAGTCGACCGCGATCGGGCTCGGGGACGTCGCCGCGTTCCCGTTCATCGACCCGCCCGACCGGCGCAACGTCGCCGACGGGCTGGCCCTGCTGACCGAGTTGGGTGCGCTGGAAGGCGGCCGGCTGACCGGTGTCGGTCGCAAGCTGGCCCGGCTGCCGATCGATCCGCGCCTGGCCCGGATGGTGCTGGCGGCCGAGCGCAACGGTTGCGTACGCGAGGTTCTGGTCATCGCCGCCGCACTGTCCATTCAGGACCCACGGGAGCGGCCGGTCGACAAGCAGCAGGCCGCAGACCAGTCGCACGCGCGCTTCGCCGACCCGGAATCGGACTTCCAGGCGTACCTGAACCTGTGGAAGTACCTGCGCGAGCAGCAGGAGGGCCGGTCGGCGAACCAGTTCCGCCGGATGTGCCGCACTGAATTCCTGAACTACCTGCGGGTACGGGAATGGCAGGACCTGGACAGCCAACTGCGCCAGGTGGTCAAGGACATGGGCATCCCGCTGTCCACCGCGCCCGAGGAATCGGTGCGCATCCACCAGTCCCTGCTGCCGGGCCTGCTCTCGCACATCGGGCTCAAGGATCCAGAGACCCGCGAGTACCTGGGTGCCCGCAACGCGAAGTTCGCCATCTTCCCGGGCTCGGCGCTGTTCAAGAAGCAGCCGCGCTGGGTGATGGCCGCCGAACTGGTGGAGACGTCCCGGCTGTGGGCCCGCATGGTCGCGCGCATCGATCCACTGTGGATAGAGGAGCACGCCGGGCATCTGGTCAGGCGCAACTACAGCGAGCCGCACTGGGAGCGCAAGCAGGCCGCGGTGCTGGCGTACGAGCGGGTCACCCTGTACGGCGTGCCGATCGTGGTGGGCCGCAAGGTGAACTACGGCCGCATCGACCCACCGCTGTCGCGTGAGCTGTTCATCCGCAACGCTCTGGTGGAGGGCGACTGGGAGACTCACCACCAGTTCTTCCGGGACAACCGGGCGCTGCGCGAGGACGTGGAGGATCTGGAGCACCGGGCCCGGCGCCGCGACATCCTCGTCGACGACGAGACGCTGTTCGACTTCTACGACCGGCGGATCCCGGCGGACGTGGTCTCCGGGCGGCACTTCGACAGCTGGTGGAAGAAGGCCCGGCGCGAGCAGCCGGACCTGCTGTCGTTCTCGACCGCGATGCTGGTGAACGATTCGGCGTCCATTGTGGATCCGCGGGACTACCCGGACACCTGGCGCCAGGACGGCCTGGAGTTGCCGCTGACGTACCAGTTCGAGCCCGGCAATGGTGCGGACGGCGTCACCGCGCACGTGCCGCTGGCGGTGCTCAACCAGGTCGGCGCGGACGCGTTCGGCTGGCAGATTCCGGGGCTGCGCGAGGATCTGGTCACCGCGCTGATCCGTGGGCTGCCCAAGGCGATCCGGCGGGAGTTCGCACCCGCCCCGGACCACGCGCGGGCGGCGCTGGCCGGGCTGACGCCGTACGTCGAGCCGCTGCTGGACGGGTTGGAGCGGGAGCTGCACCGGCTGACCGGCGTGGTGGTGCCGCGCGAGGCGTGGCAACTCGACCGGGTGCCCGACCACCTGAGGATGACGTTCCGGGTGGTCGACGAGCGGGGCGTCCCCGTCGGCGAGGGTAAGGACCTGGCCGCGCTGAAGCACCAGTTGCGCGGCCGGACCCAGGCCGCCATCGCAGCCGCGGCGGGCGACATCGAGCGCCACGGGCTTCGGGAGTGGACGATCGGTACGCTGCCCCGGATCTTCGCGCAGCAGCGCGGCGGGTACCCGGTGAAGGCGTACCCGGCGCTGCGCGACGAGGGCGACTCGGTGGCGGTACGGCTGTTCGACACCGAGGACGAGGCGGCCTACGCGATGTGGCGCGGCACCCGCCGGCTGCTCACCCTGAGCGTTCCCGCGCCGGTGAAGGCGTTGCAGGCGCGGCTTTCCAACCAGGCGAAGCTCGCGCTGAGCCGCAATCCGCACGGCAGCGTGCCGGCGTTGATGGACGACTGCGTGGCGGCGTCCATGGACGCGTTGATGGCCGAGGCCGGCGGGCCGGCCTGGGACGCGCAGTCCTACGCGGCACTTGAGGAGCGGGTGCGCGCCGGGCTGGGCCGGACCCTGGTCGAGGTGGTCGAACGGGTCGGGCCGGTGCTGACCGCGTCGTACGACGTTTCCCGGCGGTTGGCCGGTACCACCAATCTGGTCCTCGTCGCGTCGCTGACCGACATGCGCGACCAACTCGCCGCCCTGGTGTTCCCGGGCTTCGTCGAGGCGACCGGGGCGCAGCGGCTTGCCGACCTGCCCCGGTACCTGACCGCGATCGAGCGCCGGCTGGACAAGCTGGCCGAGAACCCGGGCCGGGATCGGGAGCGGACCCAGGCGATCCAGCAGGTCGAGCGGGAGTACCGGCAACTCTTCGACCAGGTGCCGGCCGGCCACCCGGTACCGGACGGGCTGCGGCAGGTGCGGTGGATGCTGGAGGAGCTCCGGGTGAACTACTTCGCGCAGGCGCTCGGCACCCCGTACCCGATCTCGGACAAGCGGATCTACCGCGCGCTGGACGATCTGTCGGCGTGACCCGCGCTTTGCGCGTTGCGCCCGCTTCCGGTGCTGCTCACGGGTAGCGTGAAGGGCGTCATGCGCTCCGGTCCGGTCATCTACGCCTTCGACGGCAGTGAGGCCTCCGAGCACGCGCTGCGCGAGGGCGCCGCGGTGTTCGCCACCCGCCATGCCCTCGTGGTCTCGGTCTGGGAGGCGGGGACCGGGTTCCAGGTCTCGTCGCTTCCGGTCCGCGCGTTCGAGGCGCCGGCCGCGCCGCTCGATTCCGGCGACGCGTTCCAGGTCGACGAGGCGATGCACGACGCGGCCCGGCGGACGGCGGAGCGGGGCGCGCAGTTGGCCAGGCAGGCCGGGTTGGCGGCCGACGCGATGGCCGCCGCCGATCGGGAGACGGTGGCCGACACGCTGGTCAGGCTGGCTCAGGAACTCGACGGCCAGGCGATCGTGGTGGGCGCGCACAGCCGTGGGCCGATCAGCAGCAGATTTCTGGGAAGTACGTCCCGAGACGTCCTGGAACGGGCCTCCTGTCCGGTACTCGTCGTGCGCGACGATGCGAAGCCCGACCACAAGGCGCAGGGGAAGCGACCGCTGGACGAGCCGAAAGGCTGACGGCGCGACCCGAACCCGGGGCACGAAGGCGCGATAGGCACGAGCCGCGAGCGACACCATCGCTCGCGGCTCGTTGGTCTCTTCGTACCCGCCGATGCCTGAAATCGGGGAAAGTTGCCGATCGCGAAAAGCGCTCAATGCTAGCTTTACCCCAGTTGCGCCCGTACAAGATGATTGGGGATGAATTAACCTTGGCAACCATTGGCCGGGATCTTCAGTCCAGTTCCCTCACGGCGGGCGCGGAAGGCGCTCTGGTGCTGTCCACCGACACCGCGACACGCGCCGGCATGCTCGCCACCTATCGCGACGCTGTCGCCGACCTCCTTGCCTCGATCGGCGGCCAGACCGGACCCGACGGTGCGGTCAAGGCGGCGGAGGTCATCCACGAACGTGTCACCAAGCCCGAGCTGAACGACGTCCTGTCCCGCACGCCGGGCGGCCCGCAGTCGATCGCGCAGACCCTGCTCCGCGAGATCTGGAACTTCCGGCCCGACGAGCGCGGACCGCTCGTCGACCTGGACACCTGGATGCGCGTGTACCTCCAGTCGCAGGTCGACGTCGCGTGGTGGGGCCACCTCGACCCGTACCTGACCCGGGCCGACCTGGTCAGCTCGCCCGACCTGGTCAGCCTCGCCGCGCTGCGCCGCCGCGGCTCGCTGGGGTTCCGCTACCGGCGCCAGCCCCGGGGTCTGGCCGGCAGGGCGCTGCGCAAGGCGGAGCGGCGGGTATGGCCGCACCGGGTGCCGCACACCGCGGGCATGCGGTTCCCCTACGCCCGGCCCGAGGTGGTGGACTGGCTCAACGCGCTCGGCGTCGAGTTCCGGGCGGCCTGTGGCGCCGCCGCCGCGCCGGGGTTGTGGGTCAACAGCATGGCGCGCAGCCTCGAGCACCAGAGTCACCTGCGCGACCTCGGCTACCTGACGGTGCTGCCCAGCGCGCACTGCGTCGGGTACGCGATGGACCTGGAAATGACGTGGATGCGCCGGTTCAACGCGCACACCGCCCTGCAGCACCTCCTGTTCGAGCGCATGGCGACCGGTGAGGTCAACGTGATCGACGAGGGCCAGGTGTGGCACGTGTGCGTGAGCCCCGACGCCGCCGCCGGGCTGCGCCGCGACGCCGCCGCGACCACGGCCGGCTGACGTGTGCGGGGTCGTTCTCGTCGCCGGACCGGAGCCGGAGCGCACCGAGTTCCAGCACCTGATGGAGTACCTGCGGCCACGCGGCGAGGTCGAGGAGACGCTCATCGAGGACGGGCTGCTGGCCGGGGTACAGCGGCTGCGGATCGTCGACCGCCAGCGCGCGATCCAGCCGTGGCGCTCCCGGGACGGCCGGTTGGTGCTGTGCTACAACGGCGAAGTCTTCAACCACCGGGAATTGCGCGCCGAACTGGCGACCCGGAGCGGGCCGCCGCGCTCGGACGGCGACACCGAGGTGGTCCTGGAGGCCTTCCGCCAGTGGGGACCGCGGGCGGTCGCCCGGTTCCGGGGCGAGTTCGCCTTCGCCATCGCGGAGCGCGACACCGGCAGGGTGTATCTCGCCCGCGACCCGCTCGGCGTGAAGCCGCTGTACTGGTCGCGCTCGGGCGGCCGGCTCTACGTCGCCTCGGAGGTCAAGGCGCTGGTACCGATCGGCGCCCCGATCCGCGAGGTACCGCCGGGCCACCACGGCTGGTCGGACGGCCGGGGCGAGCCCGTGCTGCGCCCGTACGTGGACCTGGACCGGCTCGGCGAGGGCCGGTCGCAGATCGACGATCCGGACGAGGCCGCCACGCTGGTCCGGGCGGCCATCGAGGAGAGCATCCGGGTCCGGGTGGACACCGACCTGACCGTCGGCGTGGTGCTCTCCGGCGGCCTGGACAGCTCGCTCACCCTGCTCAACGTGCGGGAGATGCACCCCGACTGCGTGGCGTTCACCGTCGGTACCCCGGACAGCCCGGACCTGGCCTACGCGCGGCGGCTGACCAGTGAACTGGGCGTGCCTCACGAGGTCATCGAGCTGCGGCCGCGGGACGTGCGCGCCGAGGACATCCGTGAGGCGATCCGGATGGCGGAGCTGACCGAGTACGGCGACATCATCAACGCGGTGGTGTCGGTACCGCTGTTCCGGCGCGTCCACGAGTGCGGCGTGAAGGTCGTGCTCACCGGCGACGGCTCCGACGAACTGTTCGGCGGGTACCCGATGTACCACGAGGTCGGCCCGGCAGCGGCCCGCCGGCTGTTCCTCCACAAGATCGCCAACCTGTACCGGACCGAGCTGCAGCGCGTCGACCGGACCAGCATGGGCCAGGGCGTGGAGGCGAGGGTACCGTTCCTGGACCTGCCCGTCGTCGAGCTGGCGATGCGCCTGCCGCTGTCCATGAAGATGCGCGACGGCCAGGAGAAGTGGATCGTCCGCCGGGCATTCGCCGACGTGCTGCCCGACTACATCAGGCAGCGACCGAAGAACCCGATGTCCTACTCCACCGGCCTGCACGACCGGGCCCGGCTCTACAAGCCGCGGTTCGCCCGGCTGCACCGGGAGATGGGCTACGACCTGTTGGAGCCGGTCCGGCGCGACTTCGACAGCGTGCTGATGAAGTGCGACAACGACCTCGACCGGGCGCTCGCCGAGAACGCGGCCCGGCAGGACTACACGCTGCTGGAGCGCGCCCGCGACCTGGCCGGGGCGCTGCGCTGGAACGCGCAGGCGATGGTGCGGCGCAGGACGCTGGCGACGGTGCCGTGGACGGCCACGATGCCGGGCTCGTTGCCGGCCACGTTGCCGGGCTCGCCGCCGGCCTCGGTGGAGCAACCGCCGGAGCGGGCCGTCGAACCGTCCGCGTGAGCCGTTTGCGTGAGCCGGCCGGCTCAGCCGCCGGAGTCGTCCAGCTCGGCCCCTTCGGGTACCGCCTCGTCGTCGCGGTCGGCGAGCCAGCCCTCGGGCAGCGCCACCCTGCCGGGTGAGTTGGTCCGGCCGCGCGGCTGACCGAGGACCTCCGTCGGGTACGGGGCGTCCGCGTCCAGCTTGCCCAGCAGGTCGTCGAGTTCCGCCAGGGACGAGGCCATCGCCATCGACCGGCGCAGCTGCGAGCCGACCGGGAACCCCTTGAGGTACCAGGCGACGTGCTTGCGGAAGTCGGTGACCGCGTCCGCCTCGACGCCCATCCACTCGGTGAGCAGCGCCGCGTGCCGGCGCATGACCGTGGCGACCTCGCCGAGCCGCGGCAGGGCGCGCTCCGGCCGGCCGTGCCACGCGTTGGCCAGGTCCGCGAACAGCCAGGGCCGGCCCAGGCAGCCGCGCCCGATCACCACCCCGTCGCAGCCGGTACCACGCATCATCCGCAGCGCGTCGTCCGCTTCCCAGATGTCTCCGTTGCCCAGCACGGGAACGTCCAGCGCCTGCTTCAGCGCCGCGATCGCGTCCCAGTCGGCCGAGCCCGAGTACCGCTGGGCCGCCGTACGGGCGTGCAACGCCACCCAGGCCGCGCCGGCGTCCTGGGCGATGAGCCCGGCCTCCAGGTAGGTCAGGTGGTCGTCGTCGATGCCCTTGCGCATCTTCACGGTCACCGGGATGTCCCCGGCCGCGGCGACCGCGTCCGCGACGATACGACCGAACAGCCGCCGCTTCCAGGGCAGTGCGGAGCCGCCGCCCTTGCGGGTGACCCTGGGTACCGGGCAGCCGAAGTTGAGGTCGATGTGGTCGGCCAGGTCCTCGTCGACGATCATCCGTACCGCCGCGGCGGTGGTCTGTGGATCGACACCGTAGAGCTGGAGGCTGCGCGGGCTCTCGTCGGCGCCGAACGCGATCATGCGCAGGGTCTTGGGGTTGCGCTCGACCAGCGCGCGGGTCATGACCATTTCGCAGACGTAGATGCCGGCGCCCTGTTCGCGGCACAGCCGGCGGAACGCCACGTTGGTGATGCCGGCCATCGGAGCGAGCACCACCGGCGGGTCGACGGCGAGCGAGCCCAGGCTCAGCCCGGAGCCCTGCGGGCCACGGCCGGTCGGCGGGCCGTCGGTAGTCTGGCCGTCGGTCGTCTGGCCGTCGTCGCGGCGGAGGCCGTGGCGAGGTCCCGGCCCGGTGGGGTCGGGAGTCGGCTGGGGCGGGCCGGGAATCGGCCGGGTCAGCGTGCCGGTCACGCCTTCGAGGATCGCACGCCGGGCGGCGGCGGGCACATCGCGACGCCCGGGGGTGCGGGTGGTCACCCGCTCGCGTTCGTGTCCGCGCCCGCTCGCGCTTCGTCCGGCGCCGTTGGTGCCCGCCGGCAATGATCGATAAACCGCAGAAGTCAATCAGTTTTAATTGTCGATTTAATCACGACAGAAAATCGGTCGAGATGCGCATTAGTGCGCGTGAGAGCGCTCTCGCAGAATGGTACGGACGTGATTGACGAGGTGCGTGTGCCAATAATCACCAACGGTGCCAACACAGTCAGAACTGCCCTAGTGTCCGGCCTTACATCCGGGGTACCACTTACCTAGGCACGGCGTTCGGGACGCGAGTGGGCCGGTCAAGCTGCCGCGGGCGGCAGGCTCACCGCTCTCGAGGAGGGTAGGGCCAACATGGTTGAGAAATTCGTCTACGACTTCGCCGAGGGCAACAAAGACCTTAACGACCTGCTCGGTGGCAAAGGTGCGAACCTCGCCGAGATGACCAACCTCGGTCTGCCGGTACCGCCCGGTTTCACCATCACCACCGAAGCGTGCCGGGTGTACCTCGCCACCGGAACTCAGCCCGCGGAATTGGGTCGGGAAATCGATGAGCACCTTGCGAAGCTCGAAGGTGCCATGGGCCGGCGACTCGGCGACCCGTCCGATCCGCTGCTCGTTTCGGTGCGTTCCGGAGCGAAGTTCTCCATGCCCGGCATGATGGAGACGGTCCTCAACGTCGGGCTGACCGACGAGTCGGTGCACGGGCTGGCCGCGCAGGCCGGTGGCTCGTCGGCGGACAGCGATTCCTCGGCCCGCGGCGACGCGGCGGACAGCGCGGCCGGCGACGCGGCGGAGAGCGATCCCTCGGCCGGCGGCGCGGAGCGGTTCGCCTGGGACTCGTACCGGCGCCTGATCCAGATGTTCGGTCGGACCGTGTGCGACGTGCCCGCCGAGGCGTTCGAGGAGGCGCTGGAGAAAGCGAAGCGCGCCAAGGGTGCCGAGTCCGACCTGGATCTGGACGCCGACGACCTGCGCGACCTGGTCGAGGTGTTCAAAGAGGTCTTCGCCCGGCACGCCGGTCGCGACTTCCCGCAGGACCCGCGCGAACAGATGGACCTCGCGATCCACGCCGTGTTCGACTCGTGGAACGCCGAGCGTGCCGTGCTGTACCGGCGGCAGGAACGCATCCCGACCGACCTCGGTACGGCGGTCAACGTGGTCGCGATGGTCTTCGGCAACCGGGGGGCGGACTCGGGTACCGGCGTGGCCTTCACCCGCGACCCGGCCAGCGGTCGACAGGGCGTGTACGGCGACTACCTGGCCAACGCTCAGGGCGAGGACGTGGTGGCCGGCATCCGCAACACCGTGTCGCTGGACGAGTTGGAGAGCCTGGACAAGGCCAGCTTCGACGGCCTGATGCACGCCAGGGAGACCCTGGAGGGCCACTACCGGGACCTGTGCGACATCGAGTTCACCATCGAGCGCGGCAAGCTGTGGCTGTTGCAGACCCGGGTGGGCAAACGCACCGCGGCGGCGGCGTTCATCATCGCCAGTCAACTGGTCGACGAGGGCGTGATCAACCTCGACGAGGCGGTACGGCGGATGAACGGCGCCCAACTGGCCCAGCTCATGTTCCCCGCCTTCGACCTGTCCACCGAGCCGGAACGGCTGGCTTCCGGCGTCGGCGCGTCGCCGGGTGCGGCGGTCGGCGCGGTGGTGTTCACCCCGGAGCGTGCGGTGGAGTTGGCCGCGGCGGGGGAGCGGGTGATCCTGGTCCGGCGCGAGACCAACCCGGACGATCTGCCGGGCATCATCGCGGCGCGCGGCATCCTGACCTCCCGCGGCGGCAAGACCAGTCACGCGGCGGTGGTGGCCCGGGGCATGGGAAAGACGTGCGTGTGCGGCGCCGACTCGCTGGACGTGGATGTCGCGAGTGGACGGTTCACTGTGGACGGTACGACGGTGGCCGAGGGTGACGTCATCTCGATCGACGGCACCACCGGCAGGATCTACCTGGGTGAGGTGCCGGTACAGGACTCGCCGGTGGTGCGGTACTTCGAGACCGGTGAGGTCGGGGACGGCCCGCTGGTCGCCGCGGTGCACCGGCTGTTGTCGCACGCCGACGACCGGCGCCGGCTGCGGGTGCGCGCGAACGCGGACAATGCGGAGGACGCGGCGCGGGCACGGCGGTTCGGCGCGCAGGGCATCGGGTTGTGCCGCACCGAGCACATGTTCCTCGGCGAGCGGCGCGAACTCGTGGAGGCGCTGATCCTCGCGGATACCGACGAGGACCGGCAGCAGACACTGGACGCGTTGCTTCCGTTGCAGCGCAAGGACTTCGAGGGCCTGTTCACCGAGATGGCGGGGCTGCCGGTGACGATCCGGCTGATCGACCCGCCGCTGCACGAGTTCCTGCCGTCGCTGGAGGATCTGTCCGTGCGGGTGGCGGTGGCCGAGGAACGGGGCGAGGACCCGGGCCGGGACGGCAAGCTGCTGAGCGCGGTGCGCCGCATGCACGAGGAGAACCCGATGCTCGGCCTGCGCGGCGTGCGGCTCGGGCTGGTGATTCCGGGGCTGTTCGCGATGCAGGTGCGGGCGATCGCGGAGGCGGCGGCGGCGGTCGGGTTGGCCGGCGACGATCCGCACCCGGAGATCACGGTGCCGCTGGTCGGCGCGGTGCAGGAGTTGGAGACGGTCAAGGCCGAGGCACTGTCGGTACTGGCCGAGGTGGAGGACGCGCCGGACACGCTGATCGGGACGATGATCGAGGTACCCCGGGCGGCGTTGACCGCCGGGCAGATCGCGCAGGTGGCGCAGTTCTTCTCGTTCGGTACCAATGACCTGACCCAGATGGGGTGGGGCTTCTCCCGGGACGACGTGGAGGGCTCGTTCTTCTCGCGGTACCTGGATCTGGGCATCTTCCGGGTGTCTCCGTTCGAGTCGATCGACCGGGACGGGGTGGGCCGGCTGATCACGATCGCGGTCGACGAGAGCCGCGCGATCCAGCCGGACCTCAAGATCGGGGTATGTGGCGAGCACGGCGGCGATCCGGACTCGGTGCACTTCTTCCACGAGGCCGGGCTGGATTACGTTTCCTGTTCTCCGTTCCGGGTGCCGGTGGCGCGGCTGGAAGCTGGCCGTGCCGCCATCGAGGCGACCGGGTCGGACAGCCGCTGACGCCCGTCCGCCCGGGGCGGCCCCGCCGTCCCGGGGTGCGTGGCCGGGATGTCCAGCGCGTAACCTGAGCCGGACATCCCGGTAAACGGAGGTACGCATGGGCAGCCGGTGGTACACCGTCGTCGTCGATGCGATGGACCCCAACCGGCTGGCCCGCTGGTGGGCCGAGGTGCTGGACTTCCGCCTGCTGAGGGAGGCGTCCGGCGAGGTGGTCATCGGTCGCGACGACAGCCCGAGGTTGCTGTTCACCCGGGCGGCGGAGGCGAAGGCGGACCGGAGCCGGCTGCACATCGAGCTGGAACCGGACGACCGGGACGCGGAGATGGAACGGTTGCTGGACATGGGCGCCCGGCACGTGGACGTGGGGCAGGCGGACGGCGCGGCGGCCCGGATCGTGCTGGCCGATCCGGAGGGCAACGAGTTCTGCATCCTCTCGGGGCCGGATCGCTGACCCCGCCGCGCGCGCGGCGCGCGGCCGGGCGACCGATCCGGCCGCGCCGACTACCTTGAGGCCAACTACTCTAAGTGAGCGACGAACCACGGTCGGCTCATGTCAGGCTATCCGGCATGGCGACCGAGAAGGACCTGACCAGGTCCGTGGAGACGGAAGAGGAGGCCGCGCCGGCGCCGGAGCCGGTGGCGCCCCGCACCGTCTTCCGCTGGTCGATTGCCGCCGGGCTCGGGGTGGTGGCGGTCTATCTCGGCTACCACATCGTCGTCGCGGTCCGGGCCGTCCTGGTCGAGATCCTCATCGCCGCGTTCATCGCGATCAGCCTGGATCCGCCGGTACGGTGGCTGATCCGCCACGGGGTCAAGCGCCCACGTGCGGTCGCCATCATCCTGGTGATCGTCTTCGTCGTGGCGGCCGGGCTGCTGACCCTGTTCATCCCACCGCTGGTGCAGCAGAGTGGCCGCCTGACCACCAGCTTCCCCGACTATCTGGACCATCTGCGGTCCAACTCGCCGGGCCTGCGCCACCTGGAGAACCGGTTCCACCTCCAGGGCACGATCGACAACCTGGCCCGGACGCTGCCCGCCCGGCTCGGCAGCCAGGCCGTCGCCTTGACCCGGCAGTTCCTCGGCGCGGTGGTCTCCGGACTGCTGGTCCTGGTGCTGACCGTCTACTTCATGGCCGACCTGCCGAGGCTGCGCCGGAGCCTGGTGCGGCTGTTCACCCGCCAGTACCGGAGGCCGGTCAACGACGCGGTCAACGTGGTCATCGACAAGGTCGGCTCGTACATGATCGGCAACTTGATCATCTCGGGGATCGCCGGCGTGTCGTCGCTCGCCATGCTGGAGATCCTGCGTGTCCCGTTCGCGCTGCCGCTGGCCGTGTTCGTGGCGGTCACCGACCTGATCCCGCTGATCGGCGCCGCGATCGGCGCGGTGGTGGCCGTGATCGTCGCGCTCGCCACCACCGACCTGTGGCCCCACGCCGTCCTGCTGGGCCTGTTCTTCCTGCTCTACCAGCAACTGGAGAACTACCTGATCGCTCCCAGGGTGCTGCGCAACACGGTGGCGATACCCGCGCTCGCGGTGCTGCTCGCGGCCCTGATCGGCGGCACGGTGCTCGGCCTGATCGGTGCGCTGATCGCGATCCCGCTGGCCGCCGCGATCAAGGTAATCATGACACCCGTGCTCCGCGCCCGCGACGCGGAGCAGGCCGGGACTACGCTCGACGCCGATGCCCCAGAATGATGACGTGGATCTGGCCGGACCCCCCAGCGACGCCGCCTTCGCCGGTGCGTCGCGCGACCGCGACCGCAACGGTGACCGGGACCCCGACCGGGACGCCGCGGCCGCCGAAGCCCTGCGCGAGCAGGAGCGCTGCGTCGAGGAGCCGCCGAAGGACACCCGTACGCTGCCGGTCGACGGCGAGCGTACCCAGTTCCAGCGCGACCGGGCCCGGGTCCTGCACTCGGCCGCGTTCCGCCGCCTGGCCGCCAAGACCCAGGTGCACGCGGCCGGCTCCGACGATTTCCTGCGCACCCGGCTGACCCACTCGCTGGAGGTGGCGCAGATCGGCCGGGAGATGGGTGCCCGGCTGGGCTGCGACCCGGAGGTCGTGGACACCGCCGGGCTGGCCCACGACCTGGGCCACCCGCCGTTCGGGCACAACGGGGAGGACGCGCTCGACGAGGTGGCGCAGCCGTGTGGCGGGTTCGAGGGCAACGCGCAGACCCTGCGGGTACTCACCCGGTTGGAGGCCAAGGTGATGCGGCCCGACGGGGCCTCCGCCGGCCTCAACCTCACGCGGGCCTCGCTCGACGCCTGCTGCAAGTACCCGTGGCCGCGCACCGAGGGGATGCGCAAGTTCGGGGTGTACGCCGATGACCTGCCGGTCTTCCGCTGGCTGCGCACCGGCGTGCCGGATCCCCTGCGGCGCTGCCTGGAGGCCCAGGTGATGGACTGGGCCGACGACGTCGCGTACTCGGTTCACGACGTCGAGGACGGCATCCACGGCGGGTACATCGCGCTGCGCAGCCTGCGTGACGACAACGTCGAACGGGCCGCGCTGTGCGCCGACGTGGCCGCCTCCTACTCGGCCGAGTCCGCGTCCGACCTGGTCGCCGTGCTCGACGAACTGCTCTCCGATCCGGTGTTCGCTCCGCTCTACCAGTACGACGGCAGCCACCGCTCGCTGGTCGCGCTCAAGCAGGTGACCAGCGTGCTGACCGGCCGGTTCGTGGCCGCCGCGGTCCGCGCCACCCGGGCGGTGGCCGGCCCCGAGGTGTTGCGCCGCTACGCCGCCGACCTGGTCGTGCCGCGCCGGACGAGGGCGGAGTGTGCGCTGCTCAAGGGCCTCGCGCTGCGGTACGTGATGCGCCGTCCGGGTGCCCGGCCGTGGTACGAGCAGCAGCGGGAGATCCTCACCGGGCTGGTGCACGCGCTGGCCCGCCGCGCCCCGCACGGGCTCGACCCGGTGTTCGCTCCGCTCTGGATGGCCGCCCCGGACGACGGGGCGAGGCTGCGCGTGATCATCGACCAGGTGGCCAGCCTGACCGACCCGGCCGCGATCTCCTGGCACCGGCGCCTGGTCGGCGGCTGAGCGCGTCCCTCGTTCCGGGGTCGCCACCGGGGTGAACCGGATGCCGGAGCCGTCGCGTAGGGATAGGTTGACGTCGGTGGTTCTCTCGTTGGAGGTAGCGGCGTGGATGAGCGGGTTTTCGTCATTGTCGGGGCATCGTTGACCGGTGCGAAGGCGGCCGAGGCTCTGCGCGACGCCGGCTTCGCCGGGAAGATCGTGCTGATCGGTGAGGAGATCGAGCGGCCGTACGAGCGGCCGCCACTGTCCAAGGGGTACCTGCAGGGCAAGGATCCGCGCGACGGGGCGTACGTGCACGCCGAGGACTGGTACGCGGAGCACGACGTGACGCTGCGCCTCGGGGTCCGGGTCACCGCACTCGACCCGGTGGCCCACGCGCTGACCCTGGACGGTGTCGAGTCGGTCGGGTACGACAAGCTGCTGCTGGCCACCGGGTCGCGGGTACGCCA
>DASXOA010000427.1:0-4060 GCA_036494675.1 Rugosimonospora sp.
GCGTTCGCGGCCCGTCCCACCGTCGGCGCGCCGGGGGTCAGCCGGTCTTCCCCACGGCGTCGACGATCCCGAAAACGAAGTACGTCACCGAGAGGACAGTGCCCGCGGGCACGCCGTCGGCGGCCTTGAGCGCGATGTCGCGCGTACCCAGCGGATGGAGGCTGGTCGGGTCGAAGATGATCTCGTCACGGGTGTTGCCCTCGCCAAGGCTCACCGCGACGCCCTTGCCACCGTTGTCCAGCTCGACCGTCCCCGGTGCTCGGCTCACTCCGGGGATCAGGGCCACGGCGCGGTACAGGGCGGCGCGCAGTTGTGGCGAGAGAATCGGGTCGCCCCACACGATCAGGTCGCCGACCATGTCGAACGCGGTGGCGTCCGTCGAGGTTTTCGTGTTGCCCTCGGATTTGGCCTCCTGCCGGATCACCGCCAGCAGCTTCGCCGGGTCGGTCGGCAGACTGTTCAGGTACTGCGGGGTCGGGTTGCGCATACCGGGAGCCGCCGGCGGCGGTGTCGCCTCGCCCTTGCCCGACGGATCTGGGTGTGCCGAGTCGGTCGTCTTCGCCGCCGGGTGCAGGTCGAACCCTACCTTCGCGGCGAGTGCGGTGTCCTGCGCGGTCACCGGCCCCAGGATGCGGCGAGTCGAGATGTACCGGACGTCGGCCAGCCCCTTGCCCGGATCGAGCCAGTCCTGGCGCTGCTGTGACGCGAAGACGTTCACGGTGCCGGCCGGTAACGTGTAGAAGCCCACGTCCGTCGACCGGGTCTGCCGGTAGATGTACTGGCCCGGGCCGGCCGTCAGCGACGGCGTGGTCTGCGTGGTCTGCGCGGCGAGAGTCATCACCCGCGTAGCGTCGGCGCCGTCGCCGACCAGCGGGGAGCCGTGTGCCCCGGTACCGGCGGTCGGCTGCGACGCCGGGCGGCGGGCGGGGTGACCGGTACGCAGAACGCCCGCGCCCAGCACCGCGGCGACGACGACGAAAGCGGTGGTAGCCACCGGAATCGCGATGCGCCACGGCCTGTGGTTGCGTCGGGCCGGCCGGGCACCGTGAAGGGTGGCGTTGAGCACCACGTGCCGCAGCCGGTCGACGGTGACGGCGTCGGGCTCGGCGTACTGGTGCCGGACGCCGGCGAGCAGCCGCAGCTCGGGCCCACCGGTCTCGGACGGTTCATCATTCACCATGGTTGTCTACTCCAGACATCTGTGGAGGGCGGCGATCAGACGGTGCTGTGGGGTGGCAGCGCCTGGCGCAGCCGGGCCCTGGCCCGGTGCAACCGGGAGCGAACCGTGCCGATCGGCAGCCCCAACGCGGCGGCCAGCTCGGCGTAGTCCAGTCCCGACCAGGCGTACATGAGCAGCACGTCGCGGTGACCGCGTGGCATCGCCGCGAGTGCGCCGGCGATCGCCTGGACCGCCTGGGCGGCGTCGACCCGCTGATCCACCCGGTCGGCGATCCCGTCGGTCACCCGACGTACCCCGTCCAGCGGATCAGCCCCCGTTCGGGCCAACGCCCGCCACCCACGCACCTCGGCCCGCCGATGATTGCGCAGCAGGTTCGTCGCGATTCCGAACAGCCACGGCCGCGCGGTCTGCGCCGTCTGATCGAATCGGTGTCGCTGTTCGAACGCGGTGAGCAACGTCTCCGCTACCACGTCCTCCGCAAGGTCTGGACCGACCCGCCGCGCGCAGTACCCGTACAGCACACGCGAGTAGCGATCGAAGACCACTCCGAACTCGTCCGGCCGTCCGGCCAGTACCTGCGCGTCGGTCGGTTCCGAGGCCGGCGGGTCGGCATCGGTACCCCCGATGTCGCTCATCACCTCGCGGTCTGCGGTCGGCGTTGGACGGCCAGCGGGCCGGGGCGACCACGGCGGTGGCCGCCTGGCGCTGAGATCCGATCTCGTCATGTCTACCTCTTGTCCGCTGGAGGACTTTCAGTTCCGCAAGCAACGGGCTTCCTGGGACCGACCGCGCCGACCGCTTCGTCCGACGTCCCAAGCTTCTGCGGTGGTTAGAGCTGTCCGGTGAGCACCAAGGGCTGCTGGAAGGGCGAAGCGTCGGACTCGCTGTCGCCGGTCACCGTGAGCCTGCCGCCGGACCATGACACCCCGTTGACCATGAGGTGCGTCGTGCCGTCGACCGGGATGCCCAGCGACTGCCAGTGATTGTTGACGAGCCGCGTCGCGTACCCGTCGAGTTGGTCCACCGTGCTACCGGTCACCGCGATCCCGCCGGGAACCGTTGCCACGTCCGAGAGCCGGCCCGCGTCGGCCGGGGTGGCGACCTGCTGCCACCGGTGGCCGTCCCAGTGCGTCACCAGCGCGTGTCCCCACTCGTCTTCGTCGAGCACGGCTCGGCCGACCGCCCAGATATCGTCGGGACCGTTCGCGGCCAGGCTCTGGACTTCGCCGTACAGTCCGGCATAGGGCGCCGGCACCGGCGCCGACCACGCGCGCCCATCGAAGTGCAGCAGAGCCGGCTGGTCCTCGCCCGTGTAGCCGGCCGCCCACACATTGGTCGGCGAGAAGGCGAGAACGCTCTGGAGCACCATTTCCCGCTCGTCGGGTACCGTCGCGCGCCGCCAGGCGTGGCCATCCCAGTGCTCAACCAGCGCCTCGTTGTGCGTCACCTGGATAACGCCGCCCGGCTTGTTCGGGTCGGGCTCTGAACTGTCCAGGATCTCGACCCAGCCGGTAGCCCAGACATCGCCGGACGCGCGCGCCGAAACCGACAGGAACCCCGCGTCCATGACCGCCGCCGGTATCGGCGCGTCGACCGTTGTCATGGCGGCGCCGTCCCAGTGCGCGGTCACGATCCCGCCGGCCGTTGCGGAGTAGTCACCGACCAACCAGGCGTCGTTCGGCGACAGCACCGAGACGGAGTTGATCCGGTCCTTCTCGCCGAGGGCGTCCGTCGGTAGCTGGGTCCAGCCGCGCCCATCCTGGTCGTTCCTGGTCATCAGGAGCGGTCCCACGGTCGTGTTCAGCTCCACGCCGTACGCCCAGGTGGTGTGCGCGTCGAGCTGGACGGTGTCGAAAACCACCCCGGCCGCGACCGGCATCGTGGCACTGGTCCAACGGGGCTGTCGGTCCGCGGCGGCCACCACGGCCCGCGCCGGGTGGACGGGAGCGGGTGTCGCCTGTGCCGCGGCGGGGGCGAGGAAACCGGCGAGCGCGGCGCCGAAGACGATGGCCGACGCGGCACGCCGGCTCGGGGCGGACACGGGGCTCTCTGGCATTCGTAGGATCATGCCCCTGCTTGTCCGCACGGACACGTTCAGTTCCCGCGGGGCACCCGGGTCGACGGTGGCCGTTTACTGCCCGAGTGTTCCGTGGAGACGTCCACGGCGTAGCCGTCGGGGTCCAGCTAGGGTGCGCGACCGTAGCGGGCCACCGCGGTCTTCAGGAACTGGAACGTCGCCGGATCTGCATCGACGTTCTTCGTTGTCATAAAGCTCATCGCGAACAGCCCGTCGGCTGTGGCCTGCTCGATGAAGGAGTCCGTGAAGATCGCGCGTACGTCCGCGTCGAAGGTGGCCTGATTGCCGTCGTCGGGCTTGTAGTGGGCCAGCATCACCGGCCCGTACGGATGCAGGATCCTGGTCATCGCCAGTATCTGCGCCGGGTTGGTGCTCGCGGTGTCATTCATCGCCTGGAAGCTCTGGAAGTCGGACGCCTTGAGGATGTCCGTGAAGTGGCCGATCAGCGACTTCCCGCCGCCCTTCTGCGGGTAGTCGTAGGTGCCCAGCCAGCCGCCGAAGCCCAGTGACACGTGCACGTTGGCCGCGTTGGCGTGCAGGACCTGGTACGCCGCCCTGTATTGGTCCTTCAACGCCAGGTAGTAGTTGGTCGCCGAGTCCCACTCGTTGTCCACGCACGGGTAGGTGGAGAACTCGGTGAACAGCGTGACGTAGAACGGTGGGCCGGTCCTGGCGCCGCCGAAGATCTGCGCCAGATGCTTCATGTCGTCGAGGAACTGGCTGGACAGCGGGTAGGCCCGCCCGCACGCCGGACCGTACCTGGTAGTCAGCTGACCCTCGCCCTCCGGCGCCCACTCCACCAC
>DASXOA010000428.1:0-1567 GCA_036494675.1 Rugosimonospora sp.
ACCAGGTACTCGTTCGCCGCGGTCGAGGAGTACGTCGGGCTGGTGTTGGTGCCGGTCGCCGCGGTCGACGTCCCCGCGGTCCCGTCGGCAGTGGCCAGGATGCCGGAAACCTCCTGGATGAGGATGCCGACGCCGGCGCTGGTGTTGTCGAGGTGCGCGGTGATCGTCGGCTTGGCGCCCACGTCCCCGGCCGGCGTGGCAATCGCCCACAGGGAGGTTTCCCCGTTGGACTCGCTGCCGCCGAGCAGGACGGCGCCGATCTTGGCGAACGAGTTGGCGGAGGCGTCCGTGACGCTGTTGGTCTTCGCGTTGAAGCAGGACACGGCGCATATCAGCACCGTGCCGGACGACAGGTTCGCGGTGGTGTACGCGACGCCGGGCGTTGACCCGCTGGTGCTGTTCGCCGAGTTCGACTGCAGGACTGACCAGGTCACCGGTCACCTCCCGCCCTGCGGCTACGCGGCCAGAGGCGACATGGTGACGGTGTTCGTGTTCAGCGTGAACGTGTTCCCCGACGCCCACGCCTGCGACGAGGACAGCGCCGCCGACCAGTAGAACGTGCCCGCCGACGACGCGGAGAACACCGCGATGTGGGTGAGGGTCTCCGACGTGCCGCCGTTCGTCCACGGGCCGATCGCCGCGGTCATCGCGAGGACCCCCGACGCGGCGTTGGTCCAGTTCGCCGTCAGCACCTGCAGCCGGGTCGTCGACCCCACCGACACGTTCGACGTGCCCGACGCGCCGGGGTCGCCGGTGTGGAGCTCGACCCATGTCGCCGCCGGGGCGGTGAACGCGGTGCCCTTGATCATGTTGAGCCACTGGTTGGCCAGGTTGGCGGTGGAGATCCCGACGGTCATGCCGGCTCCTCATCATTGTTGTCGTCGCCGGGTACGGGCGGCCCGGTGCCGGTGCCCACGGTCCCGGAAGCCTCGGTTTTCAGCTGGTACACCGTGCCGTCCTGGCCGGCGTCAGCCGTGTTTCCCTCACGCTCCATCGGACGGCCCGTCTCCCTGCCTGAGTGCCTGGTTGTATCCGGTGACCGGCCGCGCGGCCATCTCGCCGGTGATCCCGGCCATGGCCTCTAGGGGGCGCGGTGGCCGTAGTAGCCGGCGCGGTGCCAGCCCCACACCACCTCGACGGAGACGGCGATCAGGCCGATGATGACCAGCCACGCGACAGTATCGGCGTGCTGGTTCGTGAGCTTCAGGATGGCCGCGACGATGCCGCAGACGAACGCGATGACAGCGAACATGGCTAACTGGCCTCCGTCGCAGTGGGCAGTGCGGGGAATCGTGTAGCGCGGCATGGTCACGGCACCGGCGGGCCGGGTATGCACACGTCGGCCGTGACGACACCATGCTCGTCGGGGCAGAGCGCGACGATGGCGCCGTCGATGGTGGTGCCGCGCTTGATGCGGACCGCGAGCAGGTCGTAGCCGTCGCCCATAGTGTCCTCCGGTTAATCGCCGCCCATGGTGTCCCTCCGGGTGTGCGTCAGGCCCGGCACTTGCCTTTGCAGGGGACAGGTGCCGGGCCTGCTGTGCGCGCCGGGCAAGATCCGCGACGGG
>DASXOA010000429.1:0-25635 GCA_036494675.1 Rugosimonospora sp.
CCAGCACCCCGCCCTTGCTGGCGGTGTAGGAGATCTGGGAGGTGGCCGCACCCATCAGCGCGACGAAACTGGCGGTATTGATGATGGAACCCCTGCCCTGCCTGACCATGTGCGGGATCGCGTACTTGCAGCAGAGGTACACGCTGGTCAGGTTGACCCGCTGGACCCGTTCCCAGGCCTCGATTCCGGTGTCCAGGATGGAGTCGTCGTCGGGTGGGGAGATGCCCGCGTTGTTGAAGGCGACGTCCACGCTGCCGAGGCGAGCGGCGACATCGTCGAACAGCGCGCGTACCGCCGGCTCGTCGGTGACGTCGACCCGCGCGTACTCGCCGCCGACCTCGTCCGCGCAGGCCTGCCCGGCCTCGGAATTGACGTCGACGGCGACGATCCGGGCGCCCTCGCTGGCGAACCGGCGCGCGGTCGCCAGACCGATCCCGCTGCCCGCGCCGGTGATCACCGCGACCCGCCCGTCAAGACGACCAGCCACTCAGTCCTCCGTACTGATAAAGACGTTCTTCGTGTCGGTGAACGCGGTGACCGCGTCCGGCCCGAGTTCCCGGCCGATCCCGGACTGCTTGACCCCGCCGAACGGGGTCCAGTAACGCACCGAGGCGTGCGAGTTGACGCTCAACGTGCCGGTCTCCACGCCCCGGGCGACCCGGATCGCCCGCCCGACGTCGCGGGTCCACAGCGAGCCGGACAGCCCGTACTCCGTGTCGTTGGCTTTGGCGATGGCGTCCGCCTCGTCGTGGAACGGCAGGACGGACACCACCGGGCCGAAGATCTCCTCCCGCCAGTGCCGGTCCGCCGTGGACCGGGCCAGCAGGACCGTCGGCGGGTACCAGTACCCGTCGCCGTCCGGCGCGGTACCGCGGAACGCGACCGCGGCTCCGTCCACATAGGACATCACGGTCTCCCGCTGCCCGGCCGAGATGAGCGGGCCCATCTGCGCGGTCTCCAGCCGGGGATCCTCGCAGCGGAACGCCTTCACGGCCGGCTCCAGCAGTTCGAGGAACCGGTCGTACACGCTGGACTGCACCAGGATCCGGGACCGCGCGCAGCAGTCCTGCCCGGCGTTGTCGAACACGGCGGCCGGCGCGGCTGCCGCCGCCTTCTCCAGGTCGGCGTCGGCGAACACGATGTTCGCGCTCTTGCCGCCCAGTTCCAGGGTCACCCGCTTCACCTGCTCCGCGCAGCCGGCCATGATGCGCCGGCCGACCTCCGTGGAGCCGGTGAAGCAGATCTTCCGCACCGCCGGGTGGGCCACGAACCGCTGCCCCACCACGCTGCCCCTGCCCGGCACGACGGTGAACACCCCGTCCGGCAGGCCGGCCTCGCGGCCCAACTCCGCCAGGCGCAGCGCGGTCAGCGGGGTCAACTCCGCCGGCTTGAGGACCACCGTGTTGCCGGCCGCCAGCGCCGGGCCGAAGCCCCAGCCGGCGATCGGCATCGGGAAGTTCCACGGCACGATGATGCCGACCACCCCGAACGGTTCGTGGAACGTGACGTCCAGGCCGCCCGGTACCGGAATCTGCCGGCCGGACAGCCGCTCCGGCGCGCCGGCGTAGTAGTTCAGAACATCGCGGACGTTGCCCGCCTCCCACCGGGCGTTGCCGATCGTGTGGCCGGAATTGCGCACCTCGATGGCGGCCAACTCCTCGACGTGCGCGTCCACCAGGGACGCGAACCGGCGCAGCAGTGCGGCCCGTTCGCCGGGCGCGACCCTGCGCCACGACTCGAACGCCCCCCTCGCGCGCTCGATCGCGGCATCGGTCTGCTCGACCGTGCTCGCCGGTACGGTGGCGACCACATCCCCGGTCGCCGGGTTGCGCACATCCATGTCCCTGTTCCAAAGCCCTTCTCGCCCCGGTGCCGCCGGTCGTCCGGCCGCCGGCCGGAGCCGTTTGTCATCTCACATCCGCTCGAAGCCGCGGTAGCACTCCCAATCGGTCACCGCCGCGTCGAACGCGGCCAGTTCGACCCGCGCGT
Organism: Rugosimonospora sp.; assembly: GCA_036494675.1. Taxonomy (GTDB): domain Bacteria; phylum Actinomycetota; class Actinomycetes; order Mycobacteriales; family Micromonosporaceae; genus Rugosimonospora. The sequence continues at coordinate 1,990 of DASXOA010000429.1, forward strand.
TGTTGGCGTAGTGCTCCACGACGTCGTCGCCGAACGCGGCCCTGGCGAGCGTCGAACTCTCCCACAGCGCCGCCGCGTCACGCAGATTCGACGGTACGTGCGGGGCGGATCCGTCGTCGTACGCGTTGCCGGCGTACGCGTCCTCCAGGGTCAGGTCCTGCTCGATGCCGTGGATCGCGCTGGCCACCATGCCGGCCAGGGCCAGGTACGGGTTCACGTCCCCGCCCGGCACCCGGTTCTCCACCCGGGTGGATGCCGGCGAGTGGCCGACCAGGCGCAGGGCGCAGGTGCGGTTGTCCCGGCCCCAGCGCACCGCGGTCGGCGCGAACGAGCCCGGCTGGTACCGCTTGTACGAGTTGACGTTCGGCGCGTACAGCAGGGTCAGCTCGCGCATCCCGGCCAGCAGGCCGGCCACCACCCGCCGGCCGGTGCCGGACAGCCCGTGACCGTCGCCCATCACGGTCGAACCGTCCACAGTGGAGCGTAGGGAGAAGTGGATGTGGCAGGAGTTGCCCTCCCGGGCGTTGGGCTTGGCCATGAAGGTCAGCGCCATCCCCTCCTGGGCGGCGATCTCCTTGGCCCCGTTCTTGTAGATGGCGTGCTGGTCCGCACAGGCCAGCGCCTCGTCGTAGCGGAACGCGATCTCGTGCTGGCCGAGGTTGCATTCGCCCTTGGCGCTCTCCGGCGTCAGCCCGGCCCCGGCCATCTCGGTGCGGATGCGCCGCAGCAGAGGCTCGACCCGGGCCGTGCCGAGCAGCGAGTAGTCGTTGTTGTAGAGGTTGACGGGGACGAGGTCGCGGTACCCGCGGCGCCACGCGTCCTCGTACGAGTCGCGGTAGACCACGAACTCCAGTTCCGTGCCGGCGTACGCGGCCAGCCCGTGCCCGGCGAGCCGGTCGAGTTGGCGCCGCAGGATCTGGCGGGGGGACGGCGCCACATCGGTGCCGTCGAACCATCTCAGGTCGGCCAGCAGCATGGCCGTTCCCGGCTGCCAGGGCACCCGGCGCAGCGTGGTGACGTCGGGCACCATGGCGAAGTCGCCGTACCCGTCCGACCACGACGACATCGCGTAGCCCTCGACGGTGTTCATGTCGACGTCCACCGCGAGCAGGTAGTTGCACCCCTCGGTGCCGTGGACGAGCACCTCGTCGACGAAGTGCCGGGCATGGAACCGCTTGCCCTGCAAGCGTCCCTGCATGTCGACGATGCCCACCACGACGGTGTCGACGGCGCCGGAGTCGACCTCCACGCGCAGCGCTTCCACGGAGAGCGGGGCGGCCATGCTGTCCACCTCCCAAGGTCTACTACCAAACCATTTCGTGCGTCAATCGGCCGCCGGACCGACCCGGCCTATCCCAGGAGCCCGCGCAGCAGCTCGGCGGTGCCGTCGCAGTGCTCCCGCATCGCGGTACGGGCGGCGTGCGGATCGCCGTGCAGGATCGCGTCCACGATCCGGTCGTGCTGGCTGTCGGAGTGGTCGAGGTTGCGCTTGATGACCGGGATGGCGGCGAGCAGCCGGTCCAGCGTCAGCTGCACGTCCGCCACCGCCGCCGCCAGGGACGGGCAGCCGCTGGCCGTGGCGATCGCCAGGTGCAGCCGGGAATCGTTGACCCGGCGGGTCGCCCCCCGGTCCCGGGCCTCGGCCAGTCTGGACACCAGGTGCTGGCGGTCGGCGGCCGACAGGGTACGGGCGGCGGCCAGTTCGGCCGCGCCGGGTTCGAGTACCCGCCGGAAGTCCAGCGCGTCGTACAGCGCCTCGCCCATCTCCCTGGCCACCTTCGCCGGGTCCTCGCCACCCGGCGCGATCGCGCCCACGGCGAGCGAACCCGCCGCGCGCCCCGAGCCCGTGCGCCCGGAGCCGGTACGGGAGGCGGAGCCGGTACGGGAGGCGGAGCGCGGGCCGCCACCGCCCGGCCGGCCGGCCGGTGGCGCGGGTCCCGCCGGGCGGGCACGCACCACCGGGCCGGTGCCGTTGCTGTCCACCACGAACGTGCCGCCGGTGCGCCCCCGGCGCGACTCCAGGAACCCGGCCTCCCGCAGCGCCCGGATCGCTTCCCGCAGGGTCACCCGGCTCACCTGGAGCCGGTCGGCGAGTTCCCGCTCGGGAGGCAGCCGCTCGCCGATGCCGACCGCTCCGAGCCGGATGGCCTGGGCGAGCCGGGATACCGTGATCTCGAACGCGTTGCCGCCCCGGACTGGCCGCCATACCGGCAGCCGGACAGCCGATCCGGGTACCGCCTCGACGGGTTCGCGCGCCATTCCCCGTACCCCCTGGTTGTCACCCACGGCCCGCGGCGGCGGCACCGATGTGCGCACCGCCACCGCGGACATCATGCTCGCAACTAATCCACGACGGCGGGGGCGGGCGCCGGCGAGGGCGTCTCGTCGATCGTGCGGCGCGGCCCGGTGAACCACTTGTGCGCGGACAGCCACCACCACAGCGCGACGCCGATGACCATCACGCCGACCGCTATCGGCGCGTAGTTCACCGAGGTCCAGCTGAAGTCGGCGTTGCCCGGCACGCCGGACGGGTAGATGGGCAGGATGAAGTAGATCGAGATGACGATGATCTCGATCGACGCCACCCAGCACATCCACTTGTACTTGCGGCCCAGCGTCCACGGCCCGGGCACGAACCGGTCCCCGGTCCGCAGCCGCAGCATGATGGGGATGAGGAAGGCGAGGTACAGCCCGATCACCGCGACCGAGACCACCGCGTAGAAGGCGACCGGTACGCCGGGCACGTTCTTGTTTTCGTACAGCGCTGGCAGGGTCAGGATCACGCCGGCCACGCAGCCCGCGATGATCGCGCGGGCCGGCGTGCCGTTGCGGTCCAACCGGGTCCAGATCCGCCACCCCGGCACGGCACCGTCCCGGCTGAACGCGAACGTCATCCGGGACATGCTGGTCACGCAGCTCATTCCGCAGAAGAACTGGCCGATGGTGGAGATGATGAGGACCGTCTTGAAGAACCCGGACGACAGCGCGGTCTGGAAGATGGTGGCCGAGAAACCGCCGGACTTGGTGATCGCGTCGGTGTCATTGGCCGCGAAGAGGAACGCCAGCAGCAGGATCCAGCCGCCGACCGCCGAGTAGAAGATGGAGCGCCACAGCCCGGAAGCCGCGTTGCGCGCCGCGCCGACGGTCTCCTCCGAGACGTGCGCGCAGGCGTCGAATCCGGTGATCGTGTACTGGGTGAGCAGGCCGCCCAGCGGAAGCACGTACAGCCAGAATCCCGCCCCACCGTTGTGGTTGCCGAAGAGACCGTTGGCGTTCTGGCTGTGCGTGAACACGAACGAGAAGCTCTGGTGCTTGCTCGGCACGAACGCCAGGATCAGCACCACCGCGGCGACGCCGGCCACATGCCACCACACCGAGATGTTCTGCAGGCTGGCGATGAACCGGGCGCCGAAGATGTTGATCAGCGCGTGCAGCGCGACGATGATGATGAACAGCAGGAATGCCTGCTTCAGGTTGCCGCTCCAGCCGCCGATCGTGTTGGCGAAGATGAGGTTGAGGAACGTGGCGCAGCCGTAGTCGACCGACGCGGTGACCGCGATCAGCCCGATCAGGTTGAACCAGCCGGTGAACCAGCCGTGGATCGGGCCGCCCAGCTTCGAGGCCCACCAGTAGATGCCGCCGGCGGTGGGGAACGCGGACACCAGCTCGGACATGCACAGGCCGATGATGAGGATGAAGACGGAGATGATCGGCCAGCCCCAGGAGATGGCGATCGGGCCGCCGTTCATCCAGGCCTGGCCGAACGTGGTGAAGCAGCCGGACAGGATGGAGATGATGGAGAACGAGATGGCGAAGTTGGAGAAGCCGCTCCAGCCGCGGTGCAGCTCCTGCTTGTACCCGAGCTCGGCGAGCCGTCGGGAGTCGTCGTCGAACTGCCTGGACTGCGGTGGCGATGCCGTTGCCATGGCACCTCCTCATGCGATGGGTTAACGGGTGAGGGTGGGACGGCGATCTGGCCGGCGACCGGCCACCGCGTCGATCAGCGCGCCGAGTTCGGGCGCGTTCAGATCGCGCAGCGCCTGCCGCCACTTGTCGTCCGCCTCGGACCGGTAGTCGAAGGCGGTGCCCGGGCGCAGGAGTCCATGGTGGACGGAGAACCACAGGGTCCAGGTGGCGTTGGAGAGCAACAGTTGCAGCCGGACCCGGGCGACCAGCGCCTCGGTGAGGTCCGGACCGAAGTACGCCGCCGCGAGGGCCCCGCACTGGTCCGGGTCGAAGTCGGCCTCGGCCGCGATGTCTCCGAGGTCGAAGGTCGGGTCGTTGTTGCCGGACAGTTGATAGTCGACGATCCGCACGCCCGCCGGTTCTCCGGCCGAGGCTCCGGCCGGTTCTCCGGCCGGCTGATCGACGATGAGGTTCTCGGCGAGCAGGTCGTTGTGGCACGGTACGGGCGGCGGTGGCCAGGCGGCCAACGCCCGGGCCACGTCGTCCACGGCGGAGCGGGCGGCCCGGTACCCGGCCGGAACGGCCAGGCCGTGCCGCTCACAGATGGTCAGCAACTCGGCGCGCTTGCGGCTGATGTCGAAATCGTTGCCGAACGCCGGCCCGGCGTGCAGCCTCCGGCAGGCTGACGCGATCGGGCCGATGGCGCCGGCCACGTCGCCCGGACCCAGTGTCCGGCCGGGCAGGTACTCCAGGAGCAGGGCGGGCAACTCCGGCAGCACCGCGAGCACCCGCGCGCCCACCCCGGATTCGGCGGCCCGCCGCGTGTTGTCGAGTTCCTGTTCCGGCGGGATGCCCAGACCGGCATCGGACACCGCCGGGTCCAGGATCCGCAGGACGTAACGGTTCTGGCCGGTGCCGCCGGCGGCCCGCCCCGGTTCGTCCCCGTCTGTGTCCACGTCCACCCGGTAGACCTGGTGGCTCAGGCCACCGGGCATCCGGGACCACCGCACCGGGTGGCCGGCCAGCAGCGGCACGCTGGCGAGCGCCTCGTCCACCAGGGTCAACCCGGTCATCGCCCCGCCCTTCATCGAGCACGGCAGCTGTGGTGCGCAAAGTGTGAAACCGCGAGATCAAGACCGTCAATACCCCGGAGGTGCCGATATTCGATGGGCCGATGAGCCCTTTTGGTCAGACCATATCGGTGATAGGAACTCTCTTGAGGCATGGCTTTTTCTCAGGCTGGAGTCCGGGAGGCAGCGGTGCGGGACGAGGCGCGTGCGGTCATCATCGGCGGCGGCGTGGCCGGCACGAGCATCGCCTACCACCTGGCCCGGTTGGGCTGGACCGATGTCACCCTGGTCGAGCGGCACGGGGTTGCCGAGGGTACGAGCTGGCACTCGGCCGGCTTCGTCGGGCAGCTGCGGTCCACCATCAGCCAGACCAGAATGATCATGTACTCGTCGACGCTCTACGCGGAACTGCGCGAGCGCACCGGCCTGGATCCCGGCTGGCACGGCGTGGGCGGACTGCGCCTGGCCAGCACCGGAGACCGGGTGGAGGAGCTGCGCCGGCAGGCCAGTGCGGCGCAGACTTATGGGCTTCAAATGGACCTTTTATCGCCGATCGAGGCGCGCGACCTCCTACCGCTGCTGAACGCCGACGGCGTACGGGTGGCCGGGTGGCTGCCCGGCGACGGGTACCTGCGCCCGGAGCCGCTGGCCCGCACGCTGGCCGCCGGGGCCACCGCGCTCGGCGTCGAGATCGTCACCGGTACCGCGGTGACCGGCGTGCACACCGCGCGGGGCCGGGTCGCCGGGGTTCGCACCGACCGGGGCGAGATCCGTGCCGAGGTGGTCATCGACGCGGCCGGTGCCGCAGCCGGCTGGGTGGCCGCGCTGGCCGGGGTGGCGGTGCCGGTGGTGCCGATGAAGCACCAGTACGTGATCAGCAGCCCGCTGGACGGCGATCTGGTGCGGGTACCGGTGGCGGACATTCCCACGGTGCGCGACCCGGACCACATCGTCTACTTCCGCGGCGACGCCAGCGGCGGCCTGCTGGTCGGCGGGTACCTGCGCGACCCGCAGGCGTGCTGGCCGCAGGACGGACCGCCGCTGGCCACACCGCGCACGCTCTTCGAGCCCGACCTGGACGCGTTCGCGGAATCCTGGGCATCGGCGGGCCGCCGGGTGCCCGCGCTGCGCGACGGCGGGATCGCGTCGGTCGTGCACGGGCCGGAGGCGTTCACGCCGGACGGCGAGTTCCTGCTCGGCGAGACGGCACTGCCCGGTTTCTGGGTGGCGGCCGGCTTCTGCGTGCACGGGCTGGCCGCGGCCGGTGGAGTCGGCAAGGTGATGGCCGAGTGGATCGTCGACGGTACGCCGGAGTACGACGTGTCCACTATGGACATCCGGCGGTTCGGCGGCCACGCGGCCAGCCGGTCCTGGGCGACGCGGCGCGCACTGGACGCGTACTCGACCTACTACGACATCGTGTACCCGCACCAGGAGCGTACGGCGGCCCGCCCGCTGCGCCGCTCGGCGACCTGGCCGCGGCTGGCCGAGCTGGGAGCGGAGCTGGGCGAGAAGGCCGGCTGGGAGCGGGTGAACTGGTTCGCCGCCAACGAGCCGGCCCAGGCCGCCGGCACCCCCCGAGCGCGCCCCCGGGAAGACGTTGGGGGTCCTCGCCTCCGCCACAGCCCGGCTCCGGCTGCGCGCCCCCGGGGATGGGCCGGGCGGCACTGGTCGCCTGCCATCGCCGCCGAATGCCACGCCACCGCGCAGGCCGCCGGGCTGTTCGACCAGTCCTCGTTCGCGAAGTTCTCGGTCGCCGGGCCGGGCGCCGCCGCCTTCCTCGACCGGATGTGCGCCGGGGCCGTCGACCGTCCACCCGGGACCATCACCTACACCCAACTGCTCAACGCCAGAGCCGGCATCGAGGCCGACCTCACGGTCACCCGGCTGGCCGCCGACCGCTTCAGGGTCGTCACCGCCACCGCGAGCGGGGTGCGCGACCAGGCGTGGCTGCGCCGGTACGCACCGGGCGACGTGGTGATCGAGGACGTCACCGGCGGGTACGGCTGCCTGTGCCTGTGGGGCCCCGCCGCCCGGGACATCCTGCAACCGCTGACCGACACCTCACTGTCCAATGAGGACTTCCGGTACCTGCGCGCCCGGCACATCACCGTGGGACCCGTACCGGTGCTGGCCCAGCGGGTCACCTACGTCGGCGAGTTGGGTTGGGAACTGTACCCGGCCACGGAGTACACGCTCACGCTCTGGGACCTGCTCATGGATGCCGGAGCCGGGTACGGGCTGCGGCCGGCCGGGTACCGTGCCATCGACGCGATGCGGGTGGAGAAGGGGTACCGGGTGTGGGGCTCCGACCTCACCACCGAGACGACGCCGGACGAGGCCGGGCTGGACTTCGCGGTACGGGTGGACAAGCCGTTCCTCGGGCGCGACGCGCTGCTCGCCACCCGGGCGGCCGGCGGTCCCCGGCGCCGGCTGCGCTGCCTGATCCTGGACGATCCGCGGAACGTGTGCCTGAGCACCGAGCCGGTACGCGTCGACGGGAAGGTGGCCGGCCGGGTCACCTCCGGCGGGTACGGGTACCGGGTGGACCGCTCGATCGCGTACGCCTACCTGCCGTCCACAGTGGAGTTGGGCTCGGTGGTGGAGGTCGGGGTCTTCGGCGACTGGGTGTCCGCCACCGTGGTCGCCGAGTCGCCGTACGATCCGGCCGACTTGCGGGTACGCGGCTGAGGCGCGGACATCGAGGTCGGTACCGGCGGGAGATCGGCCGGCTTCCCGGTGCGGCCCAGCCGCTCGTAGAGCCCGCCGGCCTGGTGCGCGAGGGCGCCGGCCACCGCCGGTACGGCCGGCAGTACCCAGTTCGCCACGAAGCCCCGCGCCGCGAGGTTGGCGATCAGCACCGCCGCCGTCGCGCCCCCGACGCCCGATACCAGTCCTCGCCAGACCGCCCGCCCGGCGTGCGCGGCGGCCACCCGCCGGGCTCCCTTGCCGTCCAGTTCGGGAAAGTCCCTGATGGCCAGGAAGTCCCGCCGGCCCAGGTTGAATCCGGCCATGGCGGCGGTCAGCGACGTGCCGACGGTGACCGCGAGGAGCGTGCGGTGCGTGGCGAGCGCGAGCGCGCCGTACGCCGCGGCGCCGACCACCAGGGCCCAGACGGCCCGGATCCACTCCTTCTTCTCCCCCGGGTACCAGACGTAGCGCGTCCTGTTCTCGGAGACCTTCTTGATGATCTGCCCCATCGGGGGTTCACCTCACTGGTCGCGACACTGGCCGGAGTATTCGTGACGTTCGACGTGATCGTCGACCCGGCCCGCCGGCAGCGGAGCGGATTCGCGACGGGTCTCTCACATGCTGGGAGTCAGAACAGGACGGTGGCGAAGGTACCCACCCGTTGGAACCCACACCGGGCGTAAACCGCCCGGGCCGGCTCGTTGTAGTCATTGACGTACAGACTGACCGTCGGCGCCACCCGGCGCAGCGCGTCGTGCACGACCGCGGACACCCCCCGCGTGGCCAGCCCCCGGCCGCGCCACTCCGGGGCCACCCAGACTCCCTGGATCTGCGCCGTGTGCCGGGTCACGATCGCGAGTTCCGCCTTGAACACCACCCGCCCGTCCACGAACCGGGCGTAGGCCCGGCGGCCCCGGACCAGCTCGGCGACCCGCTCCCGGTAGGTGCGCTCGCCGCCGTCCAGCGTCGGCGAGACGCCGACCTCCTCGGTGTACATCGCCACCGAGGCCGGGAGCAGCAGATCCAGCTCGTCCTGGCGGACGAGCCTGACCAGAGGATCCGGCGGCACCGCCGGCCCTGCGCCGGTGGCCAGCAGCGGCTGGCACGGCCGGACGTCCCGGGCCGGACCCCAGCGCACCGCCAGCCGGGTCCACAGGTCCAGCACCGCGTCCGCGGTCCCCACGATCGACGAGCAGGTGCGGCCGTTGAGCCCGGCCAACTCGGCGAACGCCGCGACCGCCGGGGGTGTGGCGTGCACCGGGATCAGGTTGTTGCCGAGCCAGCACAGCGATTGCAGGTGCCGGCGGCTGCCATAGCCGAACACCCGCGCCTCGGTCCGCCACCAGGCCAGTCCGAACGCAGCGATCTGCTCAGCGACCTGCGCGGCAGCGTAGGGATCGCGATCGAGCAGTCGCTCCACAGCCATCCGTTCGGCGTCCCCGAGCAGCCGGGCGGGAACCGTCAGCACGCTACTAGCCTGCCAGACTTGGCAGGCAGATGCGTAACCGGAAAATGAGAGACTGGTATCCGTGCGGGTGGCAATCCTGCGACCACTGGCCGTCACCGACGACTCGGGCCGGCCGGTCGATCTCAACGGCCCGCGGCTGCGCACTCTGGTGATCCGCCTCGCTCGCCGGCGGGCGGCCGGTGGACAGCGGCGCCCTGATCGACGCGGTCTGGGGAGACTGCCCGCCGGCGGCGATCAATGCCCTCCAGGCCCTGGTGTCCAGGCTGCGCCGGGTTTCGCCGGGGCCGCCCGGGCACTCGGCAGCGCGGAGGCCATCCGTGGCCGCCCGGACCTGGGCAGCCCGGACGTTGCCGGGGTCGTCGAGGCGGCGCGCGCCGGCCTCGGACCCGAGCGGTACGTGGCCGAGTACGCGGCCGGCCTCGCCGAGCCGGTCGGCATCTCGCCGGACGCCGTCCCGGCGAGGGATCCGGCCGGAAATCCGGAGGCCGGAGAACCGGCCGCCGGGGCACCCTCCGACCCGGCGGCCCAGCCACCCGCCGGGGCACCCGCTCAACCGGCCGGCACCCCCGTGCCGTCGGCCGGCTGAGCGCGGCGCGCCCGGGTCAGGACTTGCGGCGGTAGACCGTCACCGCGATCGGCGCGAACACCACCACGATGCCCACGATCCAGGCCAGCGCGTGCCAGGCCGGTGTGCCCACCGGACCGGTGCCGAGCATCAGCCCCCGGGTCGCGTCGGTCAGCGCGGTGATCGGGTTGACCTTCACCCAGGCCTGGAGCCAGCCCGGCAACGTCGACGTACGGGTGAAGATGTTGCTGCCGAAGGTCAGCGGGAAGCCCACCACGAAGCCCAGTCCCTGCAGGCTCTGCGGAGTCTTGACCAGCAACCCGAGCAGCACCCAGACCCAGCACAGGGCCAGCGCGAACGCCATGACCAGCGCGATCGCGCCGATCACCGGCAGTACGCCGTTGTGGAACCGGAAGCCGAGCAGCGTGCCGTACCCCAGCAGGATCGCCATCGACACCACGAAGCGCACCACGTCGCCGAGGATCAGGCCGGTCAGCGGCGCGGACCGGGCGATCGGCAGGCTGCGGAACCGGTCGAAGATGCCCTTGGTGATGTCCGTGTTCAGGTTGATCCCGGAGCCCATGCTGGCGAACACGACGGTCTGCACCGTGATGCCCGGCAGCACGAACTGCAGGTACTGGTGGCGGTTCATGCCGGCGAGCGCGCCACCGAACAGGAACACGAACATGGTCACGAAGATGATCGGCTGCAGGCTCACGTCCAGCAGTTGTTCCGGGTTGTGCCGGATCTTCACGACCGCGCGCCAGGCCAGCGTGAACGAGTGCCGGACGGCGCGGACCGGGTTGATCCGCCGGACCGGTACCGGATGGGCAATGGCGACCATCAGTTCTCCTCCTCCGCGCCGTGTCCGGTCAGCGCCAGGAACACCTCGTCGAGGCTGGCCAGGCGCAGGGCCACCTCGGTCACCGCGATGCGCTGCTCGCGCAGTTGGCTGACCACGACCGCGAACGCGTCATCGTCGTCCACCGGGACCGACAGCAGCCCGATGTCGTCGGCCCGCTGGCTGGGCACCGTACCCACGGCCTTGCCCACGATCTCGGACACCGCCGGAATGTCGCGGGGATCGGCCGGCCGCACGTCCACGGTCTGGCCGCCGACCTTCGCCTTGAGCTCGGACGGGGTACCGCTGGCGATCACCCGACCGTGGTCGATCACCGCGATCTCGTTGGCGAGCCGGTCGGCCTCGTCCAGGTACTGCGTGGTGAGCAGGACCGTGACGCCGTCCGCGACCAGGTTCCGGACCATGCTCCAGACCTCGCCCCGGCTGCGCGGGTCGAGCCCGGTCGTCGGCTCGTCCAGGAACAGGATCTCCGGCCGGCTGACCAGGCTGGCGGCCAGGTCCAGGCGGCGGCGCATGCCCCCGGAGTAGGTCTTCACGCTGCGGCGAGCCGCCTCGGACAGCTCGAACTGCTCCAGCAGCTCTCCGGCCCGGCGCTTCGCGTCCTGTCGGGGTAGCTCCAGCAGCCGGCCGATCAGGACCAGGTTCTCGAATCCGGTCAGGTCCTCGTCGACCGCGGCGTACTGGCCGGTCAGCCCGATCAGGGCGCGGACCCGCTCGGCGTCGTGGCGGACATCGAACCCGCCCACCTGAGCCTCGCCGGCATCCGGCCGGATCAGGGTGGTCAGCACCCGCACCGCGGTGGTCTTGCCGGCCCCGTTCGGCCCGAGCAGGCCGAGCACGGTGCCCTGCCGGACGGTCAGGTCGACGCCGTCCAGCGCCTTCGTCTTGCCGTACCGCTTGACCAGGCCGCGGGCCTCGACGGCGTAGCTCATCGCCGGGCTCCGTTCCGTTGGGCGCGGGCATCCGGTCGCGGATGTGCCGCGCCGACCCCCGACCCGCTGTACTCGTTCATGATCGATCCCCTCGTGTCGTCCGTGTGGTGCCCATCGTGGCGAGTGGCGCTGACAGCGCGCGCACGCGGCGCTGACATCCGGCATCTGTCCAACGTCCACGCGCCGGTCTGTGACTAACGCATCACCGAGATGGTTGCGGGCGATAGCTTACCGATATATCGTCAACACATCAATGACAGAACGGAGGGAAGTCATGAACTTCCACGAGATGCACGAGGCGCGGGGACGCGCCTTCGGGGGCTGGCGTCCGCCGTTCCCACCGCCCGGGCACGGGCATGGCAGGGGCCGCGGTCGTGGCGGTCGAGGGGGCCGTCGCGGCAACGTCCGCGCCGCCATCCTCGCGCTGCTCACCGAGCGCCCGATGCATGGCTACGAGATGATCCAGGAGCTGGACGGCCGCACCGGCGGCGTCTGGCGGCCGAGCCCGGGATCGGTCTACCCGACCCTGCAGCTGCTGGAGGACGAGGGCCTGATCACCAGCGAGGAGAGCGGCGGCCGGAAGCGGTTCACCCTCACCGAGACCGGCCGGCCCGAGGCCACCACCGCGGCGGAGGACGCGCCGTGGAACGAGTTCAGCGCGGAGACCGTCTCCAGTGGCCAGGACACCAAGGACGCCATCTTCGGGATCATGAACGCGCTACGGCAGATCGGCTTCGAGGGCGACCGCGAGCAGTGGCAGCGGGCCGTCGAGGTGCTCAACGAGACCAAGCGCAAGTTGTACGCGATCCTCGCCGAGAGCGAGTAGCGGAACGAGTGACGCGGACACGGGGAAGGGGCGGCCTGGCGGCCGCCCCTTCCCCGTCAGTTCAGCCGGTGCTCAGCCCACCGAGACCGTGGGGCCGGTCAGGCCCTGCAACTCCTCGGGCAGTTCGGCGCCCATCTCGTCGGCCAGCCGGATGGCCTCCTCGACCAGCACCTCGACGATCTGCGACTCCGGCACCGTCTTGATCACTTCGCCCTTGACGAAGATCTGACCCTTGCCGTTGCCGGAGGCCACACCGAGGTCGGCCTCCCGGGCCTCCCCCGGGCCGTTGACGACGCAGCCCATGACCGCGACCCGCAGCGGCACCGGGAACCCGTCCAGCGCCGCGTGCACCTGGTCGGCCAGCGTGTACACGTCGACCTGGGCCCGGCCGCAGGACGGGCACGACACGATCTCCAGGCCGCGGTCGCGCAGCCCCAGCGACTCCAGGATCTGGGTGCCGACCTTGACCTCCTCAACCGGAGGCGCGGACAGCGACACGCGGATGGTGTCGCCGATCCCCTCGGCCAGCAGCGCGCCGAACGCCACCGATGACTTGATCGTGCCCTGGAACGCCGGGCCGGCCTCGGTGACCCCGAGGTGCAGCGGGTAGTCGCAGCGCTCCGCGAGCAGCCGGTACGCCTTGATCATGACGATCGGGTCGTTGTGCTTCACCGAGATCTTGATGTCCCGGAACCCGTGCTCCTCGAACAGCGAGCACTCCCACAGCGCCGACTCGACCAGCGCCTCGGGCGTGGCCTTGCCGTACTTCTGGAGCAGCCGCGGGTCCAGCGAGCCGGCGTTGACGCCGATCCGGATGGGGGTACCGGCGTCCTGCGCCGCCCGGGCGATCTCGGCGACCTTGTCGTCGAACTTCTTGATGTTGCCCGGATTCACCCGTACCGCGGCACAGCCCGCGTCGATCGCCGCGAACACGTACTTCGGCTGGAAGTGGATGTCCGCGATCACGGGAATCTGGGACTTCTTCGCGATCATCGGCAGCGCGTCGGCGTCGTCCTGCGACGGCACGGCGACCCGCACGATCTGGCAGCCGGTGGCGGTCAGCTCGGCGATCTGTTGAAGGGTGGCGTTGACGTCCGAGGTCAGCGTCGTGGTCATGGACTGGACGGACACCGGAGCACCGCCGCCGACCGGCACGTTGCCCACCATGATCTGGCGGGACTGACGGCGCGGTGCCAACGGCTCGATGGGCGCGGCGGGCATACCAAGATTGACAGCGGTCACAGCAGGATCACTCGCTCCTATTTGCCGAATAGAGTGACGGGATTGACGATATCGGCGGCCACGGTCAACAAAGTGAACCCGCCGAAAACAAGGATCACCGCGTAGGTGACGGGCATCAGCTTGAGGTAGTCCACCCGGCCGGGGTCACGCCGGCCGATCTTGCGATACAACCAGGACCGTACCCGCTCGAACCAGGCGACCGCGATGTGCCCGCCGTCCAGCGGAAGCAACGGCAGCAGGTTGAACACGCCGATGAAGAAGTTCAGGCTGATCAGGAAGCTGAGGAACAGCGTCCAGGCGCCGTGTTGGACGCTCTCGCCGCCCAGCCGGGTCGCGCCGACCACACTGATCGGGCCGTTGGGGTCCCGTGGCTTGCCGGACAGCGCGTTCCAGAGGCCCGGGACCTTGCTCGGAATGCTCTTCAGCGACGAACCGATGCCCTCGAACAGTTGGCCGGTGAAGCGGACCGACTGCCCGACCGACTCCACCGGCCCGTACGTCACGGTCAGCGGGACGTTCGCCGGCAGGGCCTGGCTGACCCCGAGCGCGGCGACGGTGGTCGGGGCGCCGCTCGGGTTGTCGGCCGGGTGCCGGGGCGCGGGTACCAGGTCGATGTTGGCGGTCTTGGTGACGCCGTCGTGCTCGAAGGTGAGCGTGGCCGGACCGGGCTTGGCCGCCCGGATCGTGTTGACCAGGCTGATGTACGTGCTGACCTGCGTACCGTTGACGGCTGTGATCTTGTCGCCGTTCTGCAGGCCGGCCTGCTGGGCCGGCGACTTCGGGTCGGTCGGCAGGCAGTTGGTGCGGTCGGCGTCCATCTGGACGCAGCTCTCGATCGAGACGGTGGGCGGCAGCGCGTTGACCTTCGCCTGATCGGACAGAACCGGGTTGGGTACCCCGACCAGGAACAGTGTGAGCCACAACACCACGAATCCGAGGATGAAGTGCATCAGTGACCCGGCGGACATCACGATTGTCCGTTTCCAGACCGGGAAGCGCCACATGGCCTTGGGCTCGTCCTCGGGTGCCACGTCGTCGTCCTGCGGCGTCATCCCGACGATCTTGACGAACGCGCCGGCCGGGATCGCCTTCAGTCCGTACTCGGTCTCCCCCCGCCGGAACGAGAAGAGGGTCGGTCCGAATCCGACGAAATACCGGGTGACCTTCATCCCGAATGCCTTGGCTGTCGCCATGTGACCGGCCTCGTGCAGGGCGACCGAGACGAAGATGGCCAGCGCGAACAGCACCACGCCGATCAGGTACGCCATCAAGATCCTTCCACTTCGGCCGCGACCAACTCGCGGGCGCGTGCCCGCGCCCATGATTCGGCGGCGAGCACCTCCTCGACGTTACCCGGTTCGGCGAAATCGGGGGCCTCGCTCAGCACCCGTTCGAGCGCGTCGACGATGCCCAGGAACGGCAGCCGGCCGGCCAGGAACGCCGCCACCAGTTCTTCGTTGGCCGCGTTGTAGATCGCCGGCCGGCACCGGCCCGCACGGCCGGCCGCCTTGGCCAGCCGTACCGCCGGGAACGCCTCGTCGTCCAGCGGGCGCAGTTCCCACGTGTACGCCGCCGTCCAGTCCAGCCCCGGGGCGGCCTCCGCCACCCGCTGGGGCCAGCCGAGCGCCAGCGCGATGGGCAGCCTCATGTCCGGCGGGCTGCACTGCGCCATGGTCGAACCGTCGACGAACTCGACCATGGAGTGGATCACCGATTGCGGGTGCACCATCACGTTGATCGCGTCGTACCCGATGTCGAACAGTTCGTGCGCCTCGATCACCTCAAGGCCCTTGTTCACCAGGGTGGCCGAATTGATCGTGACGACGGGACCCATGTCCCAGGTCGGATGCGCGAGCGCCTGTTCCGGCGTGACCCCGGTCAGGTCCTCCCTGCGCCGCCCCCGGAACGGGCCGCCACTGGCGGTCAGCACCAGCCGGCGCACCTCGTTGCCGGCCCCGGCGCGCAGGCACTGGGCCAGCGCGGAGTGCTCCGAGTCGACCGGGGTGATCTGCCCGGGCCTGGCCGCCGCCCGGACCAGCGGACCGCCGGCCACCAGCGACTCCTTGTTGGCCAGCGCCAGCCGCCGCCCGGCCCGCAGCGCGGCGAGCGTCGGGGCCAGCCCGAGCGAGCCGACCACCCCGTTGAGCACGGTGTCGCAGGGCCACTGGGCCAGTTCGGTCATCGCGTCCGGCCCGGCCACGATCTTCGGGATCCGGTACCCTCCGGTCGAGTACCCGCGGCGCTGCGCCTCCGCGTAGAACGCCAACTGGAGGTCCTGGGCCACCGAGGCCCTGGCCACCCCGACGATGTCCACCCCCAACTCCAGCGCCTGGGCGGCGAGCAGCTCGACGTTGCCTCCCCCCGCGCCCAGCCCGACCACCCTGAACCGCTCGGGATTGCGGCGCACGATGTCCACGGCCTGGGTGCCGATGGAGCCGGTCGAACCGAGCAGGACGATCTCGCGAACAGCGCTCACCGGCTCATTGTCCCCGATTCCCCTGTACGGCATCGACGCAGGCCGCACCAAGCGCCCCAACCGGGTCGAGGTAGCACCGGGCCAGCAACGACACCCACCGGTGCACCGCGTCCTCGCCGGCGGCGAGCGGGCCGGGGCGGAAGTGCGGCGAGGCCAGCCCACGCTGGACGGACTCGCAGGCCGCCCAGTCCTGGCG
Source organism: Rugosimonospora sp. (assembly GCA_036494675.1). Lineage (GTDB taxonomy): Bacteria > Actinomycetota > Actinomycetes > Mycobacteriales > Micromonosporaceae > Rugosimonospora. The sequence goes on from DASXOA010000429.1 coordinate 18,224, forward strand.
GTTCGTGATGTCCCAGAAGTCGGCCGCGTAGCCCGGGTCGGTACCGGGCTCGGGGAAGTACCAGGCGCACTCGACCCGGGTGACCCCCGGTGACAGCGGCTCCAGGCGGTGGGTCATCACGTAGTCCGGATGCGCCGAGATCAGCAGATTCGGAAACAACGCGATATAACGGACGGTTCCCTGGGGTGCGCCGTCGATCACCGCGCCGGCCGACCGGCCGTCCAGCGACATGGTCGCGGCACCGTCACGCAGATCCATCGCGCCACCCACCCAGGCGCCGGGAAGCGTCCAGTTCTGCCCCGAGGCCGGCGGGGACACCCGGCACAGTTCCGGATGGATCAGCGGGCAGTGGTAGCACTCCTGGTAGTTCTCGACGATCACCTTCCAGTTCGCGGCCACCTCGTACCGGTGCCGGGCGCCGCGCCACAGCCGCTCCGGCCGGTACGGCGCGATCAGATCGGCGAGCCCGCCGAGGTAACTCGCGAACGGCGGCGCGCCACCCAGAGCGTTGACGAACACCCAGCCGTGCCACACCCGTACCGGCAGCTCGACCAGGCCGTACCGGCCCGGGTCGAACGGGGACCGGGCCACCGCCGCCACCCCGGGTGCGGTGGCCAGCGAGCCGTCCAGCCGGTACGCCCAGCCGTGGTACGGGCAGACGACCGACGGCCGGGTCGCCGTACCCCCGTCGGGCAGCAGCTCATGCCCGCGGTGCCGGCACACGTTGGCGAACCCGCGCACCGTGGCGTCGGCCGCGGTCAGCAGCACGCCGACGTCGCCGACCTTCAGCGCTCGGGTGGTGACCCCGTCCCCGCCGAAGAGGTCGTCCAGGCGTCCGGCGCAGGTCCACGCGCCAGCGAACAGGTGCCGCCGTTCCCAGGCCAGTACCGCGGGATGGGTGTAGGCCCGTGCGGGCAGCATCCGGGACTCGCCGAACGGCCGGAGCGCGTCGGCGAGCGCGTCGGGGTCGAGCGGCGCCGCCGGTGCGGACTGCCCGGCGGCGCAGCCAGAGTCGGTGGCGCGGCCAGGATCGGCGGCCCAGCCAGGATCGGCAGCCCAGCCGGCATCGGCAGCCCAGCCGGCATCGGCGGCCCCGCGCGCTGAGTCGGCGACCGGGTCGGATGGGGCGGCGGGACCGCTCACTGCCGGACGAAGGCCCGGTTGGCGAGGAACTCCCGCAGCTCGGCCAGCTGCTGCGGCGGCACCCCGGCGATCGGGATCGGGATCACCTGCCTCTTGGACAGCATGAGCAGGAGCTGACCGGGGATCTCCTCGGTCTTCTCGAACGCCCCCCACGCATACTCCGTGGACATCAGCGGCGAGAGTATCCGCACACCCTGCTCGGCGACCTCGATGCGCTGTGGCTGGCGCAGCACCAACGGCAGCATGCGCACGCTGGACCGGATGGACTTCCACGGCACGTAGATCACGTACAACACGCCGATGGCGAAGAGCGCGAGGCTGAGCGGCCAGACGTCCGGCTCCAGCGCGATCAGCGCGAGACCCAGCACCAGCAGGATCGCGCCGAGCACCCGCACCCGCCGGTACACGCTGCCCAGGACGTGCCGGAAGGCCGCGGCGTACCGGTCGGTATCCGGCTGGGCATCGACGATGATGTGCACGCTGTCCTCCTGATGGTCGGCGCCGTCGATCCTAGGCACCGGCCGACCCTCCGCGCTGCCCGCGACTCCGCCGCCTCGGCACCGTCGCCGGCGCGACGCCCGGCCCGGCTCCGCTGCCGGCGCGACGCCCGGCCCGGCTTTATCGCCAGCGCGACGCCCGGCCCGGCCTCGCTGCCGGCGCGACGCCCGGCCGGCTTCATTGCCAGCGCGACGGCCGGCCCGGCGCCGGTTACCGTAGGCGGATGCGCCTGGCGACCTGGAACGTCAACTCCGTGACCGCCCGGCTGCCCCGGCTGCTCGACTGGCTGCCGGCGGCGGCTCCGGACGTGGTGTGCCTGCAGGAGACCAAAACGGCCGAGTTCCCGGCGGCCGAGGTCGGCGAGCTCGGGTACGAGGTGGCCGCGCACGGCTCGGGCCGGTGGAACGGCGTCGCCGTACTGTCCCGGGTCGGGCTCGCCGACGTGAGCCTCGGGTTCCCCGGGGAGCCGGGCTTCCCCGATCCCGAGACGCGGGCCGTCGCGGCGACGTGCGGCGGGCTGCGCGTCTGGTCGGTGTACGTGCCCAACGGCCGCACGATCGACTCGCCGCACTACGAGTACAAGCTGGCCTGGCTGGCCGCGCTCGGCGCCGCGCTGAAGCCGGAGATCGCGGCCCACGACCGGCTCGCGGTGTGCGGAGACTTCAACGTGGCGCCCACCGACGCCGACGTGTGGGATCCGGCCGCGTTCGCCGGATCGACCCACGTGACCGAGCCGGAGCGCGACGCGCTGACCGCGCTGCGCGGGCTCGGCCTGGTGGACGTGGTGCCACGCCCGATGAAGGGCCCGAACCCGTTCACGTACTGGGACTACCGGGCCGGCATGTTCCACCAGGACATGGGCATGCGCATCGATCTGGTGTACGCGACGTCACCGCTGGCCGGTGCCGTGCGGGAGGCGTACATCGACCGGGAGGCGCGCAAGGGCAAGGGCCCGTCGGACCACGCCCCGGTCGTGATCGACTTCTGACGCTGAGCGCTCGTGAGAGCCTGCTGGCAAACCTCTGGCCAGTCAGCCGGATTTGCCAGCGGGCTCTTAGGGTGGGTCCATGAGTGACATCCCCCGACGCTCGGACGTCGTGATCATTGGTGCGGGGCACAACGGCCTGGTCGCGGCGGTGCTGCTGGCCCGCTCCGGACTCTCCGTCACGGTGCTGGAGGCGGCGCCGGTGATCGGCGGAGCGGCCCGTACCGAGCACCCGTTCCCGAAGGTGCCCGGCCTGGGCCACTCCACCGGCTCGTACCTGCTGGGCCTGATGCCGCCCGAGCTGATCGCCAAGCTCGGCGTCGACATCCCGGTGCTGCGGCGCGATCCGCACTACTTCCTGCCCACGCCGGGCGGGCCGGGCGCGCCGTACCTGCTCTTCGGCCGGGACCGGGCGGCCACCCGGGAGCAGATGACCAGGTTCTTCTCGGCCGCCGACGTCGCCGCCGACGACGCGATGCAGGCCGAACTGGCCATGCTGCGCGAGGATCTGGCCCCGGCCTGGCTGGCCGAGCCGATGCCCGTCGAGGAGACCGCCGAGCGCTACATCCGGTCCGAGCTGCGCGGGGTCTTCGTCGATCTGGTACGGGGTTCCGTCGCCGACTATCTCGCCCGGTTCGACTTCCGATCCGAACTGCTGGTCGCGATGTACGCGGTGACCGACGGCGTGTCCGGGCTCAACGCGGGGCCGGACGACCCCGGTACCGGGCACAACTTCCTGGCGCACAACATGTGCCGGCTACCCGGTTCGGACGGCACCTGGATGATCGCCCGGGGCGGCATGGGTACCGTCTCCGGCGCGTTCGCGTCCGCCGCACGGGCCGCGGGCGCCACGATCGTCGCCGATGCCCCGGTGGCCGAGGTGCTGACCGACGCCGGGGCGGTCTCCGGTGTCCGGCTGGAGGACGGGCGTACCGTCGCCGCGCCGGTGGTCCTGGGTGCCTGCGACCCGTACCGGCTGCTGGCGCTCGCCCCCGGGCTGCCCGTGGAGGATCGGATCCGGGCGGTACGCCGTCCCGGCACCACCCTCAAGGTCAACCTCGCGCTGCGGGGCCTGCCCGACTTCTCCTGCCTGCCGGCCGGCGCTCCGAGCCCGTTCGGCTCGACCATCCACCTGCTGCCCGGCTCGGCCCCCGGGGCGGAGCCGATGGCGGAACTGCGCCGGATGTGGGCGGACGTGTCGCAGGGCCGGCTTCCGGCCGAGCCGACCATCGAGTGGTACCTGCACACGACCGTGGACCCGTCGCTCCAGGACCCGGAGGGCCACCACTCCTCGGCGCTGTTCGTGCAGTCGGTTCCGTACGAGATCACCGGCTCCAGCTGGGACGCCGAACTCCCGTCCTACGTCCAGCGCCTGCTGGCGATCTGCGACCGGTACGCGCCGGGCACCAGCGACCTGGTGGCGGACATGGTGCCGCTCTCGCCGCCCGGCATCGAAGCGCACTTCGGGATCACCGGCGGACACATCCACCACATCGACAACACGGTGTCGTTCACCGACCGGATGCCGTACGTGACCGGCCTGCCCGGCCTGTACGCCGGCAGTGCCGGGGCGTTTCCGGCCGGCAGCGTGATCGGGGCCGCCGGGCACAATGCGTCCCAGCGCATCCTGGCTGACCTGGGCCGGCCGCCGGCCTGAGGGCCCTACCGCCCATCCCGGGCCGGCCTCGCCCCATCCCGGGCCGACCGGCCCGGGGCATCGTGTCCGGGATGCACCGGGCCGGGGAGAGCACCATGCCCGGGAAAGCAGCGTGCCCGGGAAAGCACCGGACCCCGTAGCACAGGGCAGAGTACGGGGTCCGGTTCGCGCCGTCCCGGCCTGAAGGGCCAGGGCGATGGATCGCCCTGGCCCAAGGATCGGGCCAGGGCAAACGTTGTGAATCAGATCGGGCGGACGGCCTCAGCCTGCGGGCCCTTGGCGCCCTGGACGATCTCGAACTCCACCCGCTGGTTCTCGTCCAGCGAGCGGTAGCCGTTGGTCTGGATCGCGGAGTGGTGCACGAACACGTCGGCGCCGCCGCCGTCGACGGAGATGAAGCCGAAGCCCTTCTCCGCGTTGAACCACTTCACGGTTCCCTGCGTCATTCTGTCTTCTCCTCGGAGATCTTTCGTGGCCCCACACGCTGCGAGGCCGGTTGGCCGTTTTCGAGCAGCGCTAGCCTGGGCTCATCTCGTGAGGAGATAACCGTGCCGCCACCCGAAGGGTGACGGAAGCCAGGTACACAAAAACTTCGCAAACCACGCTACACCATGGCGCCCCAGTTCCCAATGTTGGACACCGAGACGTGACACTTTCTACTCGGCGGGACCAGGGGCGGCTGACCGCGGCTCCGGCCTAGTCTCCCGATCCGGCCTCGGCAGCGACCTCGGCGGTCGCCGGGTGGCACCTGAGCTCGTGCCCGGCGCTGGTCAGGCAACGGCCGCTGGTCAGGTCGAACTTCCAGCCGTGCAGCTGGCAGGTGAGCGTCTCTCCCTCGATCACCCCGAACCGGGTCAGGTCCGCCTTCAGGTGCGGGCACCGCCGCTGCACCACCCAGTCGCCCAACGTGATGTCCTCAGCGTCGGTGCTGCGCTCGTTCTCGTCGTACCAGCCCTCCGCGTACTGCAGTCGCTCCTCGGACAGGCACTTGAAGAACGAGTACACGAACTCGTTGTACTGACCGACCCGGGCGGCCGTGAACCGGCACGACAGGAACAGCGAGTTGACCCAGTCCACCTCGCCGGAGTGCAGCAACTGCTCCACCAGCACCCGGCCGGTGCGGAACCGGTACCTGACCTTCTCGTCCGCGTACTCCCGAACCTGCTTCTCGGGGAAGTCCACCACGATCGACTCGACGACCTCGCCGTCCGGGCCGGTCGAGTCGGTCAGATCGATGCGGATCGGGCCGCCGACCCCCTTCGCCAGGTAGATCGACTCCTCCAGCAGCGGTTCGATCCGCTTCTTCATCGTGCCGAGGACATCGATCTCCGGATGCGCCCAGGTCTTCTTCGCCGCCTCGATCACCGGGCGCTGCCGCTCCTGGTACGCGCGCAGGTGCTCCTCCTTGTGCGCGAAGAAGTCCGCGACGTCGTCCACCGGGTGCGTGGTCTCGGCCGAGGACGCGGTCAGCTCGGTGACCGACCCGGGTAGCAGCACGATCGCGTTGGTGCCGCCGACCTTCGCGTACTCCTCCATGAACCGCTGCTGATCCGGGAAGATGTTGCCCTCGTCGTCGAAGATGTCGTTGAACTGCCACAGGGCGTCGTCCAGGAAGCAGGGCGGCCCGGCGATCGGGAAGACGTGATCGGCTTTCAGATCGTCGATGTACCGGAACGTCCGGTCGAACTGCCGGTCCCGCTTCTGCTTACCGAACGCCGTCTTCGCCGCCTCCGGCAGCTCGTAGACCATCGGATACCAGATCGCCCCGGAGAACTGCAGCAGATGAGCGTGTACCTGTCCCATCTCGGCGAAGATCGACAGGTCGGAGGGCCGGGCGTCGTTCTGGTTGAGCAGCCGGACGCCGTCGTGCTCCACCCACAGCGAGGAGTCGCCGATCGGCCCGTCCGTCGGCGACGTCAACGCCTGAACCATCACGTTGAGCCCGCCGTCGAGCGTCTGCACCTCGTTCGTCACGGTCCGCAGGAAGCTGGTGAATCCCAGCTCGCGCAGCTGATCCTCCAGCTCGCTGGTCGGGTACTCCGGCAGCAGCACGGTCGCCTTCTTGCTGACGAACCGCTTGAGCTGCTCCGCGTCGAAGTGGTCCCGGTGCAGGTGCGACACGTACAGGTAGTCGACCTGGCCCAGCGACTCCCAGTCCAGCTGCGAGTTGTCCGGAAATGGGAACCATGATGCGAAATACGCCGGGTTCACCCATGGATCGCACAAGATGCTCCCCGCCGCCGTATCGATCCGCATGCTCGCATGGCCGGTACCGGTGATCCGCACGGCGTGCCCCTTCTCCTTCGCGGTCCGTACCCCCTGACGCTACCGGAGGCGCTAACCGCCCGTGCGGATGCTCACCACCCGGGGCCGGGTCCACCCAGCCGAGCCGGACCGGCCGGTGACGCTCCCGAGCGGCATGCAAAACTAAGCCTGCACCCGATCGAGCGAGTGATCACCAAAGGGGATCGACGTGGCCGAAGAAGAGCCAGTGACCTCACCGGACCAGCACAAGCCGGGCAACGCCAAGTTGGCCCGCATCGGTGCGGTCGGGGTCATCGTGATCCTGTTGATGATGCTGTGCGGCAACCAGCGCGGCCACATCGAGGACATCTTCTTGATCGTTATCGCCGCGCTGCTCGCGGTGGTCCTGATCGGGGACGTGCTGCTGCGCAAGAACGGCCTGCGCTGACCGTCCACGCAACCCATCCGCGTTAACTACCAGCGTTAACCACCCGCCTCAGCGGTCACGCTGACCGACGCCGTGCGCCGGTTCAGCGCGCTGTCGCCGCGCGACGGCCGGCACAACGCCCGCGGCACAACGCCCGCGGCACAACGCGACGGCCGGCACAACGCGGCAGCCGCCTCAGCGCGACGGCGGAGCGCCGGTCAGCGCCGCCGCATCATGTCGCGAACCTCACGCAGCGCCTGGTCCACCTCGGCCTCGAAGTAGCCGCCCGGCACCAGGTTGAACTGCCCGGGGTCCAGCTCGGTTTCGTTGATCGCGACCGAGGAGCGGCCGGACATCGCCGTGAGGATCCCCTCGAACAGGCGGTCCACCTGATTCGGGTCGTACCCGCTGCCGAACCGGCGCGACTGGAACGTACGGCGCAGCTGGTCGACCCGCTG
>DASXOA010000430.1:0-2091 GCA_036494675.1 Rugosimonospora sp.
CCGACCCCGGTGAACGTGCCGAACCCGGACGCCTCAAGCTGGGGGCTGGTCTCCGGGACCGACGTGTCGAATTCGGCTGCCACGCTGGCGAACGTGCTGCCGGACGTGCTGCCCCACGTCATCGTGGTGCCGGTCTCGCCCGAGGACCGGAACATGGTCTCCAGCCCGGTGGTCGGCGTGGAGTAGCCGAGGTCGGTGGCCTCGGTCCAGGATGTGCGCGGGGTGAGCGTGGCCGCGCTGGTGCCGTTGGCGACCGCCCCGATCATGGGGTTGCCGGTCAGCGCGGCCGACCCCAGGACCGGCGCGGGCGTGGTGCCGGAGGTGCCGCTGGACTGGCCCGCGCTCTGCCGGACGGCCGAGGCTCCGGTGAGGGTCATCCCGCTGATGCGGAAGACGTCCAGGCCGCCGCCGGACGAGCCGTTCTGGGCGGCGGTGAACACGGTGCTGGTGGCGGAGCCGACAAGCGCGTTCCGCACCCAGAGGGTCAGCACGCCTGTAGTGGAGAACCCGGTCCGGTCCGCGTCGGCCTGCGTGTACGTGCCGAGGCCGTCTGAGTTGTTGTCCGTGACCGCTGTCGTGCCGCCAGTCAGCCCGGAGGATGCCGCGATCACGACGATCAGGTCATTAGCGGCCGGGGTGGCGGTGACGTTCTTGTTGGTCGCCGTGCCGGCTGTCGTGTTCCACAGGGCGGTAGTGGCGTGGGTGACCGTTGCCACTCATACCACCGCCCAGGTAGCGGCCGACCCGTCATCGGCGGTGATGTTGCCCGGGTTTGACCAGCTGCCGGTGCCGCCGCCCAGGTCCGTGCCCGTGGACGGGGAGTTCGGGCCGGAGAGGGTGCCGGCCAGCTGGAATGCGACGAGGACGGCACCGGCGAAGCCGGCCGAGATGACGCCGCTGCTCCACCCGTCAGACTCCGAACCTCCGCTGGAGTTCTTGTAGTCGACGAGGATGTTGGCGGCGCTGTTGTTGTTCAGGTTCTTCGCGTCGGCGGTGTAACCGGACCCGAGCTGGGTCATGGTCTCGGGGCCGCCGTTGTCGCCGCCGGCGGCGACCAGGTACTCGCCCGCCGCGGTCGAGGAGTATGACGGGCTGGTGTTGGTGCCGGTCGCCGCCGTCGACGTCCCGGCGGTCCCGTCGGCAGTGGCCAGGATGCCGGAGACTTCCTGGATGAGGATGCCGACGCCGGCGCTGCTGTTGTCGAGGTGCGCGGTGATCACCGGCTTGGCGCCCACGTCCCCGGCCGGGGTTGCGATCGCCCACAGCGAGGTTTCCCCGTTGGATTCGCTGCCGCCGAGCAGGACGGCGCCGATCTTGGTGAACGAGTTCGCGGAGGCGTCCGTGACGCTGTTGGTCTTCGCGTTGAAGCAGGACACGGCGCATATCAGCACCGTGCCGGAGGACAGGTTCGCGGTGGTGTACGCGACGCCCGGGGTCGAGCCGCTGGTGCTGTTCGCCGAGTTCGACTGGAGGACCGACCAGGACACCGGGCCGGCTACCTTACGTCAGCGAGATCTGGATGCCGGCAGCGGCGCCGCTTCCGCCCACTACCTGGAACGTGTTCCCGGACCCGACGTTGACCGGCTGGGCGTTGAACGGCCCCCAGAATCCCCGCTGCGCCGCGCTGCCGGTCAGGTCGAAGCTGACGACCGCGGTAGGGGACCCGTTCGACACGAAAGACTGGGTGGTGAGCGGGACCCCCACCGCGGAACCGGACGACGAAGCGGTCGACTGGCCGAGCGACGACCAGCCGGTGCCGTTGGTGTAACCGGACGTCTGGGTGGACAGTTCCGTGCCCGCCGCGGACGCCGTGCTCAGCGTGCTGTTGAGCCGGATCCTCATCGCCGACGTGCCGACCGGGGTGCCGATCGCGGTGCCGGGGATGCCCGCCGCGCCGGTCGGGGTCAGCCCGTTCAGCAGGATCGACACGAGGGCTTGATCTATCGCCGCCATCTACGTCTCCTCGCCTGCGTCCGCGGACGCTTCTGTCACGGTCTGCCCGCCGCAATCGGCCACGTTGCCGTCCGGGTCGAGGACCAGCCACACGGCCGGGGGTGCCTCGCTCATCAGCTGACCTGCCGGAGCAGCGGC
>DASXOA010000431.1:0-13294 GCA_036494675.1 Rugosimonospora sp.
AGCGCGGACGCGACCAGCCCGGACGCTCCCGCCCCGGCGATCTTGACCATTCCGCTGGTGATCCTGCCTTCGCGCAGCGCGCCGACATGGCCACGGAAGCCCTTCGCCGACTTCTGCTCCGGCCGGGAGCCGACCAGGTCGTCGTAGAACCCCACCGCGCCCGCGCCCAGCCCCGCGCACAGCGCGGCCGCCGCACCCGGCACGGTCGCCGCCCCCAGCGCTGCCGCCGCCGAGGCCGCGACGGCCAGTGCGGGGCCGCCGGCCAGGCTGACGGTGTGTCCACGGAAGTTGGTGCGCTCCAGCCGCTGCGCGCCCGGGGCCCCGCGCAGCGCCCGTAGCGCGGCTCCGGCGGCCAGTGCGCCGGCCACCCCCAAGGCGATGCGGCGCACGCTCAGCTCCCCTGCACGAGTTTGGGCAGCATCGAGGTGGCGCCGCCGCCCAGCCCGTACTGGCCGGCCCGGTTGAGTACCAACTGCTCGTCGACGGCCAGCGCCAGCGCGACCTGGCCCTGCGGGGTGGCCAGGTTGTCCACCGTGGAGACGGTCTTCTGCAGCGTCGGGTCGGCCCGCAGCTGCGAGACGATGTTGTTGGCGCCGGCCGCGCCGTTGGTCGCCACGACCTCGACCCCGGCCTTGTCGAACTGGGTGGCCATGGTCAGGACGTTCTTGTTCTTCGCGTCGGCCTGCTGGTCGGTGTAGGGCTGGGCGCCGAGCATCACGACCGCCTCCGCGGGGCCGGTCGGTTGCCCGGTCGGCTCGATGTAGTTGGCCTCCTTGAAGGAGGTCACCACGCTGCGCATGCCGTCGGCGGGCAGCGCCGGGGTGTGGTCCATCAGCACCGAGGCCAGCAGGTTGCTGGCTGTCTCGACGCCGTCGCTGTTGATCGTGTTGCTGGTCAGCCCGGCCGGTACCGTCGTGCCGGCGAGGTCCAGCAGGCTCTCGTTGGAGGCCGGGTCGAAGAACTTGTCCTCGATCTCGACCTGCCCGGTGACCTTCGCCCCGGCCAGCGTGAGCATCTTGACCACATCGTTGACGTACGAGCTGGTCGTCGGCATCGACACGACCAGCACGCGGCGGCCGGCGAGCTTGTCCTGCAGCAGCATCGGCGCCGAGTCGGTCGCGTACGTCTCCTGCTTGCCCGCACCCGCCTCCAGCTGCGTGACCTGGTCCCGGTACTGCTGGTTCTGCTTGCTCAGGGAGTTGACCTGCTCCTTGAGCGTGTCGACGAACGTGCCGTTGAGCGCGGCGGTGCCGACGACCAGACCGATGGCCAGCGCGAGGAAGACGGCGGTCAGCGAGACCACGTGGTACCTGAAGTTAATCACTAGAGCAGCCTCTGCACCGAATAGATGAAGTTGTCCCACCACTCGGCGGCGAGGCCGAGGTATGCCTTGCCCACCGTCGACACCGCGAGCGCCGACGTCATCGCGGCGATCGCCGACAGGATGAGCAGCAGCAGCGAGGAAGCCGAGATGTTCTGCCGGTACAGCCGGCTCACGCCCTTGGCGTCGACCAGCTTGCCACCGACCTTGAGCCGGGTCAGGAACGTCGAGGCCATCCCGCCGCGGCCCTTGTCCAGGAACTCTTCCAGGTTGTTGTGCGTACCGACGGCGACGATCAGCGACGCGCCCTTCTCGTCGGCCAGCAGCATCGCCAGGTCCTCGCTGGTCGCGGCGGCCCGGAAGGTCAGCGCCGCCACCCCGAGCTGGTGGACCCGGGCCAGGCCGGGGGCACGGCCGTCCGGGTACGCGTGCACGATGACCTCCGCACCGCAGCGCAGGGCGTCATCGGTCACCGAGTCCATGTCCCCGATGATCACGTCCGGGCTGTATCCGGCCTCGACGAGTGCGTCCGCGCCGCCGTCCACGCCGATGAGCACCGGCTTGAACTCCCGGATGTAGGGCCGCAGCACGTCCAGGTCGGCCTGGTAGTCGTAGCCGCGGACCACCATCAACACGTGCCGCCCGGCGATCCTGGTCTCGACGTCCGGCACGCCGACGCCATCGAGCAGCAGGTCGCGTTCCTGCTTGAGGTACTCCATGGTGTTGGCGGCGAACGCCTCCAGCTGGATCGACAACCCCTCCCGGGCGTCGGCCATCGCGGCCGCGACCGACTCGGCGTCCTGCCGATTACCCTGCGCGACCGAGTCGCCACGCTTGCGGATCCAGTCGTCCTCCACGAAGACCCAGTCGCCCTCGCGCAGCTGATCGAACAGCTCCTCCCCCAGGTCGTCGACCAGCGGGATGCCGGCCCGGATGAGGACCTCGGGACCGAGGTTCGGGTACCGCCCGGAGATCGACGGCTTGGCATTGAGCACCGCGGCAACACCGACAGCGACCAGCGAATCGGCGGCGACCCGGTCCAGGTCGACGTGGTCGATCACGGCAATGTCACCGGGGCGTAGCCGGCCCACCAGCCGCTTGGTCCGCCGGTCGAGCCGCGCGATACCGGTGATCACGCCCGGATCGGCGCTCCGGGTCCGGCGCAACGTAGGTAAACGCATCGTGACCCATCCTGACACGTGCCTACCCGGACGTCCGTCCCGACATCCGCCAAGTCACTCTTCGTGTCGATCTTGCTGGGGGAATCACCCCTGGTGAACGCTGGGTTCAGCCGTGCTTCTCCCGATCCGCCACAGCGAGTAACTCTTCGGCGTGAGCGATGCCCAGGTCCGAATCGGGCAACCCGGCCAGCATCCGGGCCAGCTCCCGGGCCCGTTCGGTGGCCTCCACCGCCCGCACCCCGCTGGTGGTCACCGCCCCGCCGGTGTCCTTGGCCACCACGAGATGCTGATCGGCGAACGCCGCCACCTGTGGCAGGTGGGTGACGACCAGCACCTGGTGCGAGCGGGCCAGCCGGGCCAGCCGCCGGCCGATCTCGACCGCCGCCTGGCCGCCGACACCCGAGTCCACCTCGTCGAAGACCAGCGTGGGTGGGCCACCCGCGCCCGCGAACACCACCTCGATGGCGAGCATGACCCGGGACAGTTCGCCGCCCGAGGCGCCCTTCTGCAGCGGCAGCGCGGGTGCGCCCGGGTGGGCCAGCAGGCGCAGCTCGATCTCGTCGGCACCGTCGGGCCCGACCCCGCACTCCGTGCCGGCGACGTTCAGCACCGGCTCGCCGCGCCCGGCCGGCCGCGGCGCCACCACGACGTCGACCCGCGCGTGCGGCATGGCCAGCCCGGCCAGTTCCACGGTCACCGCGTCGGCGAACCGGCCCGCCGCCTCCCGCCGTCCGGCGGAGACCCGGGCCGCGATCTCGGCCACCTCGCCGGCCAGCCGCAGCCGCTCCCGGTCCAGCTCCTCCAGCAGTTCGTCGGAGGTGTCCAGCTCGCCGAGCCGGCCGCGGGCGTGCTCAGCCCACGCGATCACCCCGTCGACATCCTCGGCGTACTTGCGGGTCAGCGCGCGCAGCGCGGCCCGCCGCTCGTACAGGTCCTGAAGGCGGGCCGGATCGGCGTCCAGGGCTTCGAGGTACCCGCCCAGCTCCACCGCCACGTCGGCGACCAGGGTGGCCGCCTCCTCCAGCCGGCCGGCCAGCTCACCGAGCTGGCGGTCCACAGTGGACTGTCCCTCCAGCGTGCGGCGGGCGAGCCCGAGCAGGCTGGTCGCGTCGGGGGTCTCCTCGGCGGCGTCGGACGCTCCGGCCACCGCCTGGTGGGCCAGCTGCGCCGCGGCGCGCAGGCCCTCGGCATGCTCCAGCCGTTGCGCCTCTTCCCGCAGCGCCTCGTCCTCGCCCGGCTGCGGATCCACCCGGGTGATCTCGTCGAGCCCCAGCCGCAGCAGATCGGCTTCCTGGTTGCGTTCCCGCGCGTGGCGCCTGCGGTCGGCCAGGTCCTCCTCGACGGCGCGCCACTGGTGGTGGCGCTCGCGCATCTCGGCGAGCAGCTTGTCGTGGTCGGAGCCGGCGAAGCGGTCCAGCGCGGAACGCTGCTCGCCGGGGCGCAGCAGGCGCAGCTGGTCGGACTGGCCGTGCACCGCCACGACCTGCTCCCCGACCTCGCCGAGGATGGCCACCGGCACCGCGCGCCCGCCGATGTGCGCCCGCGAGCGCCCCTCCGCGGTGACCGTGCGGGACAGCAGCACACTGCCGTCCTCGTCGGGCTCGGCCCCGGCGTCGACCACCCGCTCGGCGACGGCCGCGGCGGTCGCGCCGGTCAGCCGCAGCCTGCCCTCGACCGACGCCCGGCCCGGCTGGGCCCGGACCCTGGCCGCGTCGGCGCGCCCGCCGAACAGCAGGCCGAGGCCGGTGACCACCATGGTCTTGCCGGCGCCGGTCTCTCCGGTGATGACATTCATCCCGCGGGTCAGGGGAAGCGTGGTGTCTTCGATGACCCCGAGCCCGGTGATACGCAGCTCTTCCAGCACGGCCCTGACAGTAGCCGCGCCCTGGGACAACCCGCCAGGCCGGCACGCGGCCGTGGCTCCCGCCCGGTGGCGCTGGGCTGGCGTTATACCTGGTCGTGATACCTAGTCGTGTTGATGACGCGACAGGTCCGCCGGCGCCGTCATCCGCCGCCCGGCCGACCGTCCGCCGCCCGGCCGCCCCGGCGCGCGCTGTCCGCGGCGATGCCGTCGAGCAGGAACCGCAGGCCCAGCTCGAACAGCCCGTCCAGGTCGAGGTCGTAGCCGGTCTCGGCGAGGCTGCCCAGCACCCGGCCGAACGTCGGGTAGCGCCCGGACGTGGCGATGGCGCCCATCGCCGGGCTCTGCCGCTCCATCCACTCCTCGTCGGAAAGCCCGGTCGCGGCCGCGGCCCGCGCCTCGCCCTCCAGGTGCGCGGCGAGGCCCTGGATGTGGGCGTACAGCAGGACCTGCCGGTCGAGCATCTCGGTCGCGTCGAACCCGAGACCGTCCAGGGCGGCAAGCGACCGGTCGGCGTGCGTGGCGAGGTTGGCCGACGGCAGCGGCCGGGTCAGCGGGCTGACCTGGGCCAGCCAGGGATGCCTGCGGTGCAGCCGCCACAACGTGTGCCCGGCGAGTTCCAGGCGGGAGCGCCAGTCCGGGGGCTGCGCTTCGGGGTAGGACTCCTCGCCGTACGCCTCGTCGGCCATCAGTACGACGAGGTGCTCTTTGCCGTCGACGTACCGGTACGGCGACATGGTGGCCACCCCGAGGCGGGCGGCGACGCCGCGCATGGACAGCCCGTCGAGCCCCTCGGCGTCGGCGATCTCGATACCGGCGCGCACGACGCGCTGGCGGGTCAGCTCGTGCTCGGTCCCGGTACGCGCCCGGCGGGCCCCGGCCGCCGGCTCCCGGCCCCCGTGCGTCCCCTGACCGCTGTGCGTCCCCTGACCGCCGGGCATCCTCTGGCCGCCGGGCGTCCCCGGGTCGCCGTCCGGCTCCGGGCCGTTGTCCGGCCCTCCGCTTCCCGGCTCCGGGCCGGCCACCACCGTGCCGACCCTCGACCGGGCGCGCACCAGGCCCTCGGCGTGCAAGAGGGCCAGCACCTTGGTCGCGGTGGCCAGCGCGACGTTCCAGTCGCGGGCGATCTGCCGGGTCGAGGGCACCCGGTCGCCCGGGGCCAGCTCACCGTCGGCGATGCGGCGGCGAAGGTCGGCGGCGATGCGCTGGTACGGCGGGCCCGAACTGGTCACGGTGGCGTCCCCTCTCCCTGTACTAGTACAGGAGGCTAACAGAAGTCCCGTTGCAAACGCTGTTCGTACGTCGTACATTCAATCTGCGTACACCGTAAATAGGAGGCATCGTGGCAACCGCTCTCATCTCCGGAGCCGGAATCGCCGGCACCGCACTGGCCTACTGGCTGCACCGGCACGGGTTCGCCGTCACCACCGTCGAACGGGCGCCGGGCCTGCGCCCGGGCGGCCAGGCGATCGACGTGCGCGGCGCCGCCCTCGACGTCGTCGAACGGATGGGCATCCTGCCCGAGGTGCGGGACCTGCGCACGCGCATGCGCGGCATGTCCGTGCTCGACGGCGACGGCAACGAGATCATGCGCTCGACCGAGGCGACCTTCAGCAGCGGCCGGCTCGACAGCCCGGACGTCGAGATCCTGCGCGAGGACCTCAACCGCCTCGCCTACGAACAGACCCGCGAGCACGTCGAGTACCTCTTCGACGACTCCATCACGGCGATCGCGCAGGACGCCGACGGCGCCCGGGTGGAGTTCGAGCGCGGCGCGTCCCGGACCTTCGACCTCGTGCTCGGCGCCGACGGCCTGCACTCCACCGTGCGGCGCCTGGTCTTCGGCCCGGAGACGGACTTCCTGCACCCCATGAACACCTACCTGGCGATCTTCGGCATGGACAACATCCTCGGCCTGGACAACTGGCAGCTGTGGATGCGGGACGGGCACGCCGGCTACGCCATCTACCCGGTTCACGACAACACCGAGATCCGGGTCACGCTCGGCTTCGGCGGCGAGCCGGTCGAGTACGACCACCGCGACACGGCCCAGCAGAAGCGCATCGTCACCGAGCGGCTGGCCGGCATGGGCTGGGAGACCCCGCGCCTGCTCAGGGGAATGGCGGACGCACCCGACTTCTACTTCGACGAGATGGCCCAGGTCACGATGGACCGCTGGTGGTCGGGGCGCGTGGCGCTGCTCGGCGACGCGGCCTACTGCCCGTCGCCGCTATCCGGCCAGGGTACGAGCGTGGCGCTGGTCGCCGCGTACGTGCTGGCGCAGGAGCTGGCCCGGGCCGGGGACGACCACGAGGCCGGGCTGGCCCGGTACGAGCAGCGCCTGCGTCCCTTCGTCGCCGTCAACCAGGCACTGGCCACCGAGAATCCCGGCGGGCCGGCGTCCGAGGAGTCGATCGAACGGGCCAAGCACGCCATCGCGCTGGATTGACGCTCAGCGGCCGGTGTGCCGGGTGGCGTGGCGAGCCCTCAGCGGCCGGCGTGCCGGGTGGCGCGGCGAGCCCTCAGCGGCCGCCCCGCCACCCGTCCACCGGAAGTCCGAACTTGGCCACCAGCCGGTCGGTGAACGGCCGCGGGTGCAGCCTCACGACCCGTACCGGAAGCTCGCCGCGCCGCACCGTGACCACCGTGCCCGGGCTCAGGTCGAACACCCGCCGCCCGTCACAGCTCAGCACGGCCGAGGTCGTGTACGGGTCGACCGTGATCCGGATGGTCGACGTCGGCGCCGTCACCAGCGGCCGGCTGAACAGCGCGTGCGCGCTGATCGGAACCAGCAGCAGAGCCTCCACCTCGGGCCACACCACCGGCCCGCCCGCGGAGAACGCGTACGCCGTGGAGCCGGTCGGCGTCGCGCACACCACGCCGTCGCAGCCGTACCGCGACAGGGAACGCCCGTCCACATCGACGAGCAGTTCGAGCATCCGCTCCCGCTCGCCCTTCTCCACGGTCACCTCGTTGAGCGCCCAGGAGCGGACCACCGGCGCCCCGGCCTGCTCGGCGACGACATCGACGGTCAGCCGCTCATCCACCGTGTACGAGCGGTTCACCACGTCCTGGACGGCCTTGTCGATGTCCTCGATCTCCGCCTCGGCCAGGAAGCCGACCTTGCCGAGGTTGATACCCAGAAGCGGCGCCCCGGCCGGACGCGCCAGTTCGGCGGCACGCAGCAGGGTGCCGTCGCCGCCGAGCGCGAACACGATCTCCACGCCGTCGGCGGCGTCCGGGCTGAAGGCCGGCACGACGCCCGGCATGTCCAGGTCGGGCACCTCCTCGGCGATCACCCGAACCGTGAAACCGGCCTCACGCAGGTCGGCAGCGACCGTACGGGCATGCTGCGTGCTGTCGCGCCGGCCGGTATGGGTGACGAGCAACGCCTCCCTGCTCACTGCTGCACCTCCCGGGCGACGATGGTACGGACCTCCGTCTCGTCCACGCCGGGCGCGTCCCGGCGCAGCCACAGGAAGAATTCCACGTTCCCCGACGGCCCCGGAAGCGGGCTGGTAGCGACGCCCGCCACACCGAGCCCGAGTCCGGCGGCGAAGCGGGCCACGTCCAGCACGGCCCCGGCCCGCGCCTCAGGGTCGCGCACCACCCCGCCGGCGCCGACCCGCCCCCGGCCCACCTCGAACTGGGGCTTGACCATCGGTACGAGGTCGCCGTCCGGCGCTGTGCAGGCGGCCAGCGCGGCGAGTACCAGGCGCAGCGAGATGAACGACAGGTCGGCCACGGTCAGCTCGGCCGGGCCGCCGATCTGCTCCGGGGTCAGCGCCCGTACGTTGGTCCGGTCGTGCACCGTCACCCGCGGGTCGGTGCGCAGGGCCCAGGCCAGCTGCCCGTACCCGACGTCGACCGCGACCACCTGGCCGGCCCCGGCGCGCAGCAGCACATCGGTGAAGCCGCCGGTGGACGCCCCGGCGTCCAGGCAGCGCCGCCCCGTCACGGTCAGGCCCCGCGGGGCGAACACGGCCAGCGCGCCGGCCAGCTTGTGGCCGCCCCGCGAGACGTACTCGTCGCCGGCGTCGCCGCCGCGCACCAGTACCGGGTCGGCCGGGTCGACCATGGCGGCGGCCTTGCGGGCGGCCGTACCGCGCACCTCGACCCGGCCCGCGTCGATCAACTCCACCGCCTGTTCGCGTGATCGGGCCAGCCCGCGACGGACCAGTTCGGCATCGAGCCGGGTACGTCTCGCCATCAGGCCTGATCGATGGTGGCCAGCGTCTGCTGGAGCACCCGGTGCGTCTCCTCGTACGCGGCGACCTGCACGGGCGCGGGCTGCTCGGCGATCCGTTCCAGCCGGCCCAGGGCCGCATCGATCAGCGGATGCCCGGTCGGCCCGGTCGCTGCCGGCGAGCCGGGCACGGGCGGCCCTGGCACGGGCGGGCCGGGCACCGACGGCCCCGGCACGGGCGGGCCGGGCACGCGCGGACCCGGCATGGGCGGGCCGGGCACCGGCGATCCGAAGTTCGCACCAGGCCCCGAGCTCGCGCCGTCCTCGGGGGCCGCACCACCCCAGGCCGCGCCCGGGTCCATCCCGCTCACGCCTCGCCCTGCATCAGTTCGCCGACCGCGCCCGGAGCCGCCTTCTTCGCCACGGCCTTCTTCGCCACGGTCTTCTTCGCCACGGCCTTCTTCGCCACCGCGTTCGATCCGGTCTTCTTCGCCACCACCCTGGCCGGGGTCACCTTCACCACCGCGTCACCCGCGCTCGCCTTCCGCACGGTCACCCGGGGGCTGGCCTTCGCCGTCGCCGCGGCGGCCGTCCCCGCGTCGGCCGGACCCAGCGCCTGCGCGGCAGCAGCCTTCTTCGCGGCCGTCTTCTTGGCCACCGTCTTCTTCGCGACCTTACGCACCGCCTTGACCGGCCCGGCCGCCCCGACCGGCACCCCGATCGTCGTGGTCACCGGCGACGTGGCGGGCGCGGTCGACCGCGCCTCGCTCAGCTCCTGCTCCAGCTCGTGCACACGGGTGGTCAGCTCGGAGACCTCGTCGGCGGTGGCCAGGCCAACCCGACCCAGCGCCCGGTCCAGCTCGAACCGGATCAACCGGGTGATCGCCTCCCGGTTCGCCATGCTCGTCGTGATCAAGTCCTCGGCCATCGTCTGGAGCTGCTCCGCCGTCGCGCCGCCGCGACCGACCAGCTTCTTGGCGACCTTCGTCGCACGCTTACGGGACGTCTCGGTCAGCCCCATCGCCAGGTCTAGATATGCCCGCCACGCATCCTGCATCGAGCGAAGATCCTCGCGTCCTGCCATGACCGTCACACCTCGTCATTTTCGCGCCGACACCTGCGTACTGCTGCCACGCTACAAGGGACGCGGTCGTCGCGGTGCGGTACCGTGCCGACGACACCGCACATCGCGGGGGAAAGCCGGTACAGGAGGCGAAATGGCGACGGTGGACGAGTGCCGGGCGGCTCTGCACGAGCTGTCCAACCGGATGGCGGAGCACGCGGCGGAGGTCGGTACCAAAATCGATCTGGACCGGCCGCTGGCCTGCTCCATCAAGGACCTCGGTGTCGCATTTCACGGCCGGCTGACCGGCGGCGAGCTGATCGACCTGACCGACGGGGACGACCCGAACGCGAAGATCCGGCTCACCACCTCCAGCGACGACCTGCTCGCCCTGGTGGCCGGCAAACTGGACCTGGCGAAGGCCTGGGCGGCGGGCCGCGTGTCGATCAACGCCAACCCGTTTGATCTGCTGAAGCTGCGCAAGCTGATGTGACGGGTTCAGGCCGCCAGTTGCAGGGCGCGCAGCGCCTCCTCGGCCGGCGAATCCGCCGCGGTCACCGTCTCCGGTCGCCCGGCCTCCCAGGCGTGCGCGCACAGCAGCCGTAGCGCCTGGACCGGGGTACCTTCGCCGGCCAGCTCCACGGCGTCGCCTTCGCGGCGTACCCGCCAGCCGCCGGTCGACGAGTCCACTGTGAACAGTCCGGTCAGGTCGGACGCGATGAACGTGGGGCGTCGCTGCGCGGGCGCGGCGAACAGATCCTCGGCGCTGCTCACCCCGGTGAGTACCAGCACGCTGTCCATCCCGGCCCGTACCGCGCCCTCGACGTCGGTGTCCAGCCGATCGCCGACCACCACCGGCCGCTGAGCCCCGACCCGCTTCGCGGCCTGGTTGAACAGTGCCGGTTCGGGCTTGCCCACGATCGCGTCCGGCGCGCGGTCCAGCGCCGTCGCCAGCGCGGCGACCAGGGCGCCGTTGCCGGGCAGCGGGCCGCGCGGCGAGGGCAGCGTCCGGTCGCCGTTGGTCGCCACCCACAGCGCACCGGCCCGGATCGCCACGCTCGCCTCGGCCAGGATGCGCCACCCGACATCCGGCCCGTACCCCTGCACGACCGCGGCCGGCGCGGCGTCCGCCGCGTCGACCGGCTTGAGCCCGACCGCGTCGATCTCGGAGCGCAGCGCGTCGGCGCCCACGATCAGGACGCCGGAGCCGGCCGGCAGCCGCTCGGCGAGCAGCCGCGCGGCGGCCTGCGGCGAGGTGATCACCTCGTCGGCCGCGGCGGGGATGCCGAACGAGACGAGCAGCGCGGCGACCTCCTCGGGGCGCCGGCCGGCGTTGTTGGTCGCGTAGGCCAGCGCCCGGTGCTCCGCATGGAGCCGGTTGATGGCGTCCGCCGCACCCGGGATCGGCTCGGAACCGAGGTAGACGACGCCATCAAGATCGAGAATGATCAGGTCGTACCCGTCAACGACCCGCGCCTGCCCGGTCACGCCGGCGTACCGTCCCCCTGCGGCGCACCACCGGCTCCCGGTCGTGCGGTGCCGTCGGTGTCGAGTTCGTCGTCAAGATCCTTGACGTCGGCGTCGTCGACGTCGACCTCCACGCGCTCCTCGCCCCCGGCGCGCTGGCCCTCGGCGCGCTTGCCCTCGGAGCGCTGGCCCTCGGCGCCGGCCAGGTCGCGTGCGACGGGTGCGTCCGGGAGGTCGTACCCCTCAGCAAGATCGCCGTCGTCGTCATCGTCGACGCCGATGCCACCGCCGGCCAGGTCGGCTTCGGCGGACTCGTCGCCAGCGTCATCGTCGTCGTCGAATCCGTCGTCGTCAGCGTCGCCCTCGCCATCGACCTCATCGTCATCGTCATCGTCATCGTCATCGACGACTACGACGTTGCGATCGGCGTCATCGTCATCGCCGACGTCATCCTCGTCGCCATCGAATTCGTCATCGTCATCATCATCATCGTCGTCATCATCGTCCTGGACGTCATCGTCATCGTCGGCGTCTTCGTCGTCGTCCTGGTCGTCATCGTCGTCAACGTCATCGTCGTCGTCGTCATCGTCTTCGTCGTCGAACTCGCCCTCGGCGTCGTACCCGTCCTCGGCATCGAGATCGGCGGCCGCGCGCTCCCCACGCTCGGAGCCTTCGTCATCCTCGGCATCCTCATCAAGGTCCTCGTCGAGGTCCTCGGCCTCGTCCAGGGTCACGCCGTCCAGGTCCAGCAGTCGCTCGGCCGCGTCCGTGGTGGCCTCGTCGTCCGCCTCGACCGCGCGGGCGAACCACTCCCGCGCCTCGTCACGCCGGTCCGCCGCCAGCAGCCCGTCCGCGTACGCGTACCGCAGCCGGGCCGCCCACGGTGCGTCGACCCCGAGCTCCCGCACCTGCAGCATCGCCAACGCGGCCTCGTCCTGCCCCAGGTCGCGTCGCGCCCCGGCGGCCACGATGAGCAGCTCGATGGCCTCGCTCGACTCGAGTTGGCCACGATCGGCCGACCGGTAGATGTCGATCGCCTTCTCCGGGCGACCGAGTGCCCGCTCGCAATCCGCCAGTACCGCCAGATGGGTCTGCTGCCCGGTCATCCGGTGGTACGTGCGCAGCTCCGCGACGGCGGTCTGCCACTGCCCGGCGTGGTACGCCGCGATGCCGACGGCCTCGCGGACCACCGGGATCCGGGATGCCAGCCGGCGCGCCGCGATCGCGTGTTCCAGCGCCGTCTCGGGGTCGTCGTCGACGAGCTGACCGGCGGCTACCAGCCGGCGGGCGACCGTCTCGGCCACCGGCCGGGACAGCGAACGCAACTCGGTGCGTACGTCATGGTCGAGCGCATCCGCCGTGATGCTGTCGTCGAGCGCCGGGCTGGTGTCCCCGGTACCGGAATCCGTGGCGGAGTAGTCCCTGGCGCCGGAGTCCCGTGCGGCCGAGTCCCTGGCGGAGTAGTCGCGGGCACCGCCACGGGCACGGTCGTCGCGGGCACGGTCGCTAGAGGGAGCGCCGTCACGGGCACGGTCGCTAGGGGGAGCGGCGCCGCGGGGGCTTTCGTCCCGCCAGGTGCCGCTCCGGGGTGCCCGGTCGAACTGGCCCCGCTCCGACTGCCCGCGCTCCGCCGGCCCGCGGCCGCGCGAGTCGCGGTCCCGGTCGAAGCCACCGGGCCGCTGGGGGCGTTCCTGTGAGTACCGGCGCTCCGGACGCTGCGGCCGGTCCTCACGCGGACGGTACCCGCCACGGTCCTCACGCGGGCGATCCTCGCGCGGCCTGTCCTCACGCGGCCTGTCCGCCCGGGGGCCGCCCTGGTCCTCGCGCCGATATCCGCCACGGTCGTCGCGCGGACGGTCGCTACGGAACCCCGGCCGGTCATCCCGCCGGTACCCGCCCCGATCGTCACGCGGACGGTCGTCACGGCCACGGTCGTCACGCGGCTTGTACGCGCCACGGTCGTCGCGGGGCTTGTACCCGCCACGGTCGTCGCGGAAGCCAGGCCGGCTCTCACGCGGACGGTCATCACGCGGACGGTACCCACCCCGGTCGTCGCGGGGCCCCGAACGGAACCCACCCCGATCGTCACGCGGACGGTCATCACGCGGCTTGTACCCACCACGGTCGTCACGGAAGCCCGGACGATCGTCACGCGGACGGTACCCACCCCGGTCGTCGCGGGGCCCCGAACGGAACCCACCCCGATCGTCACGCG
>DASXOA010000432.1:0-20259 GCA_036494675.1 Rugosimonospora sp.
GCACGACGACGATGAGGCGTGGTATGTGCTGGAAGGCGTCTTACGGGTCCGCGTCGGCGATGAGGAGGTCGAGGCGGCGTCGGGCGGAGCGGTCATCGTGCCGGGAGGTACCGCGCACACCTACTGGAACCCGGCCCCCGAACCGGCGCGGTACCTGCTGGTCATGGGAGCCCGGACGTACGCGCTCATCCAGGCGCTGCATGGCGGCCAGGAGCGGGGCCCGGACGACACCCGGCGGCTGTTCGAGGAGTACGGCGGCCGGCTGCTCGAATAGCCGGATTCCCCGGATGGTGGCCGGCGGGTACGGGGACAATTCTTCGCTGTGAGCCCGGGCGCCGAGAACGAGGGCGGATGTCCCCGCTGCGGCCGCGCACTGCTGCGGGTCAGCGGCGCGGCGCCGTGGTGCGCGGCGTGCGAGTGGGGCCTGGACCGGTACGAGCCACGGCGGCGCAAACCCGAAGCCGGCTGGCGGTGGCTGGATCGGGCACTGTTCCGCCGCGCGTACCGGCTGACCACCAAGCAGTACGCCGCGCTGTCGGGGCGGCCGGTCGACCGGCGAGCCTGGGGTACCGCCCGGTTCTGCCTGCTTGCCGCGGCCCTCATCCTGTTCGCCTCGGTGGCCGGGCTACTCGCTCTCGGCGCGTACCTCATCGGGAACCGGTTCCCCGGTTGGCGGATCGTCCCCGGCGCGCTCTGTGTGCTGCTGGCGCTGGCCCTCTGGCCGAAGCTGGGCCGGCTCGACGACCGGTACGGCCGGATCGAGCGGCACCGGGCACCCACCCTCTTCCGGCTCATCGACGAGGTGGCCACCGCGATCGGGGCGCCGCCCCCGCACGTCGTCTCGGTCGACCCGTGGTTCAACGCGTCGGCCCGCGCCGCCGGCCTGCGCCGCCGCCGGTCGCTCACGCTCGGCGTGGCGATGTGGGCCGTCCTGCCGCCCGCGCAGCGCGTCGCCCTGCTCGCGCATGAACTCGGCCACTTCGTGAACGGGGATGCCCGCCGCGGCCCGCTGACCCACATCCCGCTGACCACGCTCGGCGCCCTCGCCGACCTGCTGCGCCCGCCCCCGGTGCCCATCGGCGGCGCGGCCGGCCGGATCGCCGGTGCGGTGAGCCGGGCCGGATTCGGCGCCCTGCGCCAGACAGTCCTCTGTGGACACTTCGTACTCGTCCGCGCCTGCCTGCGCGACGCGCAGCGCGCCGAGTACCTCTCCGACGAACTGGCGGCCTGGGCGGCGGGCAGCGACGCGGCGACCGGGCTGGCCGACACGCTCGTGCTGCGGGAACAGCTCTACCCGATGGTGTGCCGGGAAGCCCGGCGCGGCGAGGCGGTCGCCGGCTGGATACGGGTCGCGGACGAGACCCGTACCGCCGCGTCGGCCCGGCTCCCACACCTGCGGCAGCTGTCGCTGCGTGACGAGGTGTCCATGTCCGCCACCCATCCGCCGACCGGGCTACGGGCCCGGATGATCGAGTCCCGCCCGCGCCAGGCAGGCGCCGTGACGCTCACCGCGGCGCAGTCCGCACGCATCGACGAGGAACTGGCGACCGCGTACCGTTCGGCCCTCCGGCACCTCGCGGCGGCCTGACCAGACCGCCGGTCAGGCGGCGGGTTCGCCGTGCGGCGCCAGCGCCAGCAGCGACAGCTACAGCCGCCTGACCGGATCCCTGTTCAGGCGGCCGGTTCGCCTTGCGGCGGCAGCGGCAGCACCACGCGAAACGTGGTGCCCGCCCCCGGAACGCTGTCCACCTCGACGCGGCCGGCGTGGGCGGCCACGATCGCGGCGACGATCGCCAGGCCGAGTCCCGTGCCGGGTGGCCCGTCGTGCCGGTTGCGGGACGGGTCGGCGCGGTAGAAGCGCTCGAAGACCCGCTGGGCCTGCTCCGGAGTCAGGCCCGGGCCGGTGTCGACGACCTCGATGACCGCATGCTCGTCCAGGCGGGCCAGCCGCACCGTGAGGCTCGCCTCGGCCGGTGTGTGCTTCAGCGCGTTGCCCAGCAGGTTGGTGAGAACCTGACGCAGCCGCGGCTCGTCGCCGTCCACCATGAGCGGACCGCCGGTGGACAGTTGCATCGCGATCGACCGGCTCGGCGCCATGGCCCGGGTGGCCTCCAGCGCGTCGCTGACCAGCACGACCAGGTCCACCGGTTCGACGGCCAGCGGGCGCTCCTCGTCCAGGCGGGCCAGCAACAGCAGGTCCTCCACCAACAGGCCCATCCGCTGGGCCTCGTCCTCGATGCGCCGGACCAGGTCGGTGGCGCGGCGCGGATCGACCCCGGGGCTCGGATCGACGCCGGGACGCGCCGCGCCGCCGGCCGGCGCGTCGACCGTGCGCTCCCCGCCGACGGCTGTGGACTCTCCACCGACGGCTGTGGGCTCCTGGCCGACGGCTGTGGGCTCTCCGCCGACTGCTGTGGACTCCCGGCCGGCGGCCGCGCGCTGCGCATCGGCGGCGGCCTTCTGCGCGTCGGCGGCGGTGGCCTGCCGGTACAGCTCCGCGAAGCCGCGGATGGTGGTCAGCGGGGTACGCAGCTCGTGCGAGGCATCCGCGACGAACTGGCGCATCTTGTCCTCCGAGTGTCGGGCCCGGGCCTCGGAGTCCGCCTGCGCGGCGAATGCCCGCTCGATGCGCTCGATCATCGTGTTGAACGACTGGCCGAGCCGGCCCACCTCGGTACGCGGGTCGCGGTGCGGCGCCCGCCGGGACATGTCCCCGTCGGAGATCATGGCGGCGGCCCGCTCGATCTCCCCCAGCGGCCGCAGGCTGACCCGTACCAGCCAGATCCCGAGGACCGTGACCGCCGCCAGCGCGCCGACCTCGACCAGGACGATGAGCAGCAGCAACTGGTCGGCCACCCGGTCGGCGTCGGACATGTTGTTCGCGACGACGATCTGCTGCCCCTGCGGGCCGGTCACGATGAGTACCCGCCACCGGGTGCGGCTGTGTCCGGTCGACGCCACCGTGAACGGGCCGGTCCGGTGCAGGTCCGAGGTGCTCAGCCGGGGAATGTCGGTGGGCAGCGGCTGGGGATAGCTGTCGTACAGGCTGCCGTCGGGCTGCAGCGACTCCAGCAGGTACGGGGTGGGCACGTCCATGTTGTCCGGGGCGACCTGCGGCGGGCTGAACGAGAGGTTGTGCGATCCCCTGGCCATCTGGTGCTCGAACGAGACGCCCAGCACCTGGAGCTGGGCGTCGATACGGTCGGTGAGGTAACGACGCAGGGCCGTGACGGTGGCGACGCCGACGATGGCCAGCGCGCAGCCGACCAGCGCGACGACCGCCACCACGAGCCTGGCGCGCAACGAGAACCGGCTCAAACTGCTCCCTCACGGTCGACTGCGCGAGCTACCCGGCGGAGACCATGATGCGGCACGATCCTGGAATCCTCCACGATAGCGGCTGGAAGGTCGCTGAGAGTCGCCTCGGGTCGGCGCGCGCAGGGCCGTGGGCGTCGAGTGCGCGGACCCGCCGCGCCCGGAACGCGGCACCGGAGTGCGCGACCGGTAAGGCCCGACGACCGCCGCGGGGGCGCTGCAACGAACCTGCACGTCCATTCTATTGACTGTCGCTGATGCGCATGCGAGTTTGTCGTCTAGGAATGCGCTTTCCTACGACCGTCCCGGTCCTGGGAATGCGCTTACCGTTTTCACGGGTAACCGGTACGCCGCAACGGATTCTCGCCTACCGGCCCCTCTTCGTCCCACGCGTGCGTGCAACACGCGCCTGCCCCGTAGTTCCGGAGGTTGCCAGTATGGGATCCCAGACCCGATCTCGCCGGAGATCGTGGAAGTTGCTGGCCGCGGGCGGCACCGCCGCTCTCGCCATCGGCCTGATCGGCGTGACGCAGTTGGCGTTCGCCGCGACGGTGTTCAGCGCCAACTTCGAGGACGGCACCACCAACGCCTGGTCCAAGTCGGGCGGCACGTGGACCGTCGTCACCGACGGCACCAAAGCGGTCCAGCAGACCAAGGGCACCACCGACAATGCCCGCCTCTTCGCCGGCGACACCGGCTGGACCACCTACACGGTGCAGGCCAGGGTCAAGCCGCTGAGCCTGGGCTCCGGGGGCTTCGTCGGCCTGCTGGCCCGCGCCAAGAGTTCCACCAGCTTCTACCGCCTGGCCCTGATGCCGGGCAACCTGATCCAGTTGCAGGCGGTCAACAGCGGAGCGGTGACCGTGCTGGGCAGCTCGTCGCAGACCGTGTCGACCGGCACCTGGTACACCCTGGCGCTGACCACGAACGGCACGACCATCAGCGGTACCGTCAACGGCGCCAGCATCGGCAGCGCCAGCAACTCGGCGATCGCGAACGGCCGCATCGGCCTGCAGACCGCCTTCTCGACGGGCAACTTCGACGACGTCACGGTGGACTCGTCGGCCACCACCCCACCGCCGACGTCGCCGACCCCGACCAGGACGGCCACGCCGACCCCGACACCGACCAGGACGGCCACGCCGACCCCGACGCCCACCCGGACGTCACCGCCGCCCACGAGCGCACCGCCGACCACCAACTGGCCCACCAAGACCGGTGACGTCTCGGTGAGCGGCACGGTCAGCGTGAGCGGCACGTTCGACGGCGGACTCAAGCGCTACTGCTGCATCGGTGACGGCAGCCAGAGTGAGAGCCAGGATCCGATGTTCGACCTGGCCGACGGCGCCACCATCAAGAACGTCATCATCGGCTCCCCGGCCGGCGACGGCGTGCACTGCGAGGGTCGCTGCACCATCCAGAACGTGTGGTGGGAGGACGTCGGCGAGGACGCCGCGACGTTCCTGGCCACCAACGGCGACTCCTACGTCATCGGCGGCGGCGCCATGAACGCCGACGACAAGGTGTTCCAGCACAACGGCTCGGGCACCGTACACATCTCCGGCTTCTACGCCAAGTCGATCGGCAAGCTGTACCGGGGCTGTGGCAACTGCACCAACTCGTACGAGCGCCACGTGACGGTCGACAACGTCATCCTGGACAGCGCCAAGTACATCGTCGGCATCAACATCAACTGGGGCGACACGGCGTCGCTCACGCACGTCACGCTCATCAACGGTTCCAAGACGCACATCTGCGCCGAGTACACCGGCGTGGCGAAGGGCAGTGAGCCGCCGTACCTGGGCGACGGCATGGGCGACGGCCACTGCAACTTCTCGACGTCCGACATCACGTACCAGTAACCGCTCATCGAGCGGCGATCCCGGCCCGGGCACGCAATGCCCGGGCCGGGCCCGTGTGCGTCGCCCGGTCCGCGGATGTGCGGCCCCGAAGTCAGCCGCGTTCGATCAGGTGGCCGACGACGTCGAGGCGCCCGGTCACCGGGGTGCCGGAGCCGTCGCGACGCGCGTCCTCGGCGGGCAGCTCGACCGGGTCGCCGGTGCTGGTCGCCGCCGCGGGCCGCGGCCCGATCCAGGCGACGACGAGGCCGGTCTCGCCCTTGAGGAAGCGGTGGGCGCGCACGCCGCCGGTGGCGCGCCCCTTCGCCGGGTACCCCCCGAACGGGGTGACCTTCGCGGCGCGACCGGTCGACGTGACCACCATCGGCTCGCCGTGCTGCGGATCGTCGGTGCGGATCGCGCCGAAGAACAGCGCCTGCGCGTCGGCGCCGAGACTGACCCCGGCCATGCCGCCACCCTTGAGTCCCTGCGGCCGGACCAGCTTCGCGGCGAACCTGAGCAGCGACGCGTCCGATGTGACGAACGCCAGCGTCTCGCTGCCGTCCGCCAGCCAGGTCGCGCCGATGACCTCGTCGCCGGCCTTGAGGCCGATGAACTCGAACTCGTCCGAGCGGACCGGCCACTCCGGCGCGCACACCTTCACCACGCCGTGCCGGGTACCCACCGCGAGGCCCGGCGATCCGGCGGCCTGCTCGCCCAGCGGCGCGAGGCCGATCACCTTCTCGCCCGGGTGCAGCGGCACCAGTTCGGAGGCCGACATGCCGCCGCGCACCGAGACGGTACCCGGCTGCTCCGGCAGCACCGGCAGCGGCAGGACGTCGGTCTTGAACGCCCGACCCCTGTTCGTCACCAGCAGCACCTGGCCGCGAGCGGTCGCGTGGACGGCCGAACGCACCGCGTCGTGCTTGATCCGGCCGCTGCGCCGGCGACCCTCGCGGGCCTCCTCGGACTCGGCGGCGGTGCGCGCGACCAGGCCGGTCGCGGACAGGATCACCTGGCACGGATCGTCCTCGACCTCCAGCGGACCGGCGGGCGCGGACGCGGCGAGGACCTCCTTGAGGTCGCCGTCGATCAGCGTGGTGCGCCGCTCGGCCGCGAACTCCTTCACCACGGCCGCCAGCTCGTCGGAGACGACCTTCTTCAGCACGTTCTCGTCGTCGAGGATCTGCGACAGCGCCGCGATCTCCTCGCGCAGCCGGTTCTGCTCGCCCTCCAACTCCAGCCGGTCGAACTTGGTCAGCCGGCGCAGCGGCGTGTCGAGGATGTAGGTGGCCTGCACGTCGCTGAGCTTGAACCGGCGCATGAGGCCGTCCTTCGCGGCCTGTGCGGTCTCGCTCTCGCGGATCAGCCGCACCACCTTGTCGATGTTCAGCAGCGCGATCAGCAGTCCGTCGACCAGGTGCAGCCGCTCCTGGCGCTTCTGGCGCCGGTACGTGGTGCGCCGGGTCACCACCTCGTAGCGGTGGGCCAGGAACACCTCCAGCAGCGCCTTGAGGCCCAGCGTCTGCGGCTGCCCGTCGACCAGGACCAGGTTGTTCACGCCGAACGACTGCTCCAGCGGGGTGAGCCGGTACAGGTCGGCGAGCAGCGCCTGCGGGTTAACGCCGACCTTGCACTCGATGACCACCCGGATGCCGTTCTCCCGGTCGGTCAGGTCCTTGATGTCGGCGATGCCCTGCAACCGTGCGGGCAGGCGCTGGCCCTTCCTCGGCCCGGAGGTGATCGCCCGGCCGCGGACCTCCTCGCTGACCGCCTCGATGACCTTCTCGGCACCGACGCCGTACGGCAGTTCGGTCACCGTGATGGCCTGCCGGTTCCGGCTGCCCTCCAGCGGCCCGATCTCGACCCGGCCGCGCATCCGCACGACGCCCCGACCGGTCTCGTACGCCTTGCGGACCTCGTCGAGGCCCAGCAGCAGCCCGCCGGTCGGCAGGTCCGGGCCGGGGACGAACTCCATCAGCTTGTCCAGCGTCGCGGTGGGGTGCCTGATCAGCCAGCGCGCGGCCGCGACCACCTCGCCGAGGTTGTGCGGGATCATGTTGGTCGCCATGCCGACCGCGATCCCGGAGGTGCCGTTGACCAGCAGGTTCGGGAACGCCGCCGGGAGGACGCTCGGCTCCGTCAGCGACCCGTCGTAGTTGGGCCGGAAGTCGACGGTGCCCTCGCCGAGCTCCGACACGAGCAGCATCGCCTCGCGGGACATCCGGGCCTCGGTGTAGCGGGACGCGGCCGGGCCGTCGTCCGGGGAGCCGAAGTTGCCGTGCCCGTCGATCAGCGGCGCGTTCAGGGAGAAACCCTGCGCGAGGCGGACCATCGCGTCGTAGATGGCGCCGTCGCCGTGCGGGTGGTACTTACCCATGACGTCACCGACGACGCGGGCGGACTTCACGTGCGGGCGGTCCGGCCGGTGGCCCTGCTCGCTCATCGAGTACAGGATGCGGCGGTGCACCGGCTTGAGGCCGTCGCGGGCGTCCGGCAACGCGCGGGAGTGGATGACCGAGAACGCGTACTCCAGGTAGGAGTCCTCGACCTCGGTGACCAACGGGTTGTCGAGGACACGCGCCCCCGCCTGATCGAAGGCGGACAGGTCGACCTTGGACTGTGCGCCCCTGCTGCGTGCCATTGCTCAGTGCTCTCCTTGACGTACCGGCGTTGCGTGCTGGACGGGCGTTGCGGTGCGCTCAGGCATCGATCGTTTCCTGGTCGACCCGGCTGGCCGAGTCGATGAGCCAGTTCTTGCGCGGCTCGACCTTCTCGCCCATGAGCAGGTCGAGAGTCGCCTGTGCGGCGTCGGCGTCGCCCATGGTGATGCGCCGCACGGCCCGGGTGGCCGGGTTCATCGTGGTCTCCCACAGTTCGTCGGCGTCCATCTCACCGAGGCCCTTGAACCGCGGGATCGGGCTCACCACCTGCCTGCCCGCCTTCCCCAGCCGGGCGACCACGCTCTCCATCTCGGCCTGGCTGTAGGTGTAGATGGTCTCCGGGTTGCGGCCCTTGGTAAGGATCTTGTGCAGCGGCGGTACGGCGGCGTAGAGCCGCCCGGCCTCGATCAGCGGGCGCATGTACTTCGCGAACAGCGTGATGAGCAGGGTCCGGATGTGTGAACCGTCGACGTCCGCGTCGGCCATGATCAGGACTCGGCCGTAGCGCAGCGCGTCCAGGTCGAAGGTGCGCCCCGACCCGGCACCCAGCACCTGCACGATCGCCGAGCACTCGGCGTTGTCGAGGACCTGTTGCAGGCTGGCCTTCTGCACGTTCAGGATCTTCCCCCGGATGGGCAGCAGCGCCTGATATTCCGAGGAGCGGCCCTGCCGGGCGGTACCCAGCGCGCTGTCGCCCTCCACGATGAACAACTCGCTGCGCTGCACCCCGGTCGAGCGGCAGTCGACCAGCTTCGGGGGCATCGCCGCGCCCTCCAGCGCCGTCTTGCGGCGGGCGGCGTCCTTCTGCTGCTTCTGGGTCAACCGCACCCGCGCGGCATCCACGATCTTCTGGAGCACCGTGGTCGCCTCGGACTTGGTCTTGCGGTTTTCCACCCAGGACTTGATGTGCTGCTCGACGATCGCTTGGATCACCTTGGCGATGCCGGCGGTGGACAGCTCGTCCTTGGTCTGCGAGGTGAACTGCGGCTCCGGGATCCGCACGTGGAGGACGGCGGTCATGCCCTCCAGGATGTCGTCGAGGACCGGCAGGTCCTCCTTGGCCCGCAGCAGGCCGCGGCTGCCCCGGATCGCGTCGGTCAGCGACCGCACGAGCGCCCGCTCGAACCCCTTGCGGTGGGTGCCACCGTGCACGTTGCGGATCGTGTTGGTGAAGCACTCGACGGTGCGCTCATAGCCGGTACCCCAGCGGAACGCGACCTCGACCTCGGCGCGGCGCTCGACGTTCGCCCGCATCACGCCGTTCTCGTCGGCGGCGTTCTCCTTGTAGGTGCCCTCGCCGGTGACCATCAGGGTGCCGGAGACCGCCCGCTCGCCGGACGGCGACAGGAATTCCACCATGTCGGTGAGCCCGTCCGGGAAGTGGAACTTCTCCTCGGTGGCCGGATCCTGGGTCTCGTCGCGCAGCACATAGCCGACGCCGGGCACCAGGAAGGCGGTGTTGCGCAGCTTGGTGCGCACCGCCTCCACGTCCAGCGCCGCGCCGGTCTCGAAGTACCGGGAGTCGTACCAGTACCGGACCGAGGTGCCCGCCGACTCGCCGCGCTTCATCCGGCCGGTCACCCGCAGGCCCGGCTGCGGCGTGAACCGCGCGGTGCGCCCGGAGCCCTCGAACACCCCCGGAACCCCGTGCTGGAACGACATCTGGTGGACCTTGCCGGCGAGCCGCACGGTCACCTCGAAGCGGCGCGACAGGGCGTTGACCGCCGACGCGCCCACTCCGTGCAGGCCGCCGGAGGTCTTGTAGCCGGAGCCGCCGAACTTCCCCCCGGCGTGCAGGCGGGTCAGCACCAACTCCACGCCCGATAGGCCCGACTTTGCGTTAATATCGGTGGGAATGCCCCGACCGTCGTCGTCGACCTGAACCGAGCCGTCCGCGTGCAGCGTGACCTCGATGTGCGTGGCGTAGCCCGCGACACCCTCGTCCGTGGCGTTGTCCAGGATCTCGTTGACGAGGTGACCCACGCCACGGCTGTCGGTCGAACCGATGTACATGCCGGGTCGCTTGCGGACCGCGTCCAGGCCCTCAAGGTGGGTAAGGTCATCGGCCCCGTACAGGGACTTGGTCTCCGGCTGCGCGGTCACCTGGCGGTACTCCCCGATCTTGGTATGGATGTGCGACGGCGCCCGTGGTGCGCGTCCCGGCCAGTCCTGGCCGGACCGCACGCCCGCGAGACACCGCAACGAGCCTATCCGGCGGGTCCGACATCGAGCGGCACCCCACACGGAAACCCCCGGTGGCGTGCCCGACCCGGGCCGCCCACATCGCCCGTCACGATCCATTACGGACTGATCCGCCGACCCCGGCCGGATCATTGTTCATCCGCCCGACAGGTCAGCGAAGTATTTACATAGCACGATCAAGTCGGCAACCGTGAACCGGACCCCGCACACCCTCTGGGAGCGCACGTGACCCGTCGACTGCCCAACCCGCTCGCCGCGACCCTGCTGGCGACGCTCGCCACGGCCCTGATGACCTGCGTGCTCACGCTGGCCACCCCGTCCCCGGCGGGCGCGACCCCGCCCGGCATCCCGACCGCGACCACGGCGCGATCCGAGCTGGCCGCCCTGACCGTCGCCGCCTGGACCCACACAACGACCTACGACCGGGATCTGTTCCCCACCTGGGACACCATCTCCGGTACCTGCGACACCCGGGAGACCGTCCTCAAGCGCGACGGGACCGGCGTCACAGTCAACTCGGCCTGTACGGCGACCTCGGGCACCTGGCACAGCCCCTACGACGGAGCCACCTGGACGGCCGCCTCCGACCTGGACATCGACCACGTCGTCACGCTCAAGAACGCCTGGGAGTCGGGCGCCTGGGCGTGGACCACCAGCAAGCGCGAGTCCTACGCCAACGACCTCACCGATCCGCAGCTGATCGCGGTCACCGACAACGTCAACGAGTCCAAGGGCGACCGGTCGCCGGACGCCTGGAAGCCCCCGCTGACCAGCTACTACTGCACCTACGCCCGGATGTGGGTACGGGTGAAGTACGTCTGGACGCTCACCGTCACCAGCGCCGAGAAGGGCGCACTGACCAGCATGCTCGCCACCTGCTGACACCCGGAGGGCGCCTCACGCATTCGCCGCCCTGGGCCGGATCCGGCCCAGGGCGGCGAATGCGCCGTTTCCGCCGTTTGCCCGGCCCCGCCGTGGGAAAGAGCGGGACCATGATGGGGCGCGGGCTGCTGGAGCGGCTGGAGAAGGCGAACAAGCTGGATCGGCTGGGCGATCCGTTGCAGAGCAAGCTGCAGGCGGGGCTGCGGGGCCGGGTACGGGACGCGCTGCACGGCGTGTGGCTCGGCCATCCCCTGCACCCCGCGCTCGTCCAGGTGCCGGTCGGCGCCTGGTTCAGCGCGGCCGTCCTGGACGCCCTGCCCGGCATGGAGCGCAGCGCCACCGTACTGGTCGGCGCCGGTACGGCCAGCGCCGTGCCGGCCGTCCTGGCGGGCTGG
This sequence comes from Rugosimonospora sp., assembly GCA_036494675.1. Lineage (GTDB taxonomy): Bacteria > Actinomycetota > Actinomycetes > Mycobacteriales > Micromonosporaceae > Rugosimonospora. Next base: position 11,296 of record DASXOA010000432.1, read on the forward strand.
AACGACTGGTCGGACCTGTCGACGCAGCCGCGCCGGGTGGGCCTGGTGCACGCCGTCGCCAACGGTGTCGGGATCGGCCTCTACACCGCCCCCTGGTCGCCCGGCTGACCGGCAACCACCGCCTGGGCAGACGGCTGGCGTACGGCGGCCTGACCGCGGCCAGCCTCGGCGCCTTCCTGGGCGCCCACCTGACGTACCGGTTCGCGTCCGGGGTGAACCAGGCGGCGCCGATCGAGCAGCAGATCCCCGAGGGGTGGCACGACCTGTGCGAGTTCCGGGCGCTCGGCGAGAACCAGCGGCTGGTCGCGCGGATCGGCGACGTCCCGGTGCTGGTCAGCCGCACCGGTGAGACGGTGAGCGCGATGATCGAACGCTGCGGCCACGAGACCGGCCCGCTCGGCGAGGGCGAGACCATCGAGATCGACGGCTCGGCGTGCGTGGTGTGCCCGTGGCACGGCAGCACGTTCCGGCTCGCCGACGGCGCGGTGGTACGCGGCCCCGCGACCACCGATCAGCCCACGCTGCGCACCCGGATCCGCAACGGCTGCGTCCAGGCGTCAGTGGGCTGACCGGCGCCACTGCGCCGGCGCCACGGCCCCGGTGCCATTGCTCCGGTCCAGCGGGCCGGACGGGACCAGGTGCTCGTGCGCGGCCGACGAGTCCGCCGGCCAGGGAAGGTCCCGCAACCGGTGGAGCGCCTCGGTCTGGGCCCCCCAGTCGTGCTCCTGGCCGAACAGCGTGGCCGCCTGCATGAGACGGCGCCGGCCGTTCACCACGTCCCCGTGGCACAGCAGCAGGTCACCCATGGCACGCCAGACGCGGGCGGTCAACGGCCCCAGCGCCGGCCCGGCGAGCTGCGCGTCGATCGCGGCCAGCTCCCGCTCGGCGGCGTGTCCCACCCGCTGCGCCTCGACCTCATGGCCGGCCGCGAGCAGTGCCCGGGTCAGTACGCAGTGCGCGCGTACCTCCCCGATCTTGTTGCCGGTGCGCCGGAAGATCAGCACGGCCTCGGCCGCGTGCCGCACCGCGTGATCGGCGAGCGAGGACTCCGCCGACATGCCGCCCACCCGTACCGGCGACGGCCCGCGCGGCCAGCCGTGCACCTGCAGGTGCCAGGCGAGGTTGAGGCGGGCCATCCGGTACCGCACGGTCGCCTCGCGCTGCGCGTCGTCGTCGCTGTACTCCAGCGCCCGGTCCAGGTACTCGCTGGCCAGTACCCATTCCCGACGGCGCCGGGCCGCCTCCGCCGAGCCGAGTATCGCCCGGAACCGGCTGGAGTCGCCGCCGCGCGAGTCCACCTCGTCCGGGTCCGGGCTGTCCACCTGCCGGGTCTCCGCGAGCAGCAGCCACACCAGCCGCTGTTCGGCGTCGTCCCCGTTCGCGGCGGCGGCACGGTACGCGTTGCGGAACATCTCGTCGGCCGCCTCGTACGCGCCCATCTGGAGGCACGCCTCGCCCATCTTGCGCTGGCCCAGCACCGCCATCCGGGTGGCCTCCCGCGCCTTGTGGCGGTCCTCGCCGCGGCGCAGCGCCTGGGCGAGCCGGGCCACCTCGGCCAGCGTCTCCTGGCCGTCGCGGTAGCGCTCGACGCCGTTGAGGAACGAACCCTTGGCCAGCAGCACCTGGATCAGGCCGAGCTCATCGTGGTCGGTGCGGGCCGCCTTGACCGCGAGGTCGTACGCCTCCAGGCTCGACTCGGGATCCAGCTCATCGGGTACGCAACCGTCCAGCCGCGCGGCGATCCGCCAGCACAGCGCGGGCTCGTCGGCACTGGACAGCTGGATGCACCGCAACAGGTTGCGGTACTCCGCCCGGACCCACGGCTCCGGATCCTGGGCGAGCCGGCGCGGCACGTCGCTGTGGGCCGCCAGGTACCTGGGTGGAGGCGGCGGGATCCAGAACGTCCGGTCGACCCGCCCGAGTACCCCCATGACGACCTCGCGGTACGCCTCGTCGAGCCGGCGGCGGGCCTCGGTGCGCTCGTCGGTGTCCACCTCGTCGCTCAACTTCGCCTCGGCGAACAGCCGCACCAGCGGGTGGAAGGAGTAGCGCGCCAACCCGGTCGCCTCGTCGCGGCGCACGTTGTCGAGCATCTGCGCCGCGCCCAGCTGGGCGACCAGGTTCTCCGCCTCCGACGACGCGACGTTCAGCAGCGGAGCCAGCACCCACGGCACGAACGTCGGCGAGTCGATGAGCGTCAGCAGTTGCAGGGCCCGCTTCTCCTGGTCCAGCAGGCGGTCGTACTCGCTGGCGATGCGCTCCACCACGCTGATGTCCGGACGCTCGAGCCAGCTCAGCCGGGACGAGGGCGGCGCCAGCAGGCCGGCGACGTGGCACAGTTCGGCACCGGCCGGGTTGACCCGCTCGGCCGCCGCGCGGATCGCCAGCGGCAGCGCCCCGCACGCCTGGACGATCTGCGCCGCGCACTCCGGGCGGGTGCCGTCGTCGGTGCCGCTGGCCGAGCGCAGGATCGCGATGGCCTCGTCCTGGTCGGGTACGTCCAGCGGGTACGAGGGGGCGCCGAGGTCGGCGCCGAAGTCGCGCCGGCTGGTCACGATGACAGCGGCGCGCGGGTCGGCCGGCAGCACCTTCAGCACCTGATCCGGTTGCCGGGCCGCGTCGAGCACGAAGAGCATCCGGCGCCTGGTGGTCAGCGACCGGAAGATCTTGGCGCACTCCACCGCCTGGAGCGGGATCTCCGCCTCGGGCCAGCCGAGCGCCTTCAAGAGGATGCCCAGGATCTCCCGCGGGGTACGGGCGTCGCGCAACGTGCCAAGGTTCGCGTACACCTGGCCGTGCGGGTACTGGTCGGCCAACCGCCGGCCCAGTTCGAGGGCGAGCGCGCTCTTGCCGACGCCGGGCTTGCCGTGGATGAGCAGGAGCACCGGGCCGGTGGTCCCGCGCCCCGCGTCCTGCTCGACCGGAGCGCTCGAGCGGGCCGGTTCCTGCCGTGCCGCCCGGGCCGCCTCGTGCCGCGCCGTCAACTCGGCCAGCTCCCGGACCCGGCCGCAGAACGGCCCGTCGCCGGGCGGCAGCGTCGGCGCGATCCGCCGGGGCCACCAGCGCCACCAGGCCATCCGAGGGCGGGCCGGCCCGCTTGCCGGCCGCCGCCCGGACCCGTCGCGGCGCGGTCGAGGCGGCTTGACCGCAAGGGACGCCTGCTCCGCCCGGATCTGCTCGTCCGAAACCTTCGGCGGCTCGGTGAGCACCACCGCCATCGCCGTCAGCACGCCGATCGCGACGATCGTCACGATCCGCAGGTGGGTCTCGATCTGGTCGTAGACCGCGCCGAGCACCGCGCCGAGGCCACCGGCGCCGCCCGCGATGACCAGACGGTACGGGTGCAGGGTGTGCCGCAGACCCCGGACGGACAGCCGTATCCGGACGATGTAACGGCGACCGATTCGCCGACGCATCAATCGGCCCGCACGCGCATGCCGACCACCAGCGGGCGGGCGACCCGGAGCACCGGATTCTCCTCCACCGCCTCCCACCGCCGTCGCGCGTCGGCGACGCCGAGCCTGGCTCTGGCCCGTCCGCGGCTGCGGATGTCACCCAGGTCGTGGAAGTCCTGCGCGGCCCGGACGAACGCCTCGGCGGCCGCCTTGAGCCGACCGGCGGACAGGTGGGCCTCACCGAGCCAGCACCGGCACTCCGCTTCGATCCACCGGTCGCCGCAGCCGCCGAACGTCTGCACGGCCTCCTCGAGAATGGACGTGGCCGCCTGCTCGTTGCCCTCGTCGAGGTACGCGCGGCCGATCACCATGCGGCAGTGGGCGATGCCGTACCTGTGGTTCATGTCCCGGAACGCCTGGCTGGCCCGCTGCGCGTGTTCCCGGCTGCGCCCGTACCGCCGCTGCTCCAGAGCGACCAGCGCGCGCTGGTGGCGGATCCACGGCAGCCACAGCCCCTGGTGCAGCCCGGGATCGGCGAACATCCCCTCCGCCCGGTCGAGCACCCGGTCCGCCTCGTCCAGCTGGTGGCCGGCCTGGAGCACGGCGCCCTGCGCCCACAGGACACCGGGCAGCCGGCGCCGGCCGGAGTCGTCGGACGGCGGGCAGCGCCGTACAGCGTCGAGGATCGACTCCCGCGCGTCATCGTGCCGCCCCCGCTGCGCCTGGATCAGGGCGAGGTCGCGCAGCGTACGGATGCTCTCCCAGCGGTCGGTGAGTTTGTCGGCCGCCTCCACCGCCGCGTCCAGGTCGCGCTGCGCCTCGTCGAGCCGTCCCGCCCGGGCGTGCACGACTCCCAGGCACCGCAGGGCACGCGGGCGGCACCGGCTGGTGTTCGTCTCCAGGGCCGCCTCGGCGTACTGCCGGGAGTCCTCCATCCAGCCCAGCTCGCCGTTCACCTCGGCGAGGGCGGCCAGCGCCAGCCCCTCCTCCGCCCTGGCGCGGGCGAGCTCCTCCCGGCTGTCGGCGGCCGCGAGGCTGTCCACCACGCTGCCGGCCGTCATGGCGCTGCCCGCCTTCACCGCGTCGCCGGCGGTCTCGACCCGTTCCCGGCAGAGCTTGAGGACCGCGCGGGCGGTGTTCAGCGCCGCGGACAGCTCGCCGTCCTGAAGCTGCCGGTACACCTCGATGCGCAGCACCTGCTCCGGGCTGCGCTCGCCGTGCAGCCGGCGGGTGTTGGACAGCTCCTCGACGGCGCGCTCCCGGGCCTCGGGGGTCACCTCGGCGAACAGGCGTGCCTTCAGGTACGACTCGGTCTGCCCGGCGACCCGGAAGGTGGCGACCCCGGTGGCGTCGTCGAGGCGCCGCTCGACCAGCCGGGCGTAGACCAGCCGGTCGAGGATGCGCTCCGCGGCGGCGTCGGCGTCCCCATCCGCGTCCGTGGCGGCGGACCCGCTCGAACCGGCGCGCCGGGCGCGGTCGTCCTGCGAACCGGCGCGCCGGGCGCCGTCGTCCTGTGAGGCGGCGCGCCGGGCGCCGCGCAGCAACGCGCCGAGCATCCACGGCGCGAACGTCGGCTCGTCGATCAGGCCGAGCATGACCAGACCGCGGCGCTCCTGCTCGGTCAGCAGCGCGTAGCTGAGGTCCAGCGCGGCCGCGTAGGCGGGCAGCCGCTCCCCCGCGGCCGGTACCAGCCGCGCCTCCACCATGCGCTGGACCGCGACCTGGAGCGTCCAGTTGCGCCGCGACGCCAGGGCGGCGCCGGCGACCTGCAGCGCGAAGGGGTGCCCCGCCGTCGCCTCGACGATGCGCAGCGCGTCGGCCGCCTCGGCCTTCACCCGGCCCTCGCCGACCAGTGCGTCGAGTACCCGCAGTGCCGACTCGTCGCTCAGCCGGTCGATGCGCACCTCGAACCACGACTCGTCGAACGCCAACGCGTCGCGTGAGGTGAGGATCGCGGCACAGCCCCGGCCACGGGGCAGCAGCGGCCGTACCTGCTCCAGGTCCCGGGCCGATTCGAGGATCACCAACACCCGGCGGCTGGCCGTCAGCTCCCGGTACCGGCGGGCCCGCTCCGCGGCGGTCGCCGGCAGCGAGTCGAGCGGATCCTGGAGCGCGTCCACGAAGGTGCGCAGCACGTCGTCGACGCCCTCCGCCCCGGGAGCCGCCCGGTCGAGCCGGGCAAGTAACTGCCCGTCGCGGTACCGGTCGGCGAGCACCTGCGCGACCCCGATCGCCAGCGCCGACTTCCCCGCCCCGGTCGGGCCGGTGAGCACCACGACCGGTGGACCGCCGGCCGCCGGCCGCATCAGGTGGTCGCAGATCGCGCGTACCTGCTCATCGCGCCCGATCAGCAGGCCGGGTGGCGGCGGCACCTCGGTCGGGATCACGTACTCGCGCCGCCGCCCCTTGCGCCGGGCGGCGAACTTGCGGCTCGGCCGCCGCCAGCTGGGATCGGTCAGCAGTCCCGTGCTGAGGAACTTCACCAGCAGGTACCCGAGCAGCCAGCCCGCGATCGCGACGAGCGCGACGACGAGGCGGATGTGCGCGGGCATCACCAGGACGGCCGGACCGGCACTGAACAGGAAAACGAGTACCGCTCCGGTGGTGCGCGAGATCCGTACCCGTCGCATGGACAGTCCCCACTTCGGTTCCTCAGTTGCGGTCCATCATGGCGGCATCGTCCAATCGACGGAATCGGCTCCACCGATCGGTGGAACGACGCCTGGTCACGGCCGGCTCATCCGTTCGGGTCCGACCGCGGATCACGGATCCTGTCCAGCAGGTCCCGCGCCTGCCGCTGGTCGGCCGCCTCCTGGTCCATCCGGTACAGGCACTCGGACGCGGCCTCGTCGCTCATCAGGCTGAGAAACTTCGCGGCCAGTTCCGGATCGAGTTGCTGGATCAGCAGCAGCCGGACGGTCGCCGCGCTGCGTTCCATCCGTTCCAGCAGCGTCGCCCCGGCCGAGGAACCCATCGCGATCAGCCGGCGCGCGGCCGGCTCGCGCCGCATCGCGGTGAGGATCGCGACCGCGCGGCGCTGGCTCATCCTGGCCAGCAGCGCCGCGCCGGCGTCGGGCGGCATCAGCGCCACGTGTTCCGCGGCCCGCGGTGGCTCCGCGACCGCCAGCGCCTCGGCGGCGGACTCGGGCTCCCAGGTCTGGAGCCAGCGCGCCGCCTCCGCGGCCGGCAACGCGGCGAGCAACTCCGTCATCAGCAGCGGTCGCTCCTGCGCGATGTGGTTGAACAGCGGCACGTCCCGCATCACCTTGAGCAGGTGCGCGACGACCGGCAGCGGGACCGCCTCCTGCACCGCCGACAGCCATGCCAGCGCCTGGTCCTCCGGCTCCACGTCGCCGCGCGGATCCGGCGCGCCGCCGTGGTCGCCGGCCGTGCCATTGTCCATTGTGGAGGTACGTCCGGTCGAGGGTACCGGCGCCGTGAACCCCGGCGTCGCGGGCGGCACCGGGGTCGGCAGGACGGCAAGCACCTCGGTGCACGCCTCGTCGATGATGTCCTGGAGCCGGCGCAGCGCGAAGTCGAGGCTGCGCACCAACTGGGTGCTGGTGTTCGGGTCGTCGGGGTCCGCCTGGGCGTGGGCCGCGGCCAACTCGTTCTTCAGCCGCCGCAGCCGGTCGGCACACCGCTCGCGGACCTCCAGCAGCCGGCGCGCGTTCGCCGCGTGCAGGTCGACGTCGCCGGCCGGCGGCGCAACGGGCTCGGCGACGGGTACGGGCCCGGCGGCCTCCGGGGACGGCACGGTGCCGGTCAGCGGCGCGACCGGAAGCGGTGGCTCCGCGGGGGGCTCGCCGGCTGCCCGGGCCCACGCGTCCTCCCACCGCCGGCGCTGGTCCTCGGGCACCCCGTACGCGGACAGCAACGCGCGCAGATCCCCCCGGCTCGGCCGGGCCGAACCGTGCAGAATCCGCACGATTCTGTTGCGGCTCAACGAGGTCAGGCCCGGCACGACCGACGCGGATCGTCTGATGGCGCCCGCGCTCGGCCTGCCCGCCCGCTCGCGCAGCCGGTTCAGCGCGGATCGCAACTGCGCGAACGTGTGCACCTGCTCCAGCGGAATGTCGTCCGTCGTGCCCGGACCGTCTGGCATCTGCCGCCCCTCACCGTGATCCGTCCCCAAGCGCTCCCCAGCGGGCTCAGTGTCAATCCGTCACAGCATCGTCCACCTCATTCATAGGGCCACCGGGCAACGTCGCGCCGGCGCGGGCCCCGGACGATCGCACGCGGTCGCGATCCGCACCTCACGCGAATCCCCGCCCTCGGCCGGGCTCACGGAACACGGAACACGGAACACGGAAAGCACAATGACGCCGGCCGATTGGCGTCCACCCTAGTGGACGGCGCCGGTGGGATAAAGGCACCGCGGGTACGCGCGGGGCTGACCGTTTGGTTCCGCATGACCGACGAGTTGCCGCAGGGATACCGGGTCGATCGGCCGGACACGCGACCCCGCCATTGTCGAATTCCGTCGAATGGCGAACCGGAAATGGCGGTCAGCCGGATTTCTCGCACAATGCTCGACCGTCGCGATTCAACGGACGCGCGCGAGCGCGGCGGGGCGGATGCCGAGGACCTCCTCGATTCCGGCCGCGCCAGCCGGAGTCACCTCGATCTCGCGCGGCCCCCGGCGCCGGGCGATCCAGCCGGCGTCGAGAAGGGCGGTGGTCAGGGCAGCGCCGAGAGCGCCGGCAAGGTGGTGACGCTGCTCGGTCCAGTCCAGGCAGAACCGCAGCACGGGCCGGGTGCTGCCGGAGGTACCCGGAAGAAGCGCCGGCAGGTCGACACCGAGGCCGCCCAGCACCTCGCCGGCGGCGGAGCCCAGGCGGTAGGGGTGGTGCCGGACCGGAGCGGACAGCCGGTCGCCGGGGCGGCGGGCGGTGTCGCGCGTCCCGTCGGTGGCGACGAGAACGTCCTTGTCGATCAGCGCCTGGGTGACCACGACGCCGAGCGACCCGGCCAGGTGGTCGTAGCAGGTCCGGGCGTACCGGAGCCGTTGCGCCCGGGTGCCCTGCCGCAACGACGTCACCGGCTGGGCGGGCGCGATCGCGGCCAGCGCTTCGAGCGTGGCCGCGACCTTGGGGCCGGCGAGGGAGTAGTACCGGTGCCGGCCGGACTGTTCGACGGTGACCAGGTGCTCGGCGCGCAGCTTGTTCAGGTGCGCGCTCATCGCCGCGGCGGAGACACCGGCCTCGGCGGCCAGCACGCTCGCCGGCAGGCGGCGCCCGTCGCCGAGCGCCATCAGCACGCGCGCCCGGGACCGGTCGGCGAACAGTGCGGCGACACGGGCGATGTCGGCGTCCCCGCCGGGCGTGCGAGCGGTCGCGGTACCGGTGCTCATCCATCCAGTCTGCCGCGACGACGCTTCCACGGCCATGGAAGTGTTTCCGCCCCAGACTGGGGTCATGAACACGTTGGACACGGTCGAGGATACCCGTCACCGCCCAGTCCGGCCGGATGGCCGGCGCGCGCCGGTGCTCACGGTGATGTGCGTCGGGATGTTCCTGATCCTGCTCGACGTGACGATCGTCAACGTGGCGCTGCCCACGATCCGGCG
>DASXOA010000433.1:0-1575 GCA_036494675.1 Rugosimonospora sp.
GCGGGGCATGCCATGCACACCGTTTTCGTCAGCGACTTCGACGCCAGCATCTCCCGCATCGCCGAACGGGGCCTGGAGCCGGCCGAGCGCGAGACCTACGCCAACGGCGTCCGGAAGGCCACCTTCCGCGACCCGGACGGCAACGAGATCGGATTCGGCGGCGCGCCGGCCTCTGGCTGACAGCGGCTCGCGGCTCACGGCTCACGGGCGGAAAGTCCGGCGATACGTCTCCGGTGGGACGCCGAGTTGTTGGCTGAAGTGGCGGCGCAGCGTCGTCGCGGTGCCCATGCCCGTCCGCGACGCGATCTGCTCGACGCTCAGGCCCGAGGTCTCCAGCAGTTCCTGTGCGCGCCGTACCCGCTGGGTCAGCAGCCAGCGCAGCGGGCTCGTCCCGGTTACGGCGTTGAAGTGCCGCGCGAGGTTGCGTGAGCTCATCCCGGCCGTGCGCGCGAGGTCACGCACGGTCAACGGGTGCTCGAGGCGTTCCAGTACCCATGGCAGGAGGTCGGCGAGGACATGGGTCGGGCCGTGCGCGACCGCGGCCGGGATGAACTGGGCCTGGCCACCCGGGCGGTGCGGGGGCACCACAAGCGTGCGCGCCAGCGCGTTGGCCACCGCCGTTCCGTGGTCGGTGCGCACGAGATGCAGGCAGAGGTCCATGCCGGCGGCCTTGCCGGCCGAGGTGAGCACATCGCCGTCGTCGATGTAGAGCACGTCGGCGTCGACGCGTACCGCCGGGTACCGGTCGTGCATCACCGCCGTGTGCGCCCAATGCGTGGTCGCGCGCCGGCCGTCGAGCAGTCCGGCCTCGGCGAGCACGAACGCTCCCGTACACAGCGAGGCCACCCGGGCGCCGGCCCGATGGGCCGCGCGGACGGCGTCAACCAGCGCCGGTGGCGACGGTTCGGCGACGTCGCGACAGGATGGGACGATCACCGTATCGGCGTCGGCCAGCGCCTCCAGGCCGTGCCGGATACCGGCCCTGAGCCAGCCGCCGACGGCCGCGCCGTCCTGGCCGCAGATGGTGAAGTCGTACCAGGGGTCGGCCAGTCCCCGATCGACGCCGAAGACCTCGCACGCCGAGGCGAGTTCGAACAGCGGGGTGCCGTCGGTGACGGCCAGAGCGACGGAGTGCATGTCCGAAAGTGTACGGGACATGTCGTTGCGGACACTGGTCGAGTCCGGTCGCCCGGGCGAAGCTGGGGACATGAACAAGCGAGTCGCGGTCTTCGGCGCCGGGGGCCACACAGGCAGTTTTGTCGTATCCGAGCTCCGGCGGCGGGGCATGACACCGATTCCCTGCGGTCGCGCCACCGACCTGGACGTGGCGCTCCGGGGCGCCGACGCGGTGATCAACTGTGCCGGGCCGTTCGCGGCCACGGCCGCACCGGTGATCGAGTCCGCGATCCGCGCCGGGATCCCTTACCTCGACGTCACCGCCGAACTCGAGGTCGTGACGGACACCTTCGCCGGCTATGCCGACGCCGGCATCCCCATCGTGCCGGCTGTCGCGTTCTACGGCGGTCTCGGAGACCTGCTCGCCACCGCGGCGATGGGCGACTGGCCGGTCGCCGA
>DASXOA010000434.1:0-9307 GCA_036494675.1 Rugosimonospora sp.
CGGGCGCTGACCGTAGTCGATTTCGCGCAGGTAGCCGCCGCGGACGTAGGAGGCCATGGTGCCGGCGCTGGTGCCCTGGTAGCCGCGCCGGTAGTAGTTGGTCTCCTGGGTGTAGAGGTAGCTGGCCGCGTTGCCGTGCGGGTCCACCACGTAGTCGAGGTTCCAGCGCCAGGCCTGGTCGCACGAGGAGTCGGCGAAGCTGGAGCCGTGGCAGGGCTCGCCGGCGTTGTTGCCGTAGACCGGCACGGTCCAGGTCGAGTTCGTGGTGGCGTCGCCGGTGGCCCAGCCGGGCAGGCGGTTGAGGCCGAAGTAGTACTGGGTGCCGTCGGAGGTGGTGACCCGCCAGTATTCGCCGTCGTTGTCCCCGTTGGTCGCGCCGGTCAGCTTCTCCACCCGGGAGCCGTTGTCATCCTTGAGCCGCCAGGTGCCGGTGGTGTCGTCCCGGATCAGCTCGGTCGACATGCCGCCCAGGGAGATGGTGGCGTTGTCGCCGTTCCAGCACTCGTCGCCGTTGTACTGGTTACCGCCGTTGTCCGCGCACGACATGTACTGCCGCTCGATGTACCCGGACCACATGTCCCAGCCCTCGCCGATCCAGGAGGTCTGGTTGTTCGTGGAGGCGGTGCGCCCGTCGACGCTCTGCGCGGAGTACGACATCGTCAGCGTCGGGGTGCTGGAGTCCGGCGCCGACGGGGTACGCAGGTCGTAGGACCAGTCGAAGTCACCGCTCTGCTCGCTGACCTGCCAGTTGGCCGAGGGAGACAGGGCCGTGGCCCGGTAGTCGCCGGTACCGCCGCCCGGCGTGGCGGCCAGGGCGAAGACGCCGCCGGCCGCCGGCACGTCGGCGGTCACCCGCTGCGCCTGCGCGTCGTTGCGGGAGGGCACCGGCTGCCCGGTGCGGCAGTCCGGCACGTCCGGGGTGCTCAGCGCGCAGTCGGGTAGCTGCTCCAGTCCCAGCCGGGACGCCCAGTCGCCGCCGTAGGCGTCCCGGTAGCCGGAGTAGTCAAGGCTGACCTGCTGCGGTGCGGTACCGGTCCTGCCGGCGACCCGCACGACGACGCCGTGTACCCCCGTCCGGTCCGCGACTGTCTGATCGAACACCTGCAGCTTCACGGGGCCCTCGGCCAGCGTGCCCGCCGCCGGCCACCGGGTCCGGGTGGGCTGCCAGTCGTGCCGCGCGGGCGCCGCCACGGCCACCGGGGCCGCCGCGCGCCCCGCCACCGATGCCTGCTGCTGCGCCGCGACCGGTCCCCGGGCGGCGTGGTGGGTGAGCTTCACCACGCCGGCCAGGGTGGATGCCGTGAGGGCTAGGGCGACCGTCGTGATGACGACCGCCCGTCCCGGCTTGCTCAGTCTCATCTGACCTCTCCAGGTGCTCAGGCGGTCGGGGTGGTGTCCTGGAACAGGTTCGCCGCGTCGTTGGCGGTCAGTACCCCGCTGTAGGCGCGTACCTGGTCGAGCTGCCCTGGCCAGTACTCGACCGGGCTGTCCGTCCACTTAGAACGGCCCAGTTGCAGGCCGCCGGTGGCCTGCCAGGGGATCCAGCTGGCCGGCATCACCTGGCTGCCGGTGTCCCCGGTCCCCGGCACGTAGAGCCGGATGGTGCGGCTGGGCGCGTCGTACACGCCGACCAGCAGTACCCACTGGTTCAGCACGGAGGCGTCCACCGGCAGCGACAAGGCGCTGTAGACCGTCCGGCCGCTGTTGAGGTCCGCGGACACCATGGAGAACGACCAGCGCGACACCGACCCGGTGCTGCCGTTGGGCAGGGTCTCAGTGGCCGACCGCAGCCCCAGATGGAAGTCGGCGTCGTGGACGCCGTCCTGGCTGACCGCGGTGGCGCTGCCGGGCAGTGCGCCGCCGAGCTTGGTGCCATCCAGCCGCACCCAGGTCGCCACGCTGAAGCTGCCGTCGGTGCGCAGCACCGGACCCGCGGTGCCCAGCGACTGCGTCGACCCGTTAAGCGTCGCCGCACCGCCGAAGCGCCCGTCCGGATCCCAGCCGGGCGCGCCGCCGGTGGCGGTCGCTGTGCGGCCGTGGCCGGAGGAGTCGGCGGCCCCGGTGCCGGTGGTCTCGTCGAGCTGCCACCAGCCCTCCTGATTCACCGGGCGGGTCGCCAGGTGGTACACCTCGGCGTCCGCCTCACCGTAGGCGCTGTCCGCCGGCAGGTCCGACAGGATCCGGTCATAGATCTTCACGTCGTCCACGTCACCGGTCAGGTAGTTCTGCTCGATGCCCTGGTACAGCTCGCGGCCGACCTGGAGGGCACCGGTGGCATCCCAGGTGGCGGTGTGCGTGCCGGGCGCTGACTGCAGGACCCCGTTGACGTACAGCAGCAGCCGGTGGGTGGTGGCATCGAACACCCCCACCAGGTGGGTCCAGGCGCCCAGCACCGGTGCCTGGTCCGACGGCGCCCGGTCGATCACCGGGTTCATCCCGTCGGTCTCCTGCATGTTGAACGCCCAGCGGTTGAGGCCCGAGGAGTAGTACAGGACAAAGCCGCTGGTGGTGCCTGCCCGCTGGCTGACGATCGTGGAGTTGTGCGCGGTACTGGTGATCCGCGCCCACGCCGACACGCTGAAGCTGCGGTCGGTATGCACCACCGGCCCGGACGCGGTACCCACCCCGCTCGCGCCGTCCACGTGCAGCGCGCCGGCGACGCGTCCGTTCGCCGTCCACGAGGTGCCACCGGTCAGGGCCAGTGGATGGCCGCCGGGCGCCGAGTCGGCGGCGGCGGCGCCGCCGGTCTCGTCCAGTGCCCAGTGCGCCACCGGATCGGCCGGCGGTCCGACCTCGAAGTCGTAGGTGGCCATCGCCGAACCCACGTTGCCCGCCTGGTCGACCGGCCACACGTACAGAGTGTTGTGCAGCTCGTGCCGGGGGGCCAGCGCGACCGTGGCGGTGCCGCCGGGTGCCGTCACCTGTAGCGGGGCGCTCGGATCATCTAGCGCGTACCGGAACCCGGTCACCCCGGACTCCTGCCCGCCGGCGGTGAGGGTGAACGTTCCGGGCTGGCCGACGCCGCCGTGGGCGGTGTCCGTACCGCCCGGATAGTCGGCGGAGCTCACCCGGGGCAACTGGTCGGGCGGGGTGTTGTCCACTGTGAATTCGCACCACGGCGTCCACGCACTGGCGTCCGTGCCGTCGTAGGCGCGGGCCTGCCAGGAGTAGCTCTCTCCCTCGGTCAGCTCCGGCATCGCCGCCTGGGCGGTGCGCCACGTCGAGGACTTGGCGAACGGCGTGGACAGCGACGCGAAGGCCTCCCACTGGCCGGTGGCGGTGTTCAGGTGGTTCATCGCGAACTGCGCCTGCACCCCCTTGTCGTCCAGCGTGCCGTCCGGGTCGTACACCTGCGTCTGCAGCGACGCGACGGCGCCGGCGGGCAGGCTGGCGGTGCTCAGCGACGGCCGGCCCGCGCCGGTCGCGCACGGGGTGCCGGGCACCGTGGTCGCGGACGCCGGAGTGGAGGGTGGGGTGTTGTACGTGATGACGATGCGCGCGCTGGCCGGGTCGAAGCCCTTCCAGGACGCCACGTTCCCCTCGTTGGACGCGCGGAGGCCGAACGTGGTGTTGCTCCAGCCGCCGGCCGCCGCGCTGACCACCGCGGCGGTGGTGTTGAACTCGACGTTGCCGCTGGCGCAGGAGCCGTAGCCGTAGTCGCTGGTCACGTTGTCCAGGTCGGTCTTCCACGCCGGCTGGTTGCTCCACGACGTGGAGGAGGTGATGCCGCCGGTGAGGTACAGGTCGGTGCGGGTCTTGTAGGTAGAACCGCAGCCGTAGGACTTGGTCTCCTCGATGCGGAAGGTGGCCGACAGGATGTGCTTGCCGTTGACGTTGTCGGTGTCCATCCGGAAGAAGGAGCGTTTGACGCCGGGGTCGTAGTAGCCGGTCTCGGCGTACGGGTGCGACGGCGACAGGCCGTAGGAGGAGGAGGCGTACTCCTTGTCGACGTACGTCCACGCCTGCTTGGAGCCCGACCAGTCCGGGTCCAGGTACACCGGGTACGCGGTGCCCGGGGCGTCCAGCAGGGCTGTGTCCGGGGTGAGGGTGACCTGCCCGCCGCCCAGCCGCTGGCTCATCACCGCCCGGCGCTGGCCGGAGTCCCACATCTGCGGGGTACCCGAGTGGAACACCTCCGCCCCGGCGCCGTCCACCGCGCTGAGCCCGCCGTCGGTGGCACCGCGCACGCTGACCCCGTCGCCGCGTGCGCCGAAGCGCAGCGAGCGCAGCGCGGGGTTCGCCGCCGCCTGCCGGGAGGCGACCACGAGCACCTCGGAGAATCCGGTGCCGGTGGCGGTCAGCCGCAGGTCGACGCCGGGCAGCACCTGCGGGTACGTGGCGCTGGCCCCGCCCAGTACCGGCGCTGGCAGCCGGCCCGGCCAGGTGGTGGTCACCGACTGGCCGCCCGCGGACAGCACCGCCAGCGGGCCGTCACCACCGCCGGAGAAGGTCATGCCGAGGCTGGCGGCCTTCGGCGCCACGGTGCCGTCGGCCTGCCGGGCCAGGGTCGGGTCGATGTCGACCCAGGCGCCGTCGCGGCGTACCCACCGCGGCTGCGCCGAGGTCTCGGAAGTCTCAGTACCGTCCGGATTCACCCACACCTGCCGGGTAGGGGTACGCCGCGCCGTCAGCTCCACCCGGTGCCCGGAGGCACGGGCCAGGGCCGCGGGCGTCGCGCCCGGGGGACTGGACGTCATCACCGGCCCGGCCACGGCCGGCGCCACCACCGTCACCGGACCTGCCACCGCCACCACCGCGGCGACCAACGCCCGGATGACCGTGCGCGGCACGGCCCGACGCGCTGCGCGCATCGCTCCTCCTCGTTGTCGGGATGCTTGCGGACGGGCTGATCGCGCCGCAGCGATATCGGGGCGAGTCATAAGATCCGCGGGCCTGACGCTAGGCTGTGCCGCTGAACAGGGCCTTGCAGTTGACTTGCAGCCGCGGCCGGTCCATCGGTGGTCGGGGGGACCGTATTGACGGGCATTCGCTTTCGGGTACTCGGTGCGGTCGGGGCCGAGCGGGGCGGCAAGCCACTGGCGCTGGGGAGCACCAAGCAACGCTGCATGCTCGCCCTGCTGCTGCTGGAGCCCAACCGCCTGGTCCACGTCGATCGGCTGACCAGTCTGCTGTGGGGCGAGCACCCACCGCCGGCCGCCCGCGGCACGCTGCAGGCCTACGTGTCCCGGCTGCGTCAGGCGCTGCGCGTGGATCCCGAGGTCGCGCTGACCAGCAGCGGCCCCTGCTACCGGCTCGACGCCGATCCCGACCGCATTGACCTGCAACGGTTCCGCCGGCTGGTCGGTCAGGCCGCTGAGACCGGCGGCGAGCCGGCCGTCGCCCTGCTGCGGGAGGCGCTGGCGCTGTGGCGCGGACGGGCCCTGGACGACGTGGCGCCTGAGCACCTGCGCAGCACGGTGTGCGCCAACCTCAACGACGAGCGGCTGAACGCCTGGGAGACTCTCGCCGACCTGGAACTGGGCCGGGGCCACCACACGGTGGTGCTGCGCGACCTGACCGACCTGGCCGAGCAGTACCCGCTGCGGGAGCGGCTCGCGGCACAGCTGATGATCGCGCTGTACCGCAACAGCCAGCGCGCCGACGCGCTCGCCCACTACCGGGCGCTGCGCTCCAGGCTCGCCGTCGAGCTGGGCATCGATCCCCCCGCGAAGCTCGACGACCTGCACCGGCGCATGCTGCGCGACGACGCCGGGCTGCTGGCCGGCTCCGCCCGGACCTCCCCGCCGCTCGGCGCCGGCGGCGACGCCAGGCCGTCCGAGGCTGGCGCGCCGGTGGTGGTACCCGCGCAGCTGCCCGCCGACCTTGCCACGTTCACCGGCCGCGGCGCCGACCTCGGCCAGCTACCGGACCCGCAGGAGTTCGCCGGCGCCATGGTGGTCGCCGCGATCGATGGCATGGCCGGGGTCGGCAAGACCACCCTGGCCGTGCACTGGGCGCACCGCATCGCCGGTCACTTCCCCGACGGGCACTTCTTCATCGACCTGCACAGCCACTCCGGTGACCTGGAGCCGGTGACGGCGCAAACAGCACTGGACCGGCTGCTGCGCGACCTTGGCGTGCCAGGGGAGCGGGTACCGGACGGGCTGGACGCCCGGGCCGGCCTGTACCGCAGCGTGCTGGCCGGCCGCCGGGTGCTGATCGTGCTGGACGACGCAGGCCGGGAAGAGCAGGTGCGGCCGCTGCTGCCGGGCAGCCCCGGGTGCCTGGCTATCGTCACCAGCCGCCGGCGCCTGGCCGGGCTGGAGGCCGCGTACCAGGTGTCTCTCGACGTGCCCCCGCAGTCGGAGGCGGCCGCCCTGTTCACGCGCGTCGCCAGCACCCGGGCACTGGCCGACGAGCCGGCCGTCGCCGAAGTGCTCACCCTGCTCGGGCGGCTGCCGCTGGCCATACGCATCGCCGCCGCCCGGCTCCGCGCCCGGCCGTCCTGGACGCCCCGGTACCTGGCCGAGCGGCTGCGCGACGAACGCCACCGGCTGGCCGAGCTCGACACCGGCGAACGGGGCGTCGCCGCCGCGTTCGCCCTGTCCATCAACGGGCTGCCCGACGCGCAGCGGCGACTGTTCCGGCTGCTGGGCCTGCACCCCGGCGCGGATCTCGACGCACCCGCGGCCGCCGCGCTCACCGCCGGTACCGCCGGCACCGACGTCGGGATGCTGCTGGAGCGGCTGGTCGACGAGAACCTGCTGCTGTCCCCGCATCCAGGCCGGTACCAGCTGCACGACCTAGTGCGCGCGTACGCCGCCGAGCGGGCCACCGCCGAGGAGCCCGAGGCGGCCCGCGGCGACGCGCTCACCCGGCTGTTCGACCACTACGCGGACACCGCCGCCCGCGCCGCTCATCTGCTGTACCCGCACGACGCGGCGGTGGCGGCGGTGGTGGTGGTGGCCGCCGACCCCGACCGGTTCATCGACGTACAGCAGGCGGCCGACTGGCTGGACGGTGAGCTGCCCAACCTGGTGGCGACCGCGGCCCACGCCGCCCGGTGCGGTGACGCCGCGCATCCGCTGCGGCTGAGCCGGATCCTGTGGCGGCACCTGGCCGAGCGGTCGCGGTTCGGTGTCGCGCTGGCCCTCTACGGCCACACGCTCGACGCCGCGGCGCAGGCCGGCGACGCTGCCGGGCAGGCGCGGGCGCTGGTGGACCTCGGCACCGTACACGGCCGGCTGGGCCACTTCGAGGAGTCGCTGACCCACCTGCGGCACGCCCTCGAGCTCTACCGTTCCGTGGCCGACCGGCAGGGCGAGGTACGCACGCTGAGCAACCTCGGCGTCGTGCACGAGCGGCTGGGCCACTACCAGCAGGCCATCGACCACCTCAACCAGGCGCTGCCGCTGTACCGGTCGGCGGGCGACCTGGCGGCCGAGGCGAGCGCGCTGGTAAACCTCGGCATCTCGTACGGGCGGCTGGGCCGCCACGCCGAGTCGCTGGACCACCTGCTGCGGGCGCTGGCCCTGCACCGCAAGACCGGCAACCGGGGCGGCGAGGGGCGGACCCTGGTGAACCTCGGGCTGGTGTACGAGCGCACGGGCCGCGACGACGACGCGCTCGAGCACCACCGGCAGGCTCTCGACCTGTTCGCCGCCCTCGGCAGCGTCGACCAGCAGGGCGACCCGTTCAACGGGATCGGCAACGTGCTGCGCCGCCGCGGCGAGTACGCGGAGGCGATCGAGCACCACCACCGAGCGCTGGAGCTGTTCCGGGCGGTCGGCAACCAGGGCGGGGAGGCGGAGGCTCTCAACGACCTCGGGCGCACCCTGCGGGCCGCCGGCCGCGGCGCCGAGGCGCTGGCCCGGCACCTGGAGAGCCTGCCGCTGGCCGAGCGCGCCCGCGACCGGTACGAGCAGGCCCGGGCGCTGGAGGGCATCGCCCGCGGGTACGCGGACCTCGACGACACCGCGCAGGCCGTCGGGTACGGGCAGGGTGCCCTCGCGCTCTTCACCGACCTGGGCGCACCCGAGTCGGGGGAGATGAGCGCCCGGCTGAACGGCTGGGCGCCACCGCCGAGCCGCTGACCATCGACGAGCCGGATTGATAACACCCGCTCACCTGGTCAGGATCAGCGCCGGGTGTGTCAGGAGGGTGGGTTGCGGCGGGTCGACCTGGCGGGTGCGGCGCACTTGGAGTTGGTGTCGGGCGTGGTCCGGCTGCGCGCGGAGGACGCGATGGTGGAGGCGATGCTGCGGGGTTGGCGGGCGCAGCAGACGGCGCGGGGTCTGCGGGAGGAGACGATCGCCGAGCGGGAGCGGCTGGTGCGCCAGTTCGTGGAGTTCACCAATGAGTACCCGTGGCGGTGGACGCCGGCGCAGGTGGATGAAGCGGCCGCTGTCGCTGACCGGGTAACGGCATCTGGTGCCAGCGATGATCCGCGCGTATCGGGGGACTCTGTGGATCTTCAACGAGTTCCTCTGTGACGGCCGGTATGGCTGGGCGGTGGTGTGTGAGCAGGAGTTCGGGCCGGGCGAGCACCCGGTGGCGATCGTGCATGAGTGGAACTTGATTGCGCATCTTCAGTCCTATGAGGGAGACCCGGACGAGCGTCCGGTCACCCGCGGTGAGCTGCAACGGTATCTGGACTACGCCGACGAGCAGGTCGACAGTGCGGTCCGCGCGAAACGCAAGGGTGCGTTGGCGGCTTATCGAGACGCGACCTTGTTCAAGATGATGTATGGCTGGGGGGCTGCGCAGAACCAAGACGTCGAAGCTTGACGTCGCGGACTGGGGGTGTCGCCCCCTGATCTTGGACACTTGAGACTGGGATCTTGATGGTCCTGGTAGATCAGGAGTTCAGGAGATGGCGAACAAGCACTACCCGTCACAGTTCAAGGCTGATGCTGTCGCGTTGTACCGGTCTCGGTCGGGTGCGACGGTCGCGTCGATAGCTGATGACCTGGGCGTGAACCGGGAGACGGTGCGCAGCTGGATCCGTGCCGACGACCAGCGCCGAGGCACGGGCCCTGCCGGCACGGTGGGGCCTGAGCCGGCCGACGTCACGGTGCAGGACGAGAACGCGCAGTTGCGTCGCCGGGTTCGAGAGCTGGAGGAAGAGCGGGACATTCTGCGGAAGGCGGCCCGGTATTTCGCCGGGGAGACGCGCTGGTGAACCGCTTCCAGTTCGTCGCCGACCACCAGCCACGCTACGGCGTGAAGCGGTTGTGCCGGATAATGGGCGTCGCCCGGTCCAGCTACTACCACTGGCAGTCCACCGCAGCGGCCCGGGCCGCCCGGGACGCCGCCGACGCCGCGCTCGCCAGCAAGATCCGGGCAGCGCACACCGCGTCGGATGGCA
>DASXOA010000435.1:0-93994 GCA_036494675.1 Rugosimonospora sp.
CTCATCAGCCCCGGCTACGACTTCAGCGCGGAGAAGACACCCGAGCTCGACTTCGACACCGCGCTGCCCTCGGCGTACCGGCTGAACAACCTGACCGCCGACGTGGACGTGAGCACCGACAACGGCCAGACGTGGACGACCGTGTGGCACCACACCGACGTCGTCAACGGCCCGGCGCACGAGGTCGTGCCGCTGGACGCCTACGCGGGCAAGCCGTCGGTGCGGGTGCGCTTCCACTTCACCGGTGGGCTGACCGGCACCTGGCAGTTGGACAACGTGGCGGTCGGCACGCGCAGCCTCCAGACGCTGCCCGGTGGCCTGCTCGTCGGCCAGGTCACCGACGCCAACACCGGCGCCGGTGTGCTCGGCGCGACGGTCAGCGGCGTCGCCGTACCCACCGACTCGGGGCACAGCGTCGCCACCCCCGGCGACCCCGCGCTGCCCAACGGGATCTACTGGCTGTTCTCCAGCCGTACCGGCAAGCAGCAGTTCACCGCCGGCCTGGCCGGCTTCGGGTACCCGGCGGTCACCGCCAAGGTTTCCGTCGCGACGAACGCGGTCAGCGCAGCCGACTTCGCGCTGCACCCCGGCCAACTCCGGGTCGACGAGAGCGCCGTCACGGACAGCGTGGCGTGGGGTGGCACGAAGACGGTCAACCTGACCGTGAAGAACACCGGCGGGTCCCCGGCGACCATCACGCTGGGCGAGCAGGCGGCCGGCGGGGCGCCGAGCCCGGCGGCCGGCGCCGCGCGGCAGCGGGTGAAGTCCCCGGTGACGCCGCTCGCGGTGGCCTCCGGTGCCACGGGCACGGCACCGGCCGCAGGCGCCCCGACCGACCAGGCCTGGCAGCCGATGACCGACCTGCCCACCGGCACGTACGGCGGGATGGCCGCGGTGATCGGCGGGGTGCTGTACGCCGGGCTGGGTGAGGCGCCCGGCGGCCAGTGGAGCAACGCGCTGTACTCGTACGACCAGGCGACCGCGAGCTGGACCACGCTGGCCAGCGCGACCACCAAGCGGTTCAATCCGGCCTACGGCGTCATCCGCGGCAAGCTCTACGTGACCGGCGGCCGGGACGCGGCCGGCAACCCGATCAAGGGCGGTGAGGTCTACGACCCGGCGACGAACACCTGGTCGCAGATCGCGGACGCGCCGGTCGCGTACGGCAACGAGGGCTCGGCGGTACTCGGCGACAAGTTGTACGTGATCGGCGGCTGCGACTGGGGCGGCTGCGGGTACAACACCGTGCAGGTCTACGACCCGGCCACGGACACCTGGTCGGCCGGCAAGCCGTACCCGGCCCCGGTCTCGTTCCCCTCCTGCGCCACGGTCGACGGCAGCCTCTACTGCGCCGGCGGCGCGTATGAGCCGGCCAACGTGGCGGGTACCGACACCGCGACCGGGTACAAGCTGGATCCGGCGAGCGGGGCGTGGACCCGGATCGCGGACGCGCCGGTCGACTTCTGGGGCGCGACGGCCACCGCGGCCGGCGGGCGGCTGCTGTCCGGGGGCGGCAACGTGCTGTCCGCGGGCTCCATGACCAACGAGGCGTACGCCTACGACCCCGCCACCAACGCCTGGTCGGCGATGCCGAACCTGCCCGCTCCGGTGATGGAGGCGGCCGGCGCGATCGGCTGGTACGTGGTGGGCGGTCTCAACGGGTACAGCGTGCCGCAGGCGATGGCGCAGAAGCTGCCCGGGTACGACCAGCCACACGCCGACGTGCCGTGGCTGGCCGAGAACGCCACGAAGGTGACCATCGGGGCCGGGAAGTCGACGACCGTCAAGGTGACGCTGGACGCCGCCGCGATGGGGCCGGCGGACGCCGGCGACCACCTCGCGAACCTGATCCTCGACAGCGACACTCCGTACGGCTCGACGACCGTTCCGTTCACCATGACGGTCACCGCTCCGGCCGGCTGGGGCGAGCTGACGGGAACGGTCACCGGCACGGGTGGCGCTGGTACGGGTGGCACGGTGGCACCGCTGGCCGGCGCGACCGTGCAGGTCGATACGCGCAACGGCAACGTCACGCTGAGCACCGACGAGAAGGGTGGCTACCGGCTCTGGCTTCCGGTCAATGACAACCCGCTGACCGTCATCGTCGCGGCGACGGGCTACCAGCCGGACACGAGGACGGTGAAGCTCGTCAAGGGCGGAGTGGTCGCCGCCGACTTCGCTCTGGCGGCCCGCTGAGCGCGGGACGGGTCATCGCCACACCACCGCCACGGGCCGGCCGCACGACGCGGCCGGCCCGCGGCACATCCCAGCGGGGCGGCGCATCCGAACGCGGCGGCGGGTCGGCCGGCACGCCGCCACGGCGCGGGTCAGCCCGCCCGGCGGTGCGGCGGATCGGCCGGTTTCCACCAGCCGCGGCTGGCGGCCAGGACGCCGGCCTGGAAGCGGCTCGTCGCGCCCAACCGCGCCAACAGCGCCTGGACCCGCCGCTGGATCGTCCGGTGGCCGATGCCCAACTGCCGGGCCATGGCCTCGTCGGACAGGCCCATCGCCAGCAGCGCGATGATCCGGCGCTCCTCCTCGCCGAGCGACTCGTCGTCCCGGGATCCGTTCTGCTCCGGGATGTAGGGCTGGGCGTGCTGCCACAGCGTCTCGAACAGCGTGGACAGCGCGTCGAGCAGAGCCGACGGGTACACCAGGATGCACGAGTCCAGCACCTGCGGGGTGGCCAGCAACGGGATCAGGCCGGCCTGGTCGTCGGCCAGGATCATCTTCATCGGCGCCTCGGGCAGGAACCGCACCTCCTCGCCGGCGGCGATGTCGTACTCGATGCGCCGCGCCCCACCGGACACGGTCAGCGCATCGTGGCCGTGGATGAACCGGCTGCGTACCCGCCGGCCGCCGATGTTCACGCTGGAGTTGACCCGCTCGCCGTCGCTGGCCTGCGCGTAGGGTGGCGCGTCGATGCCCCGGATCTCCCGCTCGGCCCGGCGGAACAGTTGCTGCCCGCACCGCGCCACGCCGTCCGGTCCGGTGATGACCTCGATGAGCGAGGCGGAGTCCCGGCCGACCCGCGCCTTGCGGTGCCGCTCGGCGAGCTGCTGGGCCAGCGCCCGTACCCGCTGGATGTCCCGCTCCCGGGCCAGCAGCAGCACCTCCAGCGCATGCTCGGGCGGCAGCGCGGTGTACCGGGCCGGGCGGCCGGGCATCCGGGAGACCAGGCCGCGGTCCTCCAGCCGGACCAGCGCACCCTTGAGGTTGTCGTAGTCGATGCCGGTGCGGCTGGCCAACTCCTCGACGCTCAACGCCGGCCCGTCGACCAGGGCGAGATACGCACCCTCTCCCCAGAAGTCGACACCGAGAACCTCAAGCACGCACACCTCCGCGGTCCCACCGGCGGCAAGCGACGATCCCGCCGGCGGCAAGTATCGCCGCCACGGTTGCCATACGCACCGGGCCCGCGACGTGGCTTCGATCTCAGTCCCGGTACGGCTCGACCGCTCGTCCGCCGCGGATGGGCCGGAAACGCCCGGCCCGGGTGGGCCGGAAACACGCCGGCAACGGCCCACTGCTACGGTCGGCACGCCATGATCATCGGACGAGGGGGTCGGTGACCGTGTCGCAGCCCAGCAACCAGCTTGGTGCCGTCGGCGTGAGCCCGCCCCACGAACAGGCGTACCGGTACCTCATCCGGGAGGGGCGCGGCCGCACCGCCCGCGAGGTCGCGGACGCCCTGGGCCTGTCGGTGCGGGCGACCCGGGACCTGTTGCGGGTACTGGAAAGCCAGGCACTGGTCACCAGGGTGCCGACCCGACCGCCCGGCTATTCGGCCAGCTCCCCGGAGCTGGCGCTGGAGACCCTGGTGACGCGGCGCAGCGAGGAGCTGGCACAGATCCGGCTGTTCGCCAAGGAGTTGCAGGGCGAGTTCCGCGAGGCGGCCGAGGACAGCAGCGCGGCCGACCTCATCGAGGTCATCGTCGGGCGCGAGCAGTCGATGCGGTACTTCATGCATCTGGTACACACGGCGAAGTTTCAGTTCGACTCGCTGACCAAGCCGCCGTACGTTGCCGGCGACGACCCCACCGACGTCCTGCACGCGGAGGGCGCGGGCATCCGGCGCGGCGTGCGGAGCCGCTCCGTCTACGAGAGCGGAGCGCTGGACGGGACGCTGACCCTGGCCGTCGCCGAGCACAGCATCGACCTCGGCGAGGAGGCCCGCGCCGTCGGCAACGTACCGATGAAGCTCGCGTTGTTCGACCGGCGCATCGGCTTCGTGCCGCTCAAGGTGGACGAGCCCGGCCTCGGCGCGCTGGTGGTGCACCCCTCGCCGTTGCTGGACGCCCTCACCGCACTGTTCGAGAGCATCTGGGCGCGGGCTGTGCCGCTGCAGTCCCTGCGCGACGGGGTACCGCCCGGGGAACTGGCCGAACGCTCCCGGCAGGTCCTGCTGCTGATGTCCGCCGGACTGAAGGACGAGTCGATCGCGCGGGTGACCGGCATGAGCCGCCGTACCGTGCAGAAGCACGTCACCTCGACGATGAGCCTGCTGGGCGCGCGCACCAGGTTTCAGGCCGCGCTGCTCGCGCGCGAGCGGGGTTGGGTCGGCAACGCTCTGGCCAACCCCGAGCAGGGGCCGGCATCGTCGCGATAGCCACCGCCGGCACCGCGATAGCCACGGCCGGCCCGGCGATCGCCACGGCCGGCACCGCGGTCACGGGTGCGGCCGCACCTCGTCCCCGTGGTCGAGGGCGCCGATCACCCCCGTCGCGGCCAGCCGCTGGTACATCCGGGCCAGCCGGGTGGGCTCGTACCGGAAGTCCTCGTCCACCCACCAGGTGAGCAGTCCGAGCGCCGCACTGGTGTAGAACTCGGCGACGACCTCCACGGGCAGGTCCGAGCCGGCGGCGGCCAGGTGCGGACGCAGGTGCCCGCGCATCAGGTCGGCGACGAGCCCGTGCAGATGCCGGAACACCAGGGTGCCGCCGTGCCGGCCGCACAGTGCCCGGTACATGTCGCGGTGCTGGTGCGCGTGCTGGAAGAGGACCGCGGCCGGGCCGGACGGTTCGACCTGTGCGCCCGGTGCCATCGCGTCGAACTCGCGGCGCAGATCCTCGCTCATGTCGTCGAACCACGAGACGAGCAGCGCGTCCTTGTCGCGGTGGTGCGCGTAGAACGTCGAGCGGCCCACGTCGGCCCGGTCCAGGACGTCCTGCACGGTGACGCGTTCGTAGCCCTTGTCGAGGATCAGCGATACCAGTGCCTCACGGAGGATGCGCCGGGTGCGGCGCACCCGCCGGTCGGGTTCGGCGGCACGGCCGCCCCCCACGCCGCCGGAGAACGGGGCGCCGCGGTCGAGCGGCCGCTCCTGGTCGGTCATGACGGCCTCCGTTGCCGAACAATCGCCCACGGTCCGTCCGGTAGTGGACGGCTGCGCCGTTCTGGTTGTTGACCGGCGCCTACCGGGACACACCATACTCGAACAAGTTGTACGGCAATGAACACAACGTTCGGTTGTCGGGACACCACTCGCCCCATGCATCGCGCACCGCGCACCGCGCACCGACCGGACCGCACCGCACCGCGCATCGCACCGCACGACCGGACCCGCCACCGACAGGGAGACACCGGATGCCTGCCACCGACCACACCCACACCGCCATGCTGAGCCTGTTCTCCCATCCCGTCCGCTACGACCGCCTCACCAACCGGGTGTTCGGCCGCCTGCACCGGCGCATCGCGGCCGACGTCGCCGCGGCCGGCCTGGCTCCCGGCAGCCGGGTCCTCGACGTCGGCACCGGCCCCGGCCGCGTACCGCTGGCGATCGCGGCCGTGGCCGGGCAACTGGCCGTCGACGGGCTCGACGTGTCGCCCAGGATGATCGAACATGCCCGGCACGCCGCGGCGGAGGCCGGACTCGCCGACCGGGTCGGCTTCGTCGTGGGCGACGTCGCCGACCTGCCCTACCCCGAGAGCACCTTCGACCTCATCGTCTCGTCGATGAGCCAGCACCACTGGTCGAACCCGCGCGCGGGGCTCCGCGAACTGCACCGGGTACTGCGCCCGGGCGCACAGGTCTGGATCTACGACGCCCGCCCGGCGTTGCCCCGGGCGACCGCCGCGGCCCGCGCCGCCTTCCCGGCACGGGCGGTACGCCGCGAACCCGTCCGCATGGGACGACTGCCCATCACCTTCACCGGCCGGCTCATCGCGCAACGGCCAGCCTGACCGGAGACGCCCGCAAACCGGGTCGGTTTCGCCAACCGTGCGTATGGATAGTGTTCAGGGGAAGCTGCGCCCCGACGGGCATCGTACGGCGGAAGGTCTTGCGGAATGGCTGTGCTGGTACTGGCCGGGTTGGTGCTCGTCACCGGTGGCGCGACGGTCGCGGCACTGCTCGCCTCGGCGTGGTGGTGGGTCGCGGTCGGCTGCCTCGGACTCCTGCTGCTGCTCGGTGTCTGGGACGTCGCGCAGCGTAGGCATTCGATCCTGCGCAACTACCCGCTGCTGGGACACCTGCGGTTCCTGCTCGAAGGCATCCGGCCCGAGTTGCAGCAGTACTTCATCGAGCGCAACTATGACGGCCGGCCCTACGACCGGGACATCCGCACCGTCATCTACGAGCGGGCCAAGGGAATCCACGGCGAGCAGGCGTTCGGTACGGAGCGCGACGTCAACGAGGTCGGCTACGAGTACCTGGTGCACTCCACCGCACCGCTCGAACCCCCGCCGCTCCCGCCCCGGGTACGGGTGGGTGGGCCGGACTGCACCCAGCCGTACGACATGGCACTGCTCAACGTGTCCGCGATGAGCTTCGGCGCGCTGAGCGCCAACGCCATCCGGGCGTTGAACCGCGGGGCGGCCGCCGGCGGTTTCGCCCACGACACCGGTGAGGGCGGGCTGACCGACTACCACCTGTCGGGCGGCGGCGACCTGATCTGGGAGATCGGCAGCGGGTACTTCGGCACCCGTACCCGCGACGGGGACTTCGATCCCGACCTGTTCCGCGACAAGTCGGCCCACCCGCACGTCAGGTGCGTCTCCCTGAAGCTGAGCCAGGGAGCCAAGCCCGGCATCGGCGGCGTCCTGCCGGCCGCGAAGGTGAGCCCGGAGATCGCGGCGGCCCGCGGCGTGCCGGAGGGGGTCAAGTGCGTCAGCCCGGCGGCGCACCGGACGTTCCACACGCCCCGGGAGCTGGTGCTGTTCGTC
This sequence comes from Rugosimonospora sp., assembly GCA_036494675.1. Lineage (GTDB taxonomy): Bacteria > Actinomycetota > Actinomycetes > Mycobacteriales > Micromonosporaceae > Rugosimonospora. Next base: position 7,165 of record DASXOA010000435.1, read on the forward strand.
GCGCGGATGCGGGAGCTGGCCGGCGGCAAGCCGACCGGGTTCAAGCTCTGCGTGGGCTCGCGCCGGGAACTGCTGGCCATCTGCAAGGCCATGCTGGCCGAGGGCGTCACACCGGACTTCATCGTCGTCGACGGCTCCGAGGGTGGCACGGGTGCGGCCCCGCTGGAGTACGAGGACCACGTGGGCGTGCCGCTGACCGACGGGCTGATCGTCGTGCACAACGCCCTGGTCGGTACCGGCCTGCGCGACCGTATCCGCATCGGGGCCAGCGGCAAGGTGAGCACCGGCGTGGACCTGGTGAAGCGGATCGCCCAGGGCGCGGACTACACCAACGCCGCCCGGGCCATGATGATGGCCACCGGCTGCATCCAGGCGCAGCTGTGCCACACCAACAAGTGCCCGGTCGGGGTCGCCACCCAGGATCCGCGCCGGGCCCGCGCGCTGGACGTGGACGACAAGAGCGAGCGGGTACGCCGCTTTCAGGAGGCGACCGTCGCGCAGGCCGCGCAGATCATCGCGTCGATGGGACTGACCGGCCCGCACGAGCTGACGCCCGCGATGCTGCGCCGCCGCGTCGACCACACCACCACCCGCACGTACGCCGAACTCTACGACTGGCTCGAACCGGGACAGCTGCTCGCGCAGGCCCCGGCCGACTGGGCCGACGACTGGGCCGCCGCGGACCCCGACCGTTTCACCTCCACCACCCCGCACCTGTCAGGAGCACTGTCGTGACCACCATCGCGGAACAGATCGTCACCGGGCTCGCCGACCTCGGCGTGCGCACCGTCTGGGGCGTCGTCGGGGACGCGCTGAACCCGGTCACCGACGCGATCCGGCGCGAGCCCCGGATCACCTGGCTCGGCACCCGGCACGAGGAGGTCGCGGCGTTCGCCGCCGGCGCGCAGGCCCAGCTGACCGGCACCATGGGGGTGTGCATGGGTACCGTCGGCCCGGGCTCCATCCACCTGCTCAACGGGCTGTACGACGCGAAGAAGTCGCACGCGCCGGTGCTGGCCATCTGCGGCCAGGTGCCCCTCGCCGAGCTGGGCAGCGACTACTTTCAGGAGGTCGACAACGACCTGCTGTTCCGCGACGTCGCCGCGTTCTGCCAGACCGTCACCTCGCCCCGGCAGATGCCGCGGCTGCTGGAGCAGGCCGTCCACGCCGCCTACGCCGGGCCGGGCGTCGCGGTCCTGACGCTGCCCGGCGACGTCGGCTCGCTGGACGTCCCCGACTCGCCCCGGCCACACCTGAGCACCCGCCGGCCGGTCACCACGCCGGGCGAGGCCGAGCTGACGGCCGCCGCGCAGCTCATCAACGCCGCGTCGAAGGTCACCATGCTCGTCGGCATGGGTGCGCGGGAGGCCCGGGCCGAGGTGCTGGCGCTGGCCGAACACCTGAGCGCACCGATGGTACTGACGCTCAAGGCCAAGGAGGGACTGGAGCACGACAACCCGTACCAGATCGGCCAGAGCGGGCTGATCGGCAACCCGGCCACGAAGACCGCGTTCGACGACGCCGACCTGCTCCTCATGGTGGGTACCGATTTCCCGTACCCGCAGTGGCTGCCGGCCGGTACCCCGACCGTCCAGCTCGACGTCCGTCCCGAGCACATCGGCCGCCGTACGCCCGTCGACGCGGGCCTGGTCGGCGACGCCGGCCCGAGCCTGCGCCAACTGACCGCGCTGCTGTCGGCCAAGACCGACCGCGCCCACCTGGACGCCGCGCGCGAGCACTTCGAGAAGTGGCGGCAGCGCCAGCAGCGCCTCCTCGACCCGCACCACGACGGCGGGATCGTCGGCAAGATCCGCTCCCATTTCGACAACCCCGACAAGCGGATCCGCCCCGAGATGCTCGCCGCCCTCGTCGACCGCCATGCCGCCGACGACGCCGTTTTCACCAGTGACACCGGCATGTCCACGGTCTGGCTGGCCCGCTTCGTGCACCTGCGCGGGACCCGGCGGCTGCTCGGCTCGTACAACCTGGGTTCGATGGCCAACGCCATGCCGCACGCGTTGGGGGCCCAGGCCCTCGACCGTGACCGCCAGGTCATCGCGTTCTGCGGCGACGGCGGGCTGACCATGCTGCTGGGTGACCTGCTCACCGCCGTCGCCTACGACCTGCCCGTGAAGCTCATCGTGTTCGACAACGAGCGGCTGGGCATGGTCAAGCTCGAACAGGAGCAGGGTGGGCTGCCCGAGTTCGGCACGCATCTCACCAACCCGGACCTCGCCGCGGTCGCCCGCTCCATCGGCCTGACCGGCATCCGGGTCGCCGAACCCGAGGCGCTCGACGCCGCGGTCCGCGAGGCGCTGTCCACCCCGGGGCCGGTGCTGCTCGACGTCCTGACGAACCCCGACGAGATCTCGCTCCCGCCCAAGACGACCGCCGCCGATGCCTGGGGTTTCGCCATCGCGAAGATCGAGGAGGGCCTGCTCAGCCCCGGCGACCACGACTAGATGATTGAGTCCATGGGTTTTAATGGTCGTGGGCGAATTGGCGGAGGTCCCGGGGATCGGTTCCGCTGAAGGAGGCACGCGTGTCTTTCACCGACCCGAACGAAGCTGTTCCCGCCGAGTTGAGGACCGAAGAGTTCGTCTTGCGTCCGATCGTGGCCGACGACGCGGAGTTGGATTATGCCGCCGTGATGGAGACGCGTGAGGACCTGCGGTTATGGGAGCAGTCGACGTGGCCCGGAGACGACTTCACTGTGGAAGCGAACCGGGAGGATCTCGTCAACCTCGAACGTCGCCATGCCGAGCATCGTGCGTTCACGTACACGGTGCTCGACCCGGCAGGCATCGAATGCCTGGGCTGCGTCTACATCTTTCCTACAACCGCCACGTTCCTGGTGAAGTCCACGGTGACGCCGGTCGGTGGCGAGGTCTGGGCGGACGTGGACGCTGTGGTCTACTTCTGGGCTCGCAAGTCGAGGATGGAGACGGGAATGGACGAACGTCTGCTCACAGCGCTGCGAGCCTGGTTCGACGAGGAGTGGCAGTTCGAGCGAACCGTCTACGTCACGAACGAGCAGTTCGAGCAGCAGATGGATCTCCTGAACCGCACGGATCTGAGTGTGAAGTTCGAATTGCTCGAGCCCGGCAAGGCAGGGAAGTACCTCATCTTCGGTTGAGATTGGCCGCTCGACGGTGAGCATCAACTCGTGGTCACGCAACAACCCCGAAACGTCACAGCCACACGCGCTGCGGCTGCTCCCGGCACCTGGCCGACAGCGAACCGGGGCGCGGTCGGCGTCCGGTAGGCTGGCCACCGTGATCCCGCTGGAGGCCGTCGCCGCTGCGTACGCCCAGTGGATCGCTCCCGATCTGCCGCTGTACGGCAATGACCACGATCGCGCGGACTTCGCTCCCTGACGGGTCGGTTGCACCCACCGCCATCCGTCCCCCCTCTGTCCGGAGCGTCTCCGTCATGTCCAGATACCTTGCCGGCATCGATGCCGGCACAGATCGCCGCGGCCACACCGAGATGACGACCCAGGCGGCCCAGGCCTCCGGGGCCCCGGAGGTGGCGCCGTGAACGGCAAACGGGGCGTGGTCGCGGTGCTGCGGGCGCCGCAGGCCGTCCGGGTACTCGCGGCCAGCCAGGTCGGCCGGCTCCCGCTCGCCGCGACACCGTTGGCGCTGCTGCTGTTCGCCCGCGAGACGATGACCCTCACGATGGCCGGGATCCTCGTCGGCGGGTACACCGCCGGTACCGCCGTCGGGCAGCCGCTGTTGGCCCGCGTCGCCGACCGGTGGCGGCAACCGCCCGTGATGTGGGTTGCCGTGACCGTCTCCACGGCCGGCTACGCCCTGGCCGCGTCGCGCCCCGTTCCCGCCGTCGCCGTCGCCGCGGCCGCCATGGCCGGCATCGGGGCGCCGCCGTTCGAGTCGTGCCTGCGCGTGCTGTGGCGGGACCTGATCGGCGAGCCGCTGCTGCACGCGGCGTACACGCTCGACGTCGCGTTGCAGGAACTCATCTTCATCGTCGGCCCGCTGGTGGCGCTGGCCGGGTACGCCGTCGCCGGCGCGCGGGGCGGCCTGGTCGCGACCGCCGCCGCCCAACTCGCCGGCACCCTGTTGTTCTCCACCGCGCCGGTCGTGCGCCGGTGGCGCGGCACCCGGGCGCACCGCCACTGGGCGGGTGCGCTGCGCTCGTCGCACCTGCGGCTGCTGCTGGCCGCGACCCTGTTGGTCGGCGCGGCGGTCGGCGGTACCGCGGTCGCGGTCGCCGGGTACGCCGACGCGCACGGTTCCCGGTCGTGGGCGGCCTGGCTGCTGGCGGCTCAGGCGGCCGGGGCGCTGACCGGCGGGCTGGTCTCCGTCCGGTACCCGCTGCGGGATCCGCGCCGTGCCCTGCCCGCCGTGCTGGCGCTGCTCGCCGCCGGGTACCTGCCGCCGCTGCTGGTCGCGCCGGTCCCCGTGATGGCGGTGGCGCTGGCGGTCAGCGGGCTGATGCTGCCGACCGCACTGACCGGCGTGTTCATCACCGCGGACGGGGTGGCACCGGCGGGTACGGCGGCCGAGTCCTTCGCCTGGGTGGCGACCGCCTTCGCCACCGGCAGCGCGGCGGGGGCGGCGGCGAACGGCGCACTGTCCCAGGCGGTCGGCGGCGTCGCGATCGGGTTCGTCCCGGCCCCCGCGATCGTCGCGGCGGCGGCGGTGCTGCTGTGGCTCCGCCGCCGCCACGGCCGTCGCGGCCACCGCATCCGGCCCGAATCGCCGGTTGCCGTCGCCGGGGCCGCCACCACCGTCAGCGAGTGAGCCGGCGCTCGCGGCGGTGTGGCGGTAACCGGCGGTGTGGCGGTAACCGGCGGTGTGGCGGTCACCGGCGGTGTGGCAGTACGACGGTGCGCCGAACCCCCGAGGGGATCCGGCGCACCGTCCGTACGCTCAGCCCTGCACGTCCTTGACGGGCACGCGGGTGAACGTGAGGTTCGCGTTCGCCGTGGTGTCCCCGGTCTCGTACAGCACGCCGACCGTGGTGTCGTCCAGTTGTACGAGGTCCGAGTACGCGGCCGGCAGGCCGGTCAGGTCGTACCCGGTGGACCAGGTCACCCCGTCGTTGGTGCTCGCCCGGATCGCCATCACCGCGCGGTTCGTCGGATCCGCCGGGCCGGAGTAGAGCAGCACCGCGTGCGGGCCGGTGACCTGAAGGACGTTGCCCTCCACCACCGGCGTGGTGATGGTGTCCTGCGGGTGCAACGGCGAGACCAGCGTCGTGCCGCCGTCGGCGGAGTAGCCGTCCACCCGGTTGCCGGGTCCCGTCCCGTTCTGGTCGCGGCTGTTGACGTACACGCGTCCGTCCGGCAACTGGGCCATCGTGCTCTCGTTCGGGTTGCTGTACCCCTCCGTGGTGTCGTCGGTGTACCCGATGTGCCACGTGGCACCGTGGTCGTCGCTGTACAGGTCGTTGCCGCCGTAGTACTTGCTTTCGGCGCCCGTGTCGGTCGAACCGGCGGCCGGCGCGACCGAGTTGTTGGCCGGAACCACCAACCGTCCCTTGTGGACACCCTGGGTCAGCGCGATCGCGTGCCCGGGACCGGTGGCGTACCAGCGCCAGTTCGGCAGCTTCACCTGGTCGGTGATCTCCCGGCGGGACGACCAGGTGAGCCCGTCGTCCGTGCTGGTCTGCACGAAGATCCGGCGGGTCTGGTCCGCGGTCACCTGTCCGGCGAGGATCTGCGCCTCCGTGACGGTACCCGAGTTGTAGCAGGTGACCAGCACGATGTTGCCGGTCGCCGGGTCCACGACGGGCGCCGGATTGTCGGCGGTGTCACTGCCCGCGTCCGCGACCACGGACAGCGGCCCCCAGGTGCATCCGCCGTCGGTGGACCGCTTCGAGACCACGTCGATGTTGCCGGAGTCGGCGGACGAACCGACCCGGCCCTCCGCGAACGTGACCAGCGTGCCCTTCCTGGTGGTCACCACGGCCGGGATGCGGAAGCTGGAGTAGCCCTCGGTCCCGGAGACGAACGGCACCGACGAGGTGCACGTGGCGCCCTTCGCCGGCGCGGCCGTCGCCGCGTCGTCGGGCGCGACGAGCAGGTACCCGCCCGCCAGGACCGCGGCGGCGGCGAGTGCGCCACCGACGATCCGCGGTCGGGTCGAGGTCAATCGCATGGGAGTCTCCTTCGGGTCCGTGGGACGTTCGGGACGTGTCCGGGGTCCTGCTGTCGCAGGGTTGGTGCTGCTGTCGCAGGGTTGGCGCGAGAAAACGGACATCCCACGTCGGATGTCTTCGACACCGTAGCCACGCCGCCCGCCTCCTGGCAAGGGTGTGATCGACGCCAGGGACGCCTCCGTCCGGCAGGGCGACCACCGGTGCGGCTACCGCTGCCGCACAGCCCGTCAACCGGGTACGATCCGGTCAGGCGATAGGTGCGCAAATGTGGGGAATACGGTGGACGAACCAATGCCGCCGGACCGGCCGATCGCGCGGTGGGTCCTCATCTGTGCGGGGCTGTGCTCGACCCTGCTGACGTCCGGATGGCTGATCGCCGATGCGGTACAGCCGTCCACCTACAGCCCGATACACCAGACCATCAGCATCCTCTCGGGGCACGCGGGAGCGCACCGGTGGATCGTCACCACCGCGCTGCTGCTCGTCGGAACCTGTTACCTCGCGACCGCGGCCGGCCTGGCGGCGCTGCGCCGGGCGGCCCGCATCGGCCTGGTCGTCGCCGGCACGGCAGCCATCGGTGTCGCGCTGTCCCCCGAGCCGGTCGTGGGCACCACCACCCGGCACATGGCCTTCACGACGGTCGGGGCGGCCACCATCGCGGTGTGGCCCGCACTCACCGCCCGACGCGACTGCCGTACCTGCGCCATCGTCAGCGTCCCGGTCGCGGCGGCGGTCACCGTGGTGTTCCTGGTCCTGCTCGGATGGCTCTTCGTCGAGGCGCAGACCGACGGGCGGGTGGGTCTGGCAGAGCGGATCGACTCGTCGATCCAGGCCTGCTGGCCGTTCGTGGTCGCGGTCGCGCTCCGGCGCGCCTCCCGCCCCGCCCGGTGACCGCCGTACCCGAAGGCGGTTCACCCGCGCGTTGCACGGACAGACGCATGTCACTGGACAGCGCGCAAACCCAACCCCGCGTCCGTTCAGGTTGTACCGTGGCCGCATGAGTCACGGCACGACAAGGCGTTCGCTGTTCCTGCTCGGCGGCGCCACACTCGCCTCGGCCCTCACCGCCTGTAATCGGGGTGGCAGTTCCGCAGCCGGCGACTGGATGCAACCCGGGGCCAGCGCGCCGGGTGCTCCGGCGTCCCCGAGCCCGTCGGCGTCCCCGAGCCCGGCCGGCCAGCCGGTGCATGTGTCCCTGCTCAACAGCGACGGGGACGTGCGCGGCGTCGGCATGCCCATCATCGCCTTCTTCAACGTCAAGCCGACAGACGCGAAGAAGTTCAACGCGGCCACCAAAGTCACCGTCAACGGCTCCCCCGTCGAAGGCAACTGGTATTTCGAGAGCACCGCGCACGAGGGTGCCGCGATGGAGGCGCACTGGCGGCCGCAGACCTACTGGCCGGCCCACGCCCGGATCCACATGGACCTTCCGGTGAAGGGAGTGTCGGCCGGCACCGGGCTGGTCTTCGACGACAGCCTCACGCTGGACATGTCCACCGGCGTGGCGTACATCGGAACGATCGACGCAACCACGCTGCGCATGACGGTGACCGCCGATGGTGCGCAGTTCGGCACGTACCCGGTCAGCCTGGGCGCGACCAACACGCCGACCTCCAGCGGCATCAAGGTCATCATGGAGAAGGGCCTCGACATCCCGATGAGAGGCCCCGGCTACTACGACGCGCACGTCCAGTACACGCAGCGCCTGACCTACGGCGGCGAGTACCTTCACTCGGCCCCCTGGAACGTCGGCAACATCGGCCACCGTAGCTCGTCCAACGGGTGCACCAACCTGCTGCCCGCCGACGCTCAGAAGCTGTTCAGCACGTTCGAGATCGGCGACGTGTTCAACTATCCCAACGCGAACGGGCCGGCCATGACCATCGGGGCGGGCTACGGCGACTGGAACGTCGCGTGGTCGGAGTGGCAGACCGGCGGCGCACTGCCCGTCTGACGACGGCCATCCGACGCCGGGTCGGGAGCGGGGACATATCCGGCTCCCGACCCGGCGTCACCACTCCGGAGCGGGGCCGATGGCTGAGCTACTGGCCGATCGCCGAGCGCAGCTCCCGCAGGATGCGGGACAGCGTGGCGCGGTCGTGCTCGCTCAGTGAGCCGAAGACGCGGTCGGCCTCGGCCTGCCCGGCGACGCGGATCGCCGCGCCCGTCGTCGTACCCGCGTCGGTGAGCGCGACCAGCGTGGCGCGGCGGTCGTTCGCGTCGGCGCGCCGTTCGGCCAGGCCGCGACTGGAGAGATCATCGACGACCTCGGTGGCCGACCGGGGCGCGATCCTCAGGTGATCGGCCAGGTCAGACAGGCGCATGGGGCCGTGGCGCATGAGCACGGCGAGGGCGCGGGACTGGGACGGCGTCATGTCCCAGGGCGTCAACGTGAGCCGCGACTGGTGGCGGAGCGCGCGTGCCACGCTCCAGAACGTCTCGGACAGGCTCTCGTCCGCGTCGGCCGGCTTCACGGAAATACGGTAGCACCGGTACATGTTGTAGCCTCATAGTGAGGTAACCTCAGCATGCCGGAAGGAGTCTCTCATTGGCATCGGACATCCCCACCGGCGGCCGCGGAGGCGGCCGCCCCTCCCGCACCCTGACCGCCGCGGAGAAGGCCCAGGCGAAGTCGGTCTCCCTGCGCCGCATCGGGCGCCTGTTCACGCCGTACCGTGGGCAGCTCGCCATCGTCACCCTGATCATCGTGGCGTCGTCGTTCGTCTCGATGGCCTCGCCGTTCCTGCTGCGCGCCGTGATCGACCACGCCCTGCCCGGGCGCGACGTCCGGCTGCTGGTCTGGCTGGTGATCGGCATGGTCGCTGTGGCCGCCATCACCTCCGCGCTGGGCGTCGTCCAGACCTGGATCTCGACCAGGGTCGGCCAGCAGGTCATGCACGTGCTGCGTACCTCCGTCTTCGGTCACCTGCACCGGCAGTCGATCGCGTTCTTCACCCGGACCCGCACCGGCGAGGTCCAGTCGCGCATCACCAACGACATCGGCGGCATGGAATCCGTGGTCACCTCGACGGCCACGTCGATCGCCGCCAACCTGACGACCGCCGTCGCCACCGCCGTGGCGATGGTCGCGCTGTCCTGGCGCCTGTCGCTGGTCTCGCTCGTGGTGCTGCCGCCGTCGATCTACCTGACCCGCAAGGTCGCCCAGATGCGCCGCGCCATCACGGCCGCCCGCCAGCGCGAACTCGCCGACCTCAACGTGACCATCGAGGAGGGCCTGTCGATCAGCGGCGTCCAGCTCAGCAAGACCATGGGCACTGGCGCGTCGCTCATCTCCCGGTTCACCGCGTCCTCGGGGCGGCTCATCGACCTGGAACTGCGCTCAGAACTGGCCGGACGCTGGCGGATGGCCTCGATGAGCGTCATCTTCGCCGCGATCCCCGCCGTCATCTACCTCGCCGCCGGGCTGCCGGTCACCGCCGGCACGATGACCATCGGTACCCTGGTCGCCTTCACGGCCCTGCAGTCGGGCCTGTTCCGGCCGCTGACCAGCCTGCTGAGCGTCGGTGTCTCGCTGACCAGTTCGCTCGCCCTGTTCGCCCGGATCTTCGAGTACCTCGACCTGCCGGTCGAGGTCGACGACCCCGCCGATCCGGTCACGGTGGACCCGGCGGCGATCACCGGACACCTGAGGATCGACGGAGTGACCTTCCGGTACTCCGGCAGCGACCGCGACGCACTCGCCGGCGTCACCCTCGACGTACCGGCCGGGACGACGCTGGCCCTGGTCGGAGAGACCGGTTCCGGCAAGAGCACCCTCGCCGCGCTCGTGGCACGCCTCTACGACCCGACCGCCGGCCGGGTCACCATCGACGGCATCGACGTCCGCGACCTGCGCCTGTCCGACCTCGCCGCGATCGTCGGCGTGGTCAGCCAGGACACGTACCTGCTGCACACGACCGTGCGGGAGAACCTGCGCTACGTGAAGCCGGACGCGAGCGACGCCGAGATCGAGGACGCGGCCCGGGCGGCGCAGATCCACGACCTGATCGTGGGGCTGCCCGACGGGTACGACACCGTGGTCGGATCCCGCGGCCACCGGTTCTCCGGCGGCGAGAAGCAGCGCATCGCCATCGCCCGCACGCTCCTGCGCAACCCGCGCATCCTGGTGCTCGACGAGGCGACCAGCGCCCTGGACACCAGGACCGAACGCGCGGTCCAGCAGGCCTTCGACACCCTCGCCGAGGGACGGACCACGATCACCATCGCGCACCGGCTCTCCACCGTCCGGGGGGCCGACCAGATCGCCGTGCTGGACCGCGGGCGGGTGGTCGAGACGGGTACGCACACCAGCCTGGTCAACGACAACGGCCGGTACGCGACGCTGGCGGCGTAGACACGGCGGGCGCCACCGCGACGGATCGGCGATTTGGCGCCCGGCCGGGTGACGAGCGAAGAAAGATGGCCATATGAGGCACATCTTCCGGTTCCGACCCGCCCTGACGGAGGAGACTCACCGCGCCACCTCGTTCGAGGTCTTCTTCGATCTCGTGTTCATCTTCGCCCTGACCAGGATCATCTCGTTCATGGGGCACCCGCCCACATTCCTGACCCTGGCGCAGGGGCTCATCCTGCTCCTGCTGCTCTGGATGTCCTGGACGATCTACACCTGGCTGGGTAACCAGGCGCGCGCCGACGTCGGCCTGGTACCCGCCGGTACCGTGGCGGCGATGGCGGCCGTCTTCGTGGCCGCGCTGGTCATACCGGACGCGTTCCGGCACGCCCCCGGGACCGTGGACGCGCCGCTGACCCTGGCCCTGGCCTACATCGTGCTGCGGATACTGGACCTCGCCCTCTACTTCCACGTCACGGTCGGCGACCGGCAGATGCGCACGACGCTGCGCATCTTCTCGACCACCGCTGTCGTCGCCTGGGTACCGCTCGTGCTCGGCGCCGTGCTCAACGGCACCGTCCAGACCATCCTGTGGGCCACCGCGTTCGCCATCGACTTCAGCGGCGGCTTCCTCGCCTCGATCCTCAGCGGGTGGCGGCTGCGCAGCCCGAGCCACTTCACCGAACGGCACGGCCTGGTGTTGATCATCGCGCTCGGCGAGTCGCTGATCTCCGCCGGGGCCGGTGCCGGGGCGGCGGTGACCCACGGGCCGGTCCTGGCGGCGGCGCTGCTGGGCTTCGTCACCGCGGTGTGCCTGTGGTGGCTGTACTTCAAGAACTCCGCGGCCGCCGCCGGCGAGGCGCTGGGAAAGGTACCCGTGCAACAGCGTGGCCAGGAGGCCAGCAACGCCTACAGCCTGACGCACTTCCTCCTGATCGCCGGGGTGATCTACACCGCGCTTGGCATCGAGCAGACCCTCGCGGACCTGGCCGGCGACCGGCCCGGAGACACGGGCGGGCGGTCGCTCGGGTGGACCTCGGTCATCGCGCTGTACGGCGGGGTGTTTCTCTACCTCGCCGGCCGGGCGCTGTTCCTCCGGCTCGCCGTCCGGCCCGTCCCGCGTACACAGATCGCCGCGATCGGCGTGGCGCTGGCGCTGTTGCCCGCGGCCCGGTTCCTGCCCGCCCTGGCCGCACTCGGGTTGCTGACCGCGTTCCTCGTCGCCCTGGTCGGCTACGAGTGGTGGCAGCGCGGACGGATGGATCCCGGCGGTGCCCGGACCGAGCCCGTCACGACGGTGTGACGGCGGGGCGTCTCCCAAGCTGGCCGGCCATCCAGTCGGCGATCATCGGACGGGCCCGGAACGGCTGGTTCGACACCCCGTGGTTGCCGTCCGGAAAGCACACGAACGTGCCCTGCGGCGTCTCGTCCGCCTGCCGCTGCGTCTGCTGCCACGGGATCAGCCGGTCCAGCCTGCCGGTGACGTACAGCGCCGGTACCGTGATCCGCTGGCACACGCCGGCCAGGTCCAGCGTTCCCGCGATCCGTCGACCCTCGGCGTCGTCGCGCGCACCGGATTTGACCACGAACGTCTGCCGGGTCATCGGCGGCAGGTCCTCCCACATGTCGCCGAACCGGAACGGCCCGCTGATGCCGGCGACGGCACGGATCCGCGACTCGTGGGCGGCCGCCCGGGGAGCGTAGTAGCCGCCCAGGCTCACACCGCACACGCCGATCCGCGCGTGGTCGAGGTCGGAGCGCGTGGCGAGCGCGTCCAGCAGGGGACTCACCGCGGCCTCGTAGTCCGGCCGGATCGGCATGGCGAGCCCGGTCTCCCCCTGTCCGGGGCCGTCGAGCGACACGGTCGCCATGCCACGGTCCAGGAACGACTGCTCGAAGAAGAAGAACTCCTCCTTGGTGGAGTCGAGGCCCGGGACGAGCACCACGTACGGCGGCAGGTCGACGCCCACCGGACGGCGCAGGTTCGCGTACGCGGTGCCGCCGTCGACCGGGATGTCCAACCGCTGCGCGGTCGGGTCCAGCCGGGACAGCGCGTACCGCGTCTCCTCGACCGAACGCCGCGTCGCCTCGGCCGCGAGATCGAGGTCGACCATCCACACGAACTTGCCGAAGTGCCGGTCGACCGAGGCCCGCCGCCACGCCTGGCCGGCGGTCAGGCGGTGGCCCGAGGCGTCCGCCTCCGCCGCGAACGACGCCTGGCGCTCGGCGGTCCGGTTCCACTGCGGAAGCCAGTCCGCCCAGGTGTCGATGCGGGCCACGGTCGCGGTCATGTCGTTGTAGTCCACGCCATTCTGGATCAGGCGCGGCGCCCAGTGCGCCAGTGCCGTCGCGACGTCGTTGTCCGGCATCGTCTGCCTCCGATCGATGATGGCGGTGTCAGGCCAGGATGCGCAGCGGGGATTCGAGCAGGGACAGGAACGCGGCCATCCACCGGGCGGCGACGGCACCGTCGACCGGCCGGTGGTCGACGGACAGGGTCACCCTCAGCACGGTCGCGATGCCGAGTTCGCCGTCGTTGACGACGGCCTCCGGGCGGGCGGCGCCGACGGCGAGGATGGCCGCGTGCGGAGGATTGATGACGGCGGTGAAGTCCTCCGTGCCGAACATGCCCAGATTGGTGACGGTCAGCGTCCCGCCCTCGAGTTCGTCCTGGCGCAGCGCGCCGTCCCGCGCGCGGGACGCCAGGTCGGCGTTGGCCCGCGACAGCGCCGATATGGTCATCGCCGGCACGTCGCGCAGCACGGGCGTCACCAGGCCGGCGTCGGTGGCGACGGCCACGGCGATGTCGACGCTCCGGTAGGACCGGATCGCGTCCGGGGTCCAGATGACGTTCATCTCGGGGACGGCGACGTGCGCCCTCGCCGCGGCGGCGACCACGAGGTCGGTGACCGAGACCCGGACGTCGACGGACGCGTTGAGGTCGGCGCGCAGCGCGAGCAGGGCGTCGATGCGGGCGCTGCCCCGGATCGCGAAGTGTGGCGCCTCCCGGTTGCTCTCCACCAGCCGGCTCGCGATGGCCCGCCGCATCCGGCTGTGCGGGATGTCCCGGTAGTCGCCGGACGCGGCCGTCGGTCCCCACGCCGCCGACACCGCCGGATCCGCCAGATCCGGGGTTCCCGGGGCTGCCGCGCCGGGGGCCGCCGGGACCGACGGGGACGGCGCTCGGGCCGCGGCGGGGGGCGGGGGCGGCGCGGCCGGGACCACGACGGGGTGCGGCGTCGCGGGGGCCGCGGGCGGTGCCGGGGGTACCGCGGGCGGGCGCGCCTCGATGGCCCGCCGGACGTCGTCGCGGACGATGCGCCCGCCCGGCCCGGTGCCGGCGATGGACTCGACCGGCAGGCCGTTCTCCCGGGCGATCCGTCGGGCGAGCGGGCTCGCGAACACCCGGGACGCGGCCGCCGAGCCGGTTCCGGGAGCCGAGCCGGTAACGGGAACCGAGTCGCTAGCGGGAACCGACGCGAGCGGCTCCGCACCCGTCAGGCGCGCGACCAGAGCGTCGAGGTCGTCGACGACCTCGCCCGGTTCGCCGAGCACGGCCATCGGCGTCCCCACGGCGACCGCCGCTCCCGGCTCGATCAGCGTCTTCAGCAGCACGCCGTCGGAGTCGGCCGGGACGTCCACGACAGCCTTCTCGGTCTCGACCGTGGCGATCGCGTCGCCACCGGAGAACGCGGCATTCTCCGGGAGCGGCCACGCCGACAACACCGCCTCGGCCGTGTTCGCGGAGATCTCGGGCATCCGCAGCAGGCGTGCCATCTCAGCTTCCCGCGATCCGGGTCAGCCCGGAGGCGACCTCCTCGCGGCGGGCGATGGCGGCGCGTTCGAGCACCTTGCTGATGCTCGGCGAGGCCTCGCCGCCGGTCACCCGCTCGATCGGGGCGTCCAGCCAGTCGAAGTACCGGCGCTGGATCTCGTCGGCGAGCCAGCCCCCGTACGAGGTGCCGACCGCGCCCTGTTCCACGATGAGCACCCGGTTGGTCTTGCGGATGCTGGTACCGAGCGTGTCCCAGTCGAGGCTGGCCCGGTCGAGCCACCGCAGGTCGATGACTTCGGCGTCGATGCCGGTGTCGGCGACCGCCGCGAGCGACTCGGCAACCATGGACAGGTACGCGACGACGGTCACCGCGGCTCCTTCCCGGCGCACGGCCGCGCGCCCGACGGGCAGGCAGTAGTCGTAGTCGTGTGCCGGTCCCGGGCCGGTGCTCGAATACAGGTCGACGTGTTCGAGCACGACGACGGGATCGTCGCAGCGCAGGGCGGCGTTCATCAGCCCGACGTAGTCGAAGGGGGTCGAGGGCGCTACGATCCGCCAGCCCGGGGCCGTGGCGAAGATGCCGGCCGGATCCATCGAGTGCTGCGACCCGTACCCGGTGCCGGTGGCGACCTTGCTGCGCAGTACGAGCGGCACCGGGCCGGCACCACCGAACATGTGCCTGGCCTTCGCGACCTGGTTGAACAGTTGGTCGGCGGCGACCCACATGAAGTCGGCGTACATGAACTCCACCACCGGCCGGAACCGGCCGTCGAGCGCGATTCCACCGGCCAGGCCGGTGAACGCGTTCTCGCTGATCGGGGTGCCCAGCACCCGGTCGGGGTGGGCGTCGCGCAGCCCCCGGGTGGCGCCGTTGGTGCCGCCGTTGAGGCGGTGGACGTCCTCGCCCAGGACGACGATCCGCGGATCGGTGGCCATCCGCCGGGCCATCACCCCTGCGACGGCGTCGATGAACCGGATCTGGATCAACTCGCCGTCGAACGTGCCGGCGTCCGCGGTGCGTACCCCGGTGAACTCGGACAGGTCGCCGCGGACGCCGACATCGACGAACGCCGGGTCCGGCCACTCGGCCGGCCTGATCCGCCGCTGTCCGGGCCTGCGGCCAGCGACCGGCTCGCCGGCCGCCGAACCAGCCGGCGCCGAACCAGCCGCACTACCCGCCCCCGGACCACGTGCCGCCGAACCAGCCGGCGCAGAACCGGCCGGCGCCGCATCGTCCGGCACCGGTTCGAGGAGCACGTCGCCGGCGGCGGACACTGCCCGGCTGGCCGCCGCCACCGCCGCGTCGATCGCGTCCCGGTCCAGCAGACCGCGGCGGACGAGGTGCCGGCCGACCCGGTCGATCGGGTCGCGCGCCCGCCACCGCGCCTCCTCTTCCCTGCTGCGGTAGTGGAACGCGCTGCCGGGGAACGGGCCGTTCTGGTGGAAGTAGCGGTAGGTGTCGGCCTCGATCAGGGTGGGTCCACGGCCGGCGCGCATGTGCGCGGTCGCTTCGCGCGTCGCCAGGTAGACCGCGAGCGGGTCCATGCCGTCCACGCGCCAGCTCGCGATGCCGAAACCGGGACCGCGCGCGGACAGGCGGGGCTCGCCGGTCGCCTCGGCCACGCTGGTGGAGACCGCGTACTGGTTGTTCTCGATGAAGAAACAGATCGGCAGCTGCCAGGCCGCGGCGAGGTTGAACGTCTCCAGCGTGGAACCGATGTTCGCCGCGCCGTCGCCGAAGTAGGTCACCGCGACCGCGTCCGTGCCGGCCTGCCGGTCGGCCCACGCGTACCCGGCCGCGGACGGGACGCCGCCGCCGACGATGGCATTGGTACCCATCGCGCCGGCGTCCTTCCACTGCAGGTGCATCGAGCCGCCCCGGCCGTGGCTGTAACCCCGGGCGAGCCCGCAGATCTCGGCGAGCGTCCGCAACAGCACGGTACGTACCGCCTCCGGCAGGTCGCCGGTCAGGTCGAACCCGTGCGGCGCGACGTGCGCGAGCGCCTTGGCGAGGAACTGGTGGTGGCCGCGATGCGAGCCGTTGACCTGGTCGCCGGGCGCCAGGGCCAGCACCGAGCCGACGGCGCCGCCCTCCTGGCCGATGCTGGAGTGGGCGGGGCCGTGCACCAGACCGGCGGCGGCGAGGTCCAGCACGTACTCCTCGAACGCGCGGATCAGCACGAGCTGCTGGAACATCGCCGTCAGCAGGTCGGGGTCGGCCGCGTCCCAGTCATCGGCGGTCGCGGTCAGTTCCGTCCAGCCGGCGTCCGGTCGCAACGGGCGGTGATCGGGCATCGGGGTCCTCCGATCGGTCGTGCACGGCTATCACCGTGCCACAGGATTGGATCCAACTTCCAGAGCCGCAGCCGTCTTTTCTGCGTCGGCCTCCCTGACGTAGGATCGGTTGGATCCAATGAGGGAGGGTCGCGTCATGGCACTGCCCGGGCTGCGCCGCCTCGACCATGTCGGATTCACCGTGCCGGACCTCGACGAGGCGACCCGCTTCCTCGTCGACGTGCTCGGCTGCGAGTACCTCTACTCGCTCGGGCCGTTCGCCGACGGCGGCGACTGGATGGCCGAGCACCTCAACGTGCACCCGCGGGCGACGGTGCCGGAGAACCGGTTCTTCCGCTGCGGCGGCCAGGCGGTGTTCGAGGTCTTCGCGTACACGGCGCCGGACCAGCACCCGGCCGTGCCGCGCAACAGCGACATCGGCGGACACCACGTCGCGCTGTACGTCGACGACCTGGACGCGGCGGTGGCACATCTGCACGCCCACGGCGTACGGGTGTTGGGCGAGCCGACCGCGAGCCGCGGGCCGCACGAGGGCCAGCGCTGGGTCTACTTCCTGGCACCCTGGGGCATGCAGTTCGAGCTCGTGTCCTACCCGCACGGCAAGGCCTTCGACCGTGGATCCACTGTGGACCCCGGAGGTACCCGGTGACCGTGGCGACCGCCGCCAGCCTGCGGGTGGCCGACCAGTTGCGGACCGCGATCCTCGGCGGCACCATCGGGCCGGGTGAACGCGTCCGGCAGGAGGACGTCGCCCAGCGGCTGGGCGCGAGCCGGCTGCCCGTACGCGAGGCGCTGCGCATGCTGGCCGCCGAGGGGCTGATCGAGCACGAACCCCACAAGGGTGCCCGGGTGCCGCGGCTGTCCATGCACGAGGTCGACGTGGTGTACCAGATGCGGGAGCGCCTCGAACCGCTCGCGCTCGCCGAGAGCATGCCCGAGTTGACCGGCGACGACCTGGACCGGCTGGCCGCCATCCAGGACGAGATCGAGGCCGACGCCGACCTGGGCCGGTTTCTCGAACTCGACCGCGAATTCCATCTGCTCAGCTACAGCGGTTGCCGGATCGAGCAGTTGACCGCGACCGTGGCCCGGCTCTGGAACACCACCCAGCACTACCGGCGCACGTACATGCAACTGAGCGGCCCGCACCGGCGCTGGGTGGTGAACGCCGAGCACCGCCTCCTGCTGGACGCGATCGTGCGACGCGACGACACCGACGCCGGCCGCTTCCTGGCCGGCCACATCCGGCGGACCAGGATCGAGCTGGCCCACCACCCGGCTGTCTTCGGACCCGGGGAGGCGGCGCGATGATACGGTTCCGGCTCAACGGCACGGCACGCGAGTCCACAGTGGACCCGGACACCCCGCTGCTGTACGTGCTGCGCAACGAGTTCGGGCTGATGGGTGCCAGGTTCGGCTGTGGCCTCGGCATCTGCGGGGCCTGCTTCGTGCACGTCGACGGCGTCTCCGTGCCGTCGTGCGATACTCCACTGTGGTCGGTCGAGGGCAAGGCCGTGGTCACGGTCGAGGGGCTCGCGGACGGGCCGCACCCCGTGCAGCGGATGCTCATCGAGGAGCAGGCGGCGCAGTGCGGGTACTGCGTCACCGGCATCGTGATGACCGCCGCGGCCCTGCTGGAACGGGAACCGCACCCGGACGAGGCCACCGTGGTCCGGGCACTCGATCGGCACCTGTGCCGCTGCGGGGCCCAGCGACGCATGGTCCGGGCGGTGCTGCGTGCCGGAGAAGCCGATGACTGAGCTACCGAGGGACCCGGCCCACAAGACTGAGCCGCCGAAGGATCTGGCCGACAATCCGGCGCTGTCGCGGCGGATCCGGGTACGCGAGGACGGCACCGTCGACGTCCACGCCGGCAAGGTGGAGTTGGGCCAGGGCATCCTGACCGCGCTGGCGCAGATCGCCGCCGACGAGTTGGACGTCGACGTGGCACGGGTACGGATGGTGGCGGCCGGACCCGACGGGCCGGACGAGGGTACGACGGCGGGAAGCATGTCGGTCCAGGTGGCCGGGTCCGCGCTACGGTTGGCCGCCGCGAACGTCCGCGCCCGCTTCGTCGCGGCGGCCGCCCGCCGGTGGTCGGTGGACCCCGCCGCGCTGATGGTCCACAATGGACTCATCGGGGACGGCGAACGGACGGTGTCGTACGCGGAACTCGCCGCGCACGTCGACCTGGACGTGGCCGCGGACCCCGGTGTGCCGGTCAAGGCGGCCGGGCAGCTGTCCTGGACCGGCCGCGACGTGCCGCGCCTCGACCTGCCCGACAAGATTCTCGGCCGGCCCCGCTACATCCACGATCTGCGCCTGCCCGGACAGCTGTTCGGCCGGGTGGTCCGCCCGCCCTCCCGCGGCGCCCGGCTCGCCGCCCTCGCACCGCCGGCCGTTCCCGCTGCCGTCACGGTGGTCCGCGACGGGGACTTCCTGGGCGTGGTCGGCCCCGACGAGGCCGCCGTGGTCCGCTCCGCGGAGGCGGTACGGGCCGCCGCGACGTGGGACGAACGCGACACCCTGCCCGACGAGAACGACCTGGACACGTTCCTGCGCCGCGGCCCGCACGAGACGATCGTCGTGGTGGACGACGGCGCGGATGCGCCTGCCACCGACCGGAGGATCGCGGCCACCTACAGCCGGCCGTTCGTCGCGCACGCGTCGATGGCGCCGAGTTGCGCCGTGGCGCTCTGGCGCGGGGCCGACCGGATCGAGGTGTGGTCACACAGCCAGGGCGTGCACCCGCTGAGTCGGGCGATCGCCGCCGCCCTGGGGCTGGCCCCGGAGGCCGTGCTGGTACGGCACGTCGAGGGTGCCGGCTGCTACGGCCACAACGGCGCCGATGATGCCGCGTTCGACGCCGTCCTGCTCGCCCGGGCCGTGCCCGGCCGCCCGGTGCAGGTGCTGTGGAGCCGGCAGGACGAGCTGTCCTGGTCGCCGTTCGGCTCGGCGATGACGGCCGACGCGTCGACGACCCTGGACGCGGACGGCCGGCTGTCGTCCTGGAGCTATGACGTGTTCAGCCAGGGGCACACCTCCCGCCCCGGGTACGCGGGCGTGCCCGGCCTGCTGTCGGCGACGATGCGGGAGTCCGGGCCGGCGTACCCGGCCCCGGTCGACCCGCCGGCCGCGGGCGGGTACGGCAGCGGCCGCAACGCGCTGCCCGGCTACGACCTGCCCCGGCGCCGGGTGCTCGGCCATCGCCTGCTGGCCACGCCGATCCGCAGTTCCGCGCTGCGCTCGCTGGGGGCTTACCTGAACGTGTTCGCGATCGAGTCGCTGATGGACGAGGCGGCACTGGAGGCGGGCCGCGACCCGCTGAACTTCCGGCTGGGTCACCTGAGCGACGAACGCGGACGGCGAGTGCTGCAGACCGCCGCGAAGGCGGCCGACTGGGGACGGCCACTGCCCGAGGGAAGGGGCCTGGGCATCGGGTACGCGCGGTACAAGGGGCGCGGGGCATACTGCGCCGTCGTGGCCGAGGTCGAGGCGGGCAGCGAGATCCGGGTACCGCGGTTGACGATCGCGGTGGACGTCGGCCGGGTGGTCAACCCGGACGGGGTACGCAACCAGATCGAGGGCGGCGCCGTGCAGTCGACGAGTTGGACGCTGGTCGAGCGGGTCCGGTTCGACCGGCGCACGGTGACCAGCGTGGACTGGGAGACGTACCCGATCCTGCGGTTCTCACAGGTTCCCGAGGTGGACGTGACGATCGTGGACGACGGCACGGACCCGTCCGTCGGGGCCGGCGAGGCGGCGCAGGGGCCAACGGCAGCCGCGATCGGCAACGCGGTCGCGGCGGCGCTCGGGGTACGGGTGCGGGACCTGCCGCTGACCACCGAGGCGGTCGTCGCGGCGATCGACCGGCTCACCAACTGACCGCGATGTACTTCGACTCCAGGTAGTCGAGCATGCCCTCGTGACCGCCCTCGCGGCCCAGCCCGCTCTGCTTCGTACCGCCGAACGGCGCGGCCGGATCGCTCACCAGACCGCGGTTGAGACCGACCATGCCGGCCTCGATCGCCTCGCTGACCCGCAGTCCCCGGGCCAGGTCGCCGGTGTACACGTAGGCCACCAGACCGTACTCGGTGTCGTTGGCGAGCCTGATCGCGTCGGCCTCGTCCTCGAACGTGACGATCGGCGCCACCGGACCGAAGATCTCCTCGCGCAGGATCGCCGAGTCAGGCCGCACCCGCGTCAGCACCGTCGGCGGGTAGTAGAAGCCGGGACCGTCCGGCCGGGTGCCGCCCGTGGCGACCCGCGCCCCCGCGTCCACCGCGCCCCGGACCAGCCCGTCGACCTTCGCCGCCGTGTCCTCGTTGACCAGCGGACCCACCTGCGTTCCCGGGTCGGTACCCGGGCCGACCACCAGCCCGGCCATCCGCTTCGACAGCCGACCGGCGAACTCCTCCGCGATCGACGACTCGACGTAGAAGCGGTTGGCGGCCGTGCACGCCTCGCCCGCGTTGCGCATCTTCGCCACCATCGCGCCCTCGATCGCGGCGTCCAGGTCGGCGTCGGCGAACACCAGGAACGGGGCGTTGCCGCCCAACTCCATCGACGTGTTGACGACCTGGTCGGCGGCCTGGGCGAGGATGATCCGGCCGACCTCGGTGGAACCGGTGAAGGACACCTTGCGTACCCGCGGGTCGTGCAGCATCGCCGAGACCACGGCCCCGGAGCGGCGCGACGGCAGCACGTTGACCACCCCGGCGGGTACCCCCGCCTCGGCCAGGATCGCGGCCATGGCCAGCGCCGTCAGCGGGGTGTCGCTGGCCGGTTTGAGCACGACCGTGCAGCCCGCGGCGAGTGCCGGCCCGATCTTCCGGGTGGCCATGGCGGCGGGGAAGTTCCACGGGGTGACGAGCACGCAGATGCCGACCGGCTGGCGGACGACGAGGATGCGGTTGGCACCCGAGGGTGCCGTCGCCACCGATCCGTTGGCGCGCACGGCCTCCTCCGCGTACCAGCGGAAGAACTCGGCGGCGTAGGCGACCTCGCCCCGGGCGTCGACCAGGGCCTTGCCGTTCTCCTGGCTGATCAGCGTGGCCAGGTCCTCGGCCCGGTCCGTCATCAGCTCGAACGCCCGGCGCAGCGTCTCGGACCGGTCCCGCGGCGGGGTCGCCGCCCAGCCCGCGGCGGCCTTGTCGGCCGCGCTCACCGCGGCGATCGCGTCGTCGACGCCCCCGTCGGCGACCCGCGCGATCGTGCCGCCGGTGGCCGGGTCCAGCACGTCGAACCGCTCACCGGACGCGGCCGGCACCCACGTGCCACCGATGAAAAGGTCGGTCTCCATGCGAGGTTTCTCCTTGCTCAGTAAGGGTTGGCGACGATCAGGTCCTGAGCCGGGAAGAGGGTGAGCACGCGCGGGCCGTCCGGGGTCACGACGATCTCCTCCTCGATCCGCGCGGCCGAGAAGCCGTCGCTCGCCGGGCAGTACGTCTCCAGCGCGAACACCATGCCGGCCCGCAGTTCGACGGGTTCGGTCATGCTGTTGAGCCGGGAGATGATCGGCCTCTCGTGCAGCCCGAGTCCGAGGCCGTGCCCGAACTGGAGGCCGAACGCGGCCATCTCGTTCTCGAAGCCGAACTCCGTGGCGGCCGGCCACACCGCGGCGATCTCATCGGTACCGGCGCCGGGTCGCACCGCCGCGATCGCGGCGTCCATCCATTCCCGCGCCTTCGTGTACGCGTCGCGCTGGCTGGGGGTGGCGCTGCCGACGCCGAAGGTCCGGTAGTAGCAGGTGCGGTACCCGTTGTACGAGTGGATGATGTCGAAGAACGCCTGATCGCCGGGGCGGATCACGCGGTCGGAGAAGTTGTGCGGGTGCGGGTTGCACCGCTCCCCCGACACCGCGTTGATCGCCTCGACCTGGTCGGAACCCATGTCGTAGAGCCGTTTGTTGGCCAGCGCGACGATCTCGTTCTCCCGGATGCCCGGCCTGAGCGCCTCGACGATGTCCTGGTAGACCCCGTCGACCAGGGCGGCCGCCTGGTTGAGCAGCACGATCTCGTCGCTCGACTTGATCAGCCGGGCGTCCAGCATGAGCTGCTGCGCGTCGACGACCCGCAGCCCCTGGCGCTGCATCTCGAACAGGAACGGCGGCTCGACGATGTCCACGCCGACGGGTGCGTCGGCGACGCCGGCGTCCTCCAGCAGTCCCCTGATTTCCCGGACCGCCGAGGACATCAGCCCGGCGGTCGGTGCGATCGCGCCGCGCAGGCCGAGCATCCCCGCCCGGCAGTCGGCCGGGTCGAGCCACGGCGAGTACAGCCGGTGGTGGCGTGCCGCCGAGCCGAAGTCCCACAGGGTCGGGCCGCTCTCCCGGGTCAGCAGGGCGTACCGGGTCATCTTGTCGCCCAGCGCGCCACCGATCCAGGTCTGTGTGGTGTAGCGGATGTTGTAGAAGTCGAACAGCAGGAAGGCGCCGCACTCGCTGGCCGCCAGCGATTCCCTCGCCCGGCCCAGCCGGTACCGGCGCAGCCGGTCGAAGTCCACCCGCTGCTCGTAGTCGACGCCCATGTGCCCCGGTGCGGGGAGCGGCGCCGCGCTCGTGGTCAGTCCCGGGGCGGCTGCGCGGCCACCAGCGGCGCCGAGGGACGAGGCGTCGCGGTCAAGTGGCCGCTTCGTCGAAGTCATGCCGCGCCCGTCCCGAGTCCGTCGTCCACCGGTACGTCCTCGGGTTCCAGTCGCATCCCGGCGGCGGCGGCCTGCTGGTCGAGCAGGATCGCGAAGTCCTCGGTGACCCGGCCGCCGCTGACCGCCGCCTGGACCAGTTGGGCGGTCGCCGCGGCCAGCGGCATCGGGACGTCCATCGTCCGGGCGGCGGCCAGCCCGAGGTCGAAGTCCTTGCGCAGCAACACGGGCGTGAACGTGGGCGTGTAGTCCAGGTGTACGAACGCCGGCGACTTGTACCGGGTGAACATCGAACCCATCACGCTGTCGTTGAGGAACTTCAGGAACGCGGCCCGCGACACGCCGCCCTTCTCCGCCAGTACGGTGATCTCGGCGAGGCACTGCGTCACGACGCCGAGCATGAGGTTGTGGCACAGCTTCACGAGGCGTGCCACGTCGCCGTCGCCGACGTACGTGACGGACGCACCGAGGTGGCTCAGCAGGGGCTCGACGGTGCGGTACGACTCCTCCGGGCCGGAGACGACGAGGCTCAGGCGGCCCGCCTCGACCACCTTGCCGTTGCCGCTGACCGGCGCGGCGAGGAACGCGACCCCCCGTTGCGCGCACGCGGCGCGGATGTGCTCCGACGACTCGGTCGACACCGTCGAGCAGTCCACCACGATGCCCGGCAGGTTCGGCGGGTCGGCGAGGAGCCCGCCGTCGCCGAGCAGTACCTGTTCCAGGTCGGCGGGCGTGGACACCATGGTGAACACGACGTCGCGGTCGCGCAGGTCCGCGATCTCGTCGGCGACCTGGCAGCCGTGCTCGGCGGTGGCCTCGGCCTTGGCCCGGGTACGGTTCCACACCGTCGTGGCGACGCCGGCGCGGGCCAGCCGGATCGCCATGGCCGCACCCATGCGGCCGGCCCCGATCCAGCCGACCGACGGCCCGGAGGATTCCTTGGGATTCATCTCGCCATCCTTGTGCATCGAGTGTGTCCAACAGGGTCGGTGACCGTCACGGCACGGCGCCGGCCGGGCCGGCCCCGCCGAGGCCTGCACCGTCCACAGCCGAGCCGTCCACAGCCGGGCCGCCGACAGCCGAGCCGCCGACAGCCGAGCCGCCGAGGTACAACGACGCCATGTCCGGGTGGTCGCGGATCTCCCCCGCGGTACCGGCGAGCCGGACCCGCCCGCCCTCCATCACGACTCCGTGCGTGGCCAGGCCCAGCCCGAGTCTCACGTTCTGCTCGACCAGCAGGATGGTCGTGCCGCCACTGTTGAGGCTGCGGATCAGCTCGGCGACGCCGGCGAGGCTGCGCGGGTCCAGGCCCAGCGACGGCTCGTCGAGCAGCAGCAGCTTCGGGTCGAGCATCAGGCAGCGCGCGATCTCCACCATCCGGCGCTGGCCGCCGGACAGGTTGCCCGCCACGTCGCGGGCGCGTTCCGCGACGATCGGGATGCGCTCGCGCACCGCCTCGTACCGCTGCGCGAGCAGCGCCCGCCTGCGCCGGATCAGATAGCCGCCCAGGAGCACGTTCTCCCGTACCGTCATCCCCGGGAACAGCGCCTGCGACTGCGGGACGGCGGTGATGCCGAGGCGCAGGATGGCGCCCGGGGCGAGATGGTCCGTGCGGTCCCCGCCGAGGGTGATCGCACCGGCGCGGGGCCGCAGCAGCCCGCTGATCACCTTGAGGACGGTCGACTTGCCGGCGCCGTTTGGCCCCACGATGCACGTGACGGTGCGCTCGGCACAGGCGAGGTCCACGCCCCGAAGGACGTCGCCGCCGTCGTAGCCGGCGGTGATGCCGGTGAGAGACAGCATCGTGGTCATCCCCTCTCCGGCGTGAGCCGTTCCCCGGCCGGGCGCGGTCCGGGCACCGGCGCGGTCTCCGGCCGCCATTCGTCGCCGAGGTACGCGTCGAGCACGGCGGCGTCCTGCCGGATCTGCCCCGGTGGCCCCTCCGCGATCGCCCGTCCCCGCGCGAACACCACCACCGGATCGCAGAGGTCGAGAACCATCGGGATGTTGTGCTCAACGATGAGGAACGTGACTCCGCTCCGGTTCAGTTCGCGGATCACCTCGGTGAGGTGGTCGAGCAGGCCCGGGTTCACGCCGCCGGCCGGCTCGTCCAGCAGGATCAGCCGGGGCTCCAGCATCAGCACCTGGGCCAGTTCGACGAGCTTCTGCTGCCCGTACGACAGGGCACCGGCGCGCTGGCCGGCGAACCTGCGCAACCCCACCACGTCGAGCAGGTCCCGCGCACGTTCGGCCTCGGCACCGCCGAGGGCACCGGCGAACAGGGTGCGCAGCCGCCCGTCGGGCAGCGGGGCCACCACGTTCTGGAGCACGGTCAGCTCCTTGAACAGCCGGGTGACCTGGAATGTGCGGCCGAGCCCGCGGTGCCCGCGCGACCACGGCGCCAGGCGTTCGATCCGCTGGCCGGCGAACCAGATCTCGCCGCCGTCCACCGGCAGGTTCCCGGTGATCAGGTTGAACAGCGTGGTCTTGCCCGAGCCGTTCGGGCCGATGAGCGCCGTGATGGAGCCCTGCGCGACGGTCAGGTCGGCCCCGTCGACCGCGGTCAGGCCGCCGAACCGCTTGGTGGCCCCGCGTACCCGCAGCAGCGGCTCGTCCCCGCCGGCACCGGCCGCCCCGACCGCACCGGCCGCTCCGACCGCGCCAGCCGCTCCGACCGCACCGGCCGCTCCGGCGGCGGGGCGGGCTCCGGTGGCGGGGCGCAGCCGGGCGATGGCCGGCGCGCTGCCCAGCGCGCCGACCTGGTCGGTGTACTCGACCTCGACCGGGTGCCGCCTGCGCCATGCCGCCTCGATCGTCGGGAGCAGGCCCGCCGGCAGGAACAGCACGACCGCGACCAGTACCGCCCCGAAGATGAGTACCCGGGTCGAACTGCTCCCGCCGTAGACCGTCGCGCCCTCGCTGACGAGCTGGACGATAAACGCCCCGATCACCGGGCCGTACGTGGTGCCCCGCCCGCCCAGCAGCGCTGAGAGCACGATCGTGACGCTGCCGAGGATGGCGAACGATCCGACCGGGTTCAGGAACGTCTGGTAGTACGCGTACACGCCGCCGGCGACGCCGATGAAGAACGCGCTCGCGCCGTACCCGAGAGTCTTCACGATCGTGGTGTTGACGCCGATCGACGCGGCCTTGCCCTCGTCCTCGCGGATGGCGACCAGGCCGGTGCCGAACTTGGTCCGGCCGATCCACCCGGCGAAGAGCACCGTGAGGACGAGCAGCCCGAGGAACAGGTAGTAGAACGGGATGTTCTGGAAGTCGGCGCTCCAGAACGGCAGCGACAGCGTGATGCCGTCCGAGCCGTGGGTCAGCGAGGTCCAGCTCGTGGCCACGATCTGCGCCGAGAGCAGGAGCGCGATCGTGATGATGACGAACGCGTGCCCGCGGGTACGCAGCACCACCGAGCCGACGACGAGAGCGACCAGTACCGCCGTGACGCCGCCGAGCGGCGCCGCCAGCAGCGGGTCGATCCCGGTGTGCAGGGCGACGATCGCCGCGGTGTACGAGCCCAGCCCGAGGAACATGCTGTGGCCCAGCGAGACGTACCCGGCGTACCCGGAGATGATGTTCCAGCTCGACGCCTGGACGGCGAGCAGGAAGGCGAGCAGCATGACGCCCTGCGGGTACGGCTGCCACGGGTTGACCACCGGATAGAGCAGCAGGAGCAGCAGCACGATCCCGGCGATGAGGTGGCGGCGGGGTATCCGGCCCATCCGCCCCCTCCCCCGGCCGGAAGCGGCGACGGGGGACGGGGTGTCGCGGTCGGGCGGCCGCTGCGGGGAGGACGTCATGCGGCGTCCTCCCGCGTCCGGGCGCCGAAGATCCCCTGCGGCCGGACCAGCAGCACGACCATGATCACCAGGTAGAACACCAGGGTCGACCACTGGAGCGAGCCGTAGGTGGCGGTCAGCGTCTCGGCCAGGCCGAGCACGAGCGCGCCGACCAGCGCGCCGGGAATGCTGCCCATGCCGCCCAGCACCACGATGCCGAGCAGCCGGGAGATCCAGTCGTAGTGCGACGCCGGGAAGAACGGGTAGAGCACGGACAGGATCGATCCGCCGACGCCGGCGCTGGCGCTGCCGAGCGCGAACGCCAGCGCGGCGGTGCTCGTGGCGCCGATGCCGACCAGTGTCGCGGCCGAGGGGTTCTGCGAGGTCGCGCGGATCGCCCGGCCGGTCCACGTGCGCGTGAGGATGAGGTACAGGCCGCCGAGGACGACGACGGCCGCGACGAAGCCGTACGTCTGCGCCTTGGGCAGCAGGATCGGCCCCACCCGGAAGGACTGCTCGAAGTACCCGGGGGTGGCGGACCGGAACCTGTTGCCCGCCACGACATCCAGGAACCCCTCGATGACCAGCGCCAGGCCGAAGGTGAGCAGCACGGACATCGAGGCCGCCTGGTCGCGGATCCGGGAGACGACGAACCGGTACGTGAGCCAGCCGAGCCCGAACATCAGCGGGGTCGTGATGACGGCCGCCAGGATCGGGTCGATCCCGATGACCCGCCACAGCCACCAGGTGAACGTGGCGACCAGGATCAGGAACGCACCCTGGGCGATGTTGATGATGCGCAGTACCCCGAAGATGAGCGTCAGGCCCGACGCCATCAGGGCGTAGATGCCGCCGATGAGGACGCCCAGCGCGAGCGCCTGGACCAACTGGACCATGCCGGTCACGACCAGTTGGGCTTGGGGTTCACGACCGTCTTCGATGTCGCCGCGACGGCGGGCGCCACGATCTGCGCCTTGCC
The DNA here is from genome assembly GCA_036494675.1 of Rugosimonospora sp. Taxonomy (GTDB): domain Bacteria; phylum Actinomycetota; class Actinomycetes; order Mycobacteriales; family Micromonosporaceae; genus Rugosimonospora. Next base: position 35,121 of record DASXOA010000435.1, read on the forward strand.
GGACTGCCACTGGGCGAGCAGGAAGGTGCCCTTCGGCTCGCCGGTCTGCTGCCAGCTCAGCGGGCCGAGGACGGTCTGCACCGTGTTGGCGTGCAGCCAGTCCCGGATCTTCGCCTGGTCCAGCGACCCGGCGGCGGTCGCCGCGGCCTGGAGGACCTGGGCGGCCGCGAACGCGTCGGCGGCGTCCTCCGCCGGATCCGCGTTGTTGTACGCGGCCTTGTACCCCGCCACGAACTCCTTGTTGTGGGGCGTCGCCGAATCCTGGTGCCAACTGACCGTGTAGAAGATGCCTTCGGTGTTGGCCAGACCGATGGCGTCGCTGTACTGCCCGGCGTTGCTGGGTGCCGAGGTCTGGAACATCAGCTTCGGCGAGTACCGCAGTTGTTTGAGCGACCGGACGAGCCCGACGCCGTCCTCGAACACCGCGCCCTGGGCGATCAGGTCCGGCCGTTTGGTGGCCAACTGGCTGGCGATCGACTGGAAGTTCGTGGTGTCGGCCGGGTACGTCGAGCTGTAGACGGTCTGCACGCCGAGCGCTTCGAGCTGCTTCTGCATCGACGCGATGACCGGCGCCGCGAACGGGTCGTCCTGGGTCGGGTAGGCGGCGGTCTTCGGTCGCTGCGCCGCCGGCAGGGACTTGACCCAGTCGACGAACACGTCCGCCTGGTGCGGCGCGGTGGCCTGCTGCGCGAAGAACAGGCCCTTGAAGCCCCGGGTGAACATGTTGGACGCGCCGCCGGCCGGTTCGACGTACACCTTGCCGTTCTTCTCGGCGACCGCGGAGGCCGGGTAGTTGAGCAGGGACGAGAAGGTGCCCAGGACCAGGTCGACCTTGTCCTGCGTGATGAGCTTCGTGTAGTCGGTGACGACGGTGTCCTGGTTGCTCGCGTCATCGACGATCGTGAGTTTGACCTGCCGGCCGAGCAGTCCCCCGGCCGCGTTGACCTGACTCGCCCACACCTCGTAGCCGCGGCGGGCCTCGGTGCCGGGCTGGGAGAAGTCGCCGGTCAGCGGCAGCGAGATGCCGACGAGGACCGGCTTGTTCGACGTCGCGGCGGTGCGCTGGGACGGCCGGGTCCCGCAGGCGGCGACGCCGGCACCGGCCACGACGGCGAAGCCGGCGGCGAGCACGGTACGGCGCCGCATGTGGGCACGGTGTGCGTCGGATGGTTGGGGCAAGAGAGCAGTCATCGGATCCTCCCGGGTAGGTGAGATCATGACACCGCAATCGATTGCTTCGATGAAGGATGTACGCGACGTTACGAGCCTGTCAAGGGCTCGCGTCTAGCCTGTTCTCTCTGCGGAAAGTAGAGACTTGCGCGACTGCAATCGTGTGCGGTTATGCTGGGGCGGTCGCGAAGCCGAAAGTAGTCGCGAAGCCGAAGGCAGTCGCGGAGCCGACCGGAGGGCGGAGGCGACCGGAGAGGAGTCCCGGTGCCGGACACGATTCGCCTGGGAACGTTCACGCCGTCGGTGCTGCTCGGCGTCGCGCGGCGCACCGGCCGGCTGGACGACGCCGGGTTGGAGGTCACCGAGACCCTCGTGCAGTCTTCCCCCGGCCAGTTCGCGGCGCTGCTCGACGGCACACTCGACGCCGTGCTGACCAGTCCCGACAACGTGCTGGCCTACCGCTACAGTCCGGCCAACCCGCTGGGCCGCACCGCCGACGTGCGGATCCTCTCCGCCGTCGACCGCGGGATGGGGCTGGCGCTCTACAGCCGCGCGTCCCCCGCCGGGCTGCGCGGGGCGACCTTCGGCGTGGACGTGCCGGCCTCCGGGTTCGCCTTCGCGATGTACGCGCTCGCCGCGTCGCTCGGGCTGAAGCGCGAGGAGTACGAGGTGGTCGCGCTCGGCTCCACTCCCCGGCGCCTGACCGCACTGCTGGCCGGCGAGTGCGCGGCGACCATGCTCAACGCCGGCAACGAGTTGCACGCCGAGCGGGCCGGATACCGTGCGCTGGCCCGGGCCGGGAAGGTATGCGCGCCGTACCTCGGCACCGTGCTGGCGACCGTGCGCACCGACGACCGGCCCCGTCACGGGTCCGGCGGTGCCGAGGCTCATGCCGCACTGGCCCGGGTACTGGCCGACACCGCCCGCGCCGTCCTCTCCGGCACGCTGGACGTCGAGGTCGTCGAGGAGGCCGGTGCGGCGCTGGACCTGCCCGGGCCGCTCGGGTCGCGGTACCTGGCCCGGTGCAAGGATCCCGACGAGGGGTTGGTGCCCGACGGCATCGTCGACCCCGACGCGATCCGGGTACTGGTGGACCTGCGCCGGCGCTACGGGCCACCGCTTCACGACGACCCGTACGACGCCGCCCTCGTCCCCGGGTCGGGTCTGCTGGCGAGCCGATGAGCGCGACGGCGCCGCGGTGACCGGGCCTAGGATCGGACGCGTGACGGCCCCGACCCTCCGCGACGTCGCGCAGTTGGCCGGGGTTCACCCGGCGACCGCCTCGCGGGCACTCAACCCGCAGACCCGCCCGCTGGTCAACGCGGACACGGCACGGAAGGTGCTCCGTGCCGCGGACTCGATCGGGTACCAGCCCAACCCCATCGCCCGCAGCCTCAAGACCGCCCGTACGGCGACCATCGGCGTGGTGATACCGGACCTCACGAACCCGCTGTTCCCCCCGATCGTGCGCGGCATCGAGGACGTGCTGACCCCGGCGGGCTACAACTCCTGGATCGTCAACACCGACAACGATCCGCAGCGCGAGGAGACCCAGGTCGAATCGCTGCGCTCCCGGCAGGTCGAGGGTCTGATCATCGCGACGGCCCGCCGCGACCATCCGCTGCTCGTCCGGCTGCACCGGCAGTCCGTGAAGATGGTGCTCGTCAACCGCCGCGTCGAAGGGCTGGAGTTGCCGGCCGTCACCGCCGACGACGACCTGGGTGTCGGGATGGCCGTCGCACACCTCGCCAGGCTGGGTCACCGCCGCATCGCGCACCTGGCCGGTCCGCGGTCCACCTCCACCGGCGCGGCACGCGCACGCGCGTTCCGGCACGCCGTCCGGGATCTGGGGCTGGTCGACGACCCGGCTCTGACCGTCGAGTGCGACTACTGGTCGGAGGCGCACGGCGCGCAGGCGCTGCGCGGGCTGCTCGACTCCGGCACCGGGTTCACCGGCATCGTCGCCGGCAACGACCTGATCGCGCTGGGCTGCTACGACGTCTTCACCGAGCGGGGCATGACGTGCCCGGACGACGTGAGCGTGGTGGGCTTCAACGACATGCCGTTCCTGGACAAGATGCGCCCGCCCCTGACCACGGTCAGCGTTCCGCACTACGAGATCGGGATCGAGACCGCGCGACTACTGCTCGACACGATCGCCGAACCCGACCGTCCTCCCCGCGCGGTCCTGCTCGCGCCGTCCCTCGTCGTCCGCGCGTCGACGGCGGAGCCGGCCGCTCACGCGTGACTCACGCGTATGCCGGCGCCTGGTACCCATCGTTGATCGAACCCACCAGCCCATCATGGGGCATCAAGCTCAGAAACGATGGATCGCTTCAGGGGGACCCAGTCAAGATCGCCATGCACGTAGACGCGGTTGACGGCCGTCATGTCGTGGTCGTGGTCGGGGAGCAGAACGCGGGCGTTCGCGGTGGCGCGCAAGACGGCCGGGAGCGGCGCTGCGCTTCTTTGGAGCGCCAGGTCAGCGTGCGGTGATTCTCACGGTGTACCAGGGTGCCCAGTCGCCCGAGCACGCGCCCCATTGCAGCAGAACGGGGCCCATCTTGACAGTCTGGACCTTCACATCGGTCTCCGTACACAGCGTCTGCCCCGGGCTGGACGGAGTGTCCAGTGGTTCGTCTGAGAACTGCTGGTCCATGGCTGGGTCGGAGTCGCTCACGATCTCCATCACCAGCTGGATGTACGTGTCTTCGTTCATGGCGCTGTCCTCCCCCAGTGGCACTTTTCCGAGGGCGGCTATGTAGACGCTGGTGATCTGATCGGCGTTGTTGGCGCCGACGTCGAGGACGAACGTGCCGGTGCTGCCGTAGACATCACCGGCCGCCGCGCAGTGATAGCCGTTCTGCCCGTCGCTGAGGTGCTGCTGGCCCGCACACGACCACTGCGTATGGTAGAGATTGCCGATCTGATCTCTTCCGCCCACCCGATCGGCGAGCATGGAGGCCGCCATCGTCAGGATCGGACGGGTCGGCGTCGGTGCCGTCGGTGCCGTCGGAGCGGGGTGGGCCGCCGCCGTCGTCGGTGACGGGGCGGCATCATGAAGGCCGGCGCTCGACGGCTGGTCGCCCGATCTCGACAGCAACCCGCACGCTGACATCGCGAGCAGCGTGCACCCGGCAATCGCCAGTCCGATCCCCGCTCGAAACACCCGCACCCGAGACCTCCACGTCGACCGCCGACCCTTACGAGGTGGACCTGTCAGAGCGCAACCTACCGATCGACAAACATCCGCAACACCCTGGGTACCGGAACAGACGGGGCAGCGTGGCGACATCAGGCGCGAGAAACCCATCCGGGAGATCTGGCGGACATGGGGCTCATAGCCGGGCTAGACCGTGCGGACGAGACCTGGCGGCGGCGACAATCGTGATGCTCACCCTGACGCTTGCCGGTTGCACCGCTGGGAAGCCTGACGCGAGTAGCGCGCCCACAGCCGTCCCTCCGAGCCACGAGATCCGGTCATGAAGCTCGCCGAAGCGCTCGACCAGTTGATCGACCTGGCCGCGGGCGACGGGGCCTGAACCCGCGCCGTCTTCTCGTCGGCAGTCCTCTGCTGCCAGCAGATTGCCTTGGTTTGCGCGGTCCCCGGAAACCATCATCGGATCGGGCGCCGGGATCCCTCCGGCGCCGGATCCGAGAACTGGGAGACACCATGCGGATGGCCGTTGCCGAACCCGTCAGGACCGCCGGAACGCTCGACGACCAACTGGCCACGAGGCTGCTCCACCAACGCATCATCGTCCTCGGGACCGAGGTCGACGACCCGGTCGCGAACCGGCTCTGTGCGCAACTCCTGCTGCTGTCGGCGGAGGATCCGCGCAGCGACATCAGCCTGTACATCAACTCGCCGGGAGGGTCGGTCAGCGCGGGGCTGGCGATCTACGACACGATGCGGCTGATCCCCAACGACGTCAGCACGCTGGCGGTGGGCCTGGCCGCGAGCATGGGCCAGTTCCTGCTGTGCGCGGGTACCCGGGGGAAGCGGTACAGCCTGCCGCACGCGCAGATCCTGATGCACCAGGGTTCGGCGGGCTTCGGCGGTACGGCGGCCGACGTCGAGATCTACGCCGGGCAACTCGAACGCATCAGCGCCACGCTGACCGGGCTGATCTCGCAGCACACCGGGCAGCCGGCGCAGGTGGTCGAGAACGACAGCCTGCGCGACCGCTGGTTCAGCGCCGAGGAGGCGCGCGACTACGGCATCGTCGACCAGATCGTGGAGCGCCTCGACGACGTGCGCCCCGCGGCCGGCCACCGTGCGATCGGGCTGTGACCATGGGCCACTACACGATTCCCACCGTCGTCGAGAAGACCCCGAGCGGCGAGCGCGCGTACGACATCTACTCTCAGATGCTCGCGGAACGCATCGTGTTCCTCGGCACCGAGATCGACGACGGCGTCGCCAACGTCGTGATGGCTCAACTGCTCCACCTGGAGTCGGCCAGTCCCGACCTCGAAATCGGTCTGTACATCAACTCCCCGGGCGGCTCCTTCAGCGCCCTGACCGCGGTCTACGACACCATGCAGTTCATCCGTCCCGACATCGCGACGTTCTGCATCGGGCAGGCGTCGTCCGCCGCGGCGGTACTGCTGGCCGCCGGTACGCCGGGCAAGCGCTCGGTTCTGCGGCACGCGAAGGTGATGCTGCACCAGCCGTCGAGTCAGGCTCAGGGAACCCTGCCGGACCTGGCCATCCAGGCCAAGGAGTTGGCCAAGGTCCGGGCCGAGATCGACGAGATCCTCAGCCGGCACACCGGCCACCCGGTGTCGAAGATCAGGAACGACACCGACCGGAACCGGACGTTCAGCGCCCGCGAGGCCGTCGACTACGGCCTGGCGGACCACGTCATCACGAGTCGCAAGACGAGCCCGGTGGAGCGGGTCGGCGCTCGCTGATCAGGCGGCGAGCAGGCACACGACATCGCCCGGACCGCCCGGCCGTCGTGGCAGGAGGCCACCCTGCCGCGACGGCAGGTGGCGGCGGCGCATGGCGTCGAGCCGCAGGACCGAGGCCCGTTGGGCGCGATCGTCGACCAGGTCGCGCCCGACCTCGGCCAGCACGTCGGACAGTTCGATCCGCAGCGCGTCGCAGACCGCGGCCAGCACCTCCGAGGATGCCTCCTTGCGCCCGCGTTCCAGCTCGGACAGGTACGGCATGGAGACCTTCGCGGCATCGGCCACGTCGGCCAGCGTGCGGCCCTGCTCGCGGCGGGTCCGGCGCAGCACGTCGCCGAGCACCGTACGCAGCAGCGGCCTCGGCCGCCGGTCGCGGGATCCCAGGTCGATCACGGTCGGGTCCGCCATCGCTGTCTCCCTCCTCGGATCCGACATCGCCGTCCCCTCCGATGCCACGCTGACAGGTCCGGACACGGTGGACCCTACCGGCGACCCCGCGCCGGGAGGGCTCGTTTCGCCACCGGCGTAAGGCCCCGAGGGACGGTCCGCGGTCGGCGTAAGGCGCGAGCGGGGAACGGCACGCGACGTCGCCGGCCGGTGTGCCGCTCGCCAGACCTTGCCCGGGACGACGAGAGTTCGTTAACCTTACGAATGCTCGACGGACCGGGAACGACCCGGCATGCCGCGCGACCACCCCGCACCGCCGGCCGGCCCGCCGGCGCCGCGTCCGACCCTGCCTCGCCCGTCCGATCCGACGGCGCCCCGCCCCGTCCGCCATCGCGCGCACCCGGCGGGCACGAGGCGCATACCAGCATGGGAGCCAGGTCATGAGCCAGCAGGACCATCCGTGGTACCGAGCCATCTACACCGACGGCACGTTCCAGCCGCCGGCCGCCGGCGGCGTGCTACCGGTCCGGGACAAGTCCTCCGGTGAGATCTTCGCCGAGGCCGGCCGGGCCGGCGCCGACGACGTCGACGCCGCGGTGGCGCACGCCCTGCCGGCCCAGCGGGACTGGGCGGCGCGCGGGTACGCCGAACGCGCGGCCGTGCTGCGGCGGGTCGCTTCGGCGCTGGAGCACGACGCCGGGCTGCGCGACCTCATCGTGCGGGAGACCGGATGCATCGCAGGGAAAGCCGACTACGAGATCGGCGCGGCGATCAGCGAACTGACCGAGGCCGCGGCGCTGGCGTCACGGCCGGCCGGCGAGGTGCTGCAGACCGGGCACGCCGGGCGCACGTCCGTCTCCGAACGGCTGCCGGTCGGGCTCGTCGCGGTCATCACGCCGTGGAACTTCCCGCTGGTACTGGGTATGCGGGTGATCGCGCCGGCTCTCGCGCTGGGCAACGCGGTGCTGCTCAAGCCGTCGCCGGAGACGCCGCTGTCCGGCGGGCTGGCCATCGCCCAACTGTTCGTGGCCGCCGGCGCGCCGGCCGGCATCTTCCAGGTACTCCCCGGCGGGGAGGACGTGGGCCGCCGGTTGGTGGAGCACCCGGACATCCCGATGGTGCACTTCACCGGTTCGACGGCGGTCGGCCGGCAGATCGCGCAGACCGCGGGCGGCCTGCTGAAGAAGGTCTCGCTGGAGTTGGGGGGCAACAACGCGCTTGTCGTACTCGACGACGCCGACCCCGACCAGGCGACGATGATCGGTGCGTGGTCGAGCTTCCACTACCAGGGGCAGACCTGCATCAGTGCCGGGCGGCACATCGTCGACCGCGCCGTGGTGGACGCGTACACGGAGGGGATCGTGGCGCGGGCCGCCGCGATCGCGGTCGGCGACCCGGCGACGGAACCGGTCGGCCTCGGCCCGATCATCAACGAGGTTCAGCTCGGCCGGGCCAGGCGCCTGCTCGACGATGCCGTCGCGGGAGGCGCCCGGGTGCTCACCGGCGGTACCACCGAGGGTCCGTTCTTCCGCCCGACCGTGGTCGTCGACGTCGACCCAACCTCGGCGCTGTGGACCGAGGAGATCTTCGCGCCGATCGTCGCCATCGTGGCGGTCGACGATACCGAGGAGGCGGTCGCACTCGCCAACGACACCCGGTACGGTCTGGTCTCCTCGGTCGTCGGGGCGGACGTGCACCGGGCGACCACGGTGGCCCGGCGGCTGAACTCGGCGATGGTGCATGTCAACGACGCCACCCCGCAGGACGAGGCGCTCGCGCCCTTCGGCGGCATCGGGCAGTCCGGGCTGGGCGGGCGCTCGGGCGGCGACGCCAACCTTGAGGAGTTCACCGAGCGGCGCTGGCTGACCGTCTCGTCGACCCCGGTGCACTACCCGTACTGACAGCGGCGGCTGCGGGCCGGCCCTGCCGGGCTGAGCGGACAGGCTGAGGGCCGGCCTGGCCAGGCCGGCCCTCAGCCGTTCACGGTGCGCGCGAAGAAGGTGCGCAACCGGTACCGGCCGCCGTGGTACGTGATGGTCGACGTGAACAGGGGCCGGCCGGACTGGTCGATGACCGTCTGCTGCATGACGAGTACCGGTTCGCCGGCGGCCAGCCCCAGCCGCTCGGCCATCTCGCCCCCGGCCGGCATGGCCTCGATGGTGCACTCGGCGCGGGCGATGTCCAGGCCGGCGTCGGTGAGCTGCCGGTACAGCGACCCGGCGGTGAAGTCGACCCGGTCGAAGCCGGCGGCGAACTGGGCCGGTACGGTCGAGGAGTCCACCGCGGTCGGGACGCCGTCGAGCAGCCGTACCCGGCGCAGCTGGAACACCGGTGTGCCGGGGGCGATGGACAGCCGCTCCGCCTCGTCGAGGGTCGCCGGTACGGTCTCCTGGCGCTGCACCTCCGACGTCGCGGTGAGCCCCATCCGCTGCGCCGTTTCGGTGAACGACTCCAGGCTGTTGGGCCAGTCCCCGTGCCGCTGCCCGGTACCGGCGATGTACCAGCCGCGCCCGTGCGACGACTTCACCACGCCGTCGTCGACGAGCTGGAGCAGCGCCTTGCGCAGGGTGACCCGGCTGATGCGAAGCCGCTGGCACAGGTCCCGCTCGGGAGGCAGCCGCATCCCGGCCCGCAGCACGCCGTCGGCGACGTCGCGCAGGATCGCGTCGACCGCCTGGCGCCACAGCGGTTCCGGGTAGCCGGCGTCCAGCGGCGCCGGTGGCGTACCGATGTGGACGGTCATCGTGGTTGCCCCGCGGCCAGCAGCACCGGCTCCCAGCGCCCGGAGCTCATCGACCGGTAGCAGGCATCCAGGACGCAGTTGACGAGATGGCCGTCCTCGAATGTCTCCAGTGGAGCGACGCCCCTGGCGAAGCAGTCGACGAAGTGGCGCATCTCCTGGGAGAACCCGTACGCGCGGGCCTCCTCCGGAACCGGGTAGACCCAGCCGGTCTCCGCGTCGGCCTTCTCCACGAGGTAGCCGGCGGGGTTCTCGATGAAGCCCCAGACCGGGGTCGAGGAGGTGTCCGTGACGATCCGTCCCGCGGTGCCGACCAGTTCGTGGCGCAGTTGCATGCCGCCCTTCTCGATCCAGGAGGACTCGACGGTGGCAAGCTGGCCGCCGGCGAACTTGAGCAGCGCGATCGCGGTGTCCTCGCCGGTGGTCTTGTCGGCGTGGGCGAGCGTCGCGCCCCAGGCGAACACCTCGGTGATCGGGTTGTCCTTGCCGAAGAAGTGCCGCGCGGACTCGATGGTGTGGCAGCCCATGTCGAGCAGGGCACCGCCGCCGGCGGTCTGCGCGTCCCAGAAGTGCGGTGCGTGCGGGCCCGAGTGTGCCTCGCGCGCCCGCATGGTGAGTACCTTGCCGATCGCGCCGGCCGCCACCATCTGGTGGGCCTTCGCGATGTTCGGCGAGAAGACCGAGCTTTCCGCGTACCCGTGCCACACGCCGGCCCGCCGTACGGTGTCGAGGATCTCGGCGGCCTCGGCGCCGTTGCGCGCCAGCGGCTTCGTGCACACGATGCCCTTGCCCGCGGCCGCCGCGATGCTCACCGCCTTCGCGTGCACCTCGTTGGGCAGCCCGATGACGACCAGGTCCACCGCCGGGTCGGCGCACAGCTCCGCCATGTCCGTGTACTGCCGGGCGATGGGACCCCACTTGTCGGCCAGTTCCCGGGCCCGGGCCGCGTCGCGCGAGTAGTTGGCCACGAGTTGCCCGTCGCGCACGTCCCGCAGCGCGTCGGCGTAGGTGTCACCGATGAAACCCGAACCCAACAGACCGACGCCGATCACCGTCAACCTCCATGCTCGTGGATGGCACTCCGCGGATCGCCCCGCAGACCGCCCGGGGTGAACCACAAAATACCACATGAGACCCGCAGGGAATCCGTCCCCGGGGCTCGGGCTGCCCCGCCGGCCGCCTCGAAACCCTATGCCTGATCGGCCGTACACGATAGGCGTCGTGCCGAGCGCGCCGCCGGGTACGGACCGGCGCGGTACCAGTAACCGGACAGGGTCTGGCAGTGGACGTCTTTTGGACTCCTTTGGTAGCGTGCGGTCTATGCCTGTCGCCGTTGTGGTCTGCGAGACCGGCTCCGCGACCTGACGACAGCGCCCACCAACACCCGATCGGCAAGGGGGCATCCATGCCAGGCGATGTCAATATCGCTGTCCAACTGTTCAGCGTGCGCGACCATCTCGGCCCGGAACTCGGCGAGACGTGCAAGCGGCTCGCGGAGATCGGTTACACCCACATCGAGCCGTACGACATCATCGGCGACACCCCGGCGCTGCACCGGGCGATGCGGGACAGCGGGCTGGTCGCGGCCGCCGCCCACGCGAACGTGCTCAGCGAGAACCGGGACCGCATGATCGAGGCGGCCGGGCAACTCGGGATCGGTACCCTCATCGTGCCCTGGGTCGAGGCCGCCCGCTACGACGATCGGGAGAGCATCGAGCGCCTCGCCGGTGACATCAACGCGGCCGCCCGCGTCGCCGCGGACCACGGCATCCGGGTCGGCTACCACAACCACGAATTCGAGTTCAACCACCGGGTCGACGGGCGCCCCGGCTACGAGGTGCTGGTCGACCTGCTGGACGAGGACATCGTCCTGCAACTGGACTGCTTCTGGGCGAGCGTCGGCGGCACCGATCCGCTGGACCTGCTGCCCAGGCTCGGCGACCGGGTGCGCTACCTGCACGTGGCCTACTCGCCGGTACCGGATCCGACGAAGCCGCCGCTGCTGGGCGGCGACGGAACCCTGCACCTGCCGGAGATCATCCGGGGCAGTGCCGGGCACGTCGAGATGTGCGTCGTCGAGGTCGTCACCGACGGGGACATCTTCGAGGCGCTGCGCGAGAACCACGGGTACTTCCACGGGGTGCTGGCCGCATGACGGGCCCGGTGAAGGTCGGCGTCATCGGCGCCGGCAACATCTCCGACCAGTACCTGCGCAACCTGGTCGGGTACCCGGATGTCGAGGTCGTCGCGGTCGCGGACCTGGACCTGGACCGGGCCCGCGAGCAGGCCGCCAAGCACGGCGTCCCGTCCGCCGGGACCGTCGCCGAACTGCTGGCGCGTCCCGACATCGAACTGGTGCTGAACCTGACCATCCCGCGGGCGCACGCCGAGGTGGCGCTGTCCGCCGTCGAGGCCGGCAAGCACGTGTGGGGCGAGAAACCCATCACGATGGACCGGGCCTCGGCGCGACGGCTGCTGGACGCGGCCCGCCAGCGGGGCGTGCTCGTCGGCAACGCGCCGGACACCGTTCTCGGCGACGGGATCCAGACCTCGCGGCGGCTGCTGGAGCAGGGCCGCATCGGGACGCCGCAGACGGTCCTGACCATCATGCAGGGGCCGGGGCCGGACGCCTGGCACCCCCGCCCGCAGTTCCTGTTCGCGCGCGGCGCCGGCCCGCTGTTCGACATCGGCCCGTACCACGTCGCCACGATGGCGCACCTGCTCGGACCGATCGAGCGCGTACAGGCGTCGGGGCACCGGGCCCGGGAGGTACGCACGGTCGGGTCCGGACCGGACGCCGGCGCCACCTTTCCGGTCGAGGTCCACACCCACGTCAGCGTGCTCATCCGCTTCGAGTCCGGGGTGGTGGGCACGTCCCTGCTCAGCTTCGACTCGCCGCTGCGACGGCAGACGTTCGAGATCACCGGTTCGGAGGGGACGCTGAAGGTACCGGTCGACAGCTTCGACGGCGCCAGCGAGATCATGCCCGCCGGCTCGGCGGACCAGGTCTGGGAACAGGTCGTGGCGCCCGGCGAACCGCGCGGGTTCGGGGTCGGCGCGCTGGAGATGGCCAGGGCTCTGCGCGCCGGCAACCCACCGCGCGCCAGCGGGGCGCTGGCCTACCACGTGCTGGACGCCATGCTCGCGATCGAGGAGTCGATCGAGAGCGGCGGCCCGGTGACGGTCGACAGCAGTTTCCAACCGACCCCCGCGCTGCCCGCCGGCTGGGACACGCGCACCCGCACGCTGTGAGCGCGCGGGCAACCCGGGGTCCTCAGCCGCCCGAGTCGAGGGACGCAACCGTGAGCGGATACATCACCTATGCCGCCGCCAGGCGCAGCCAGGCCGACGCGCTGGAGCGGGTCACCGCCTCGGTCCGCGCTCAGCTGCGCTCGCGCCAGGCGGCCGGGGAACTCACCGGCCCCGGTCCGGTCTTCGTCGGCATCGGCAACAGCCTCGCCGCGGCGTGCGCGCCGGTCTGGTCGCTGCGCAGCCGGGGAATCCATTCCTGGCGGCTCGCCTCCGGCGACTACCCGCTGCCGTTTCCGGACAGCGTCCACCCGATCGTCGGGATCTCGCAGAGCGGACGCAGCCCGGAGACCCTGGCCGTGCTGCAGGGTGCCGCCGGCCGGCCGCGCTACGCGGTCGTCAACGCCGACCCCTCCCCGATGATCGCCGTGCTGCCGGAGGTGGTCCGGCTCGGCAACATCCCGGACAGCTACGCGTCCACGGTCGGGTACACCGCGACGATCGCGGCGCTGGGCCTGATCGCGGACGGCTGGAATGGCGGGGCGCCGGACCCGGCATGGGACGGGCTACCGGGGCTGTTCCGCAGCCTGGAACGGCAACTCGACGAGCAGATCGAGGCGGTGGCGGCGGCGTTCGACGGGGCCGGCTACGCCGACTTCGTCGGCGCCGGGCCGTCGCTCGGCTCGGCGGAGTGCGGTGCGTTGCTGCTGCGGGAGGCCGCGCGGGTACCGGCCGCCGCGATGAGCACCCGGCAGTACCTGCACGGTGCGATGGAGTCGGCGGGCGGCGGGGTGCACGTGCTGCTCGGCGACGAGCGTGAGCTGCACCTGGCCGGCACTCTCGCCGGCGCCGGGCACCCGGTCGTGCTGATCACCGGCGCACCGGACGTGCCCGAGCGGCCCCGGCTGCGGACGATCCGGCTGCCCCGCACGAGCGTCGCGCCGCAGGCCATCCTCGAGGCGCTGGTGATGCAGTCGCTGGCCGGTGCGGTGGCCGGCCGGCGCGGCGTCACGATCGAGGAGTTCGTGTTCCACAACACCGATACGAAGATCGCCCCGGAATCTGCGGCCCACGGGTGAGCCGAATGGTGGCAGGCGCACCGGCCGGGCCGGACGGGTCAGGCCGGGGCGCCGGCCGTGCCGGTCAGGCCGGAGGCGCCGGCCGTGCGCGGGGCGGCGTGGCCGACCGGGCGAAGAAGGTACGCAGCCGGTACCGCTCGCCGTTGTACTGGATCGTGGAGGCGAACAGCGGCCGGTCGGCGTCGTCCACCACCAGTTGGCGCATCACCAGGACCGGCTTGCCCACCGCCAGGTCCAGGTGCCCGGCCACCTCCGCGTCCGCCGGCCTGGCTTCGATGGTGGAGTCGGCCCGGCGCATCTCGACGCCGGCCCGGGACACCATCTCGTAGAACGACGCGGAACTGAAGTCCGTGACGGGCAGGTCGGGCGCGAGCGCCAGCGGGATCCGGGTGAGGTCGAGCGCGATCGGCACCCCGCTGAGCAGCCGCACGCGCTCCAGGTGGAACATCGCCGTACCCGGCGCGATGGACAACTCCTCCGCCTCGTCGAGAGTGGCCGCGACCGTTTCCGCGCGCAGCACCTGCGAACTGGCGACCAGACCCATCCGGCCGGCCGTCTCGGTGAATGACTCGAGGCTGTTGGGCCATTCCTTGCGCGGCGGTGCCCCGCTCACGTACCAGCCGCGGCCGTGCGAGGAATTGACCATGCCCTCCCGGACCAGTTCGGAGAGCGCCTTGCGCAGCGTGACCCGGCTGATATTTAGCTGGAGGCACAGTTCGCGCTCCGGCGGCAGCCGCATGCCGGGCCGGAGGCTGCCATTGGCGATCTCCTCTTTGACCAGGTTGACCGCCTGGATCCACAGTGGATCAGGGTAGTCGGGCCTGATCGACGTCATTGCGTCGTCGACGCTCATTTCGGCACCGCTCCCACCTGTTCCGGCGACGATGAATCCTACTCGTTACGCCCCACCCGATCACTCACCCGACCCGGCCGGTCGGCCTCAGTCGACCAGCCGGTCAAAGGCGGCGTCCAGAATGGGGTCGACGCGTTTCCTGGCCGGGTCCGCGTCGTACCATTCGATGATCTCCCTCGCGCCGGCCGAGAATGGCACTCGGGAGGCGAATCCGGGGACCAGCCGCAGCAGCTTCGTGCTGTCGAAGAACAGCGAATGCGCGAAGTCGTGCCGCAGGACCGGACCCCAGTTCGGGATCTCGGTTTCGATCGTCTCACTCGACCGGTGTGCCAGCCTCGGCGGCGCGCCCGCCGCGGCGGCGAGCGCCTGGTGGATCTGATCCCAGGTGAGGATCTCGCCGCTGGTGACGTTGACGCTCTCCCCCAGCGCGTGCTGATTGCCCAGCAGCGGCACGAACGCGCGGGCGAAGTCGCCCGAGTGCGTGAGGTTCCACAGCGACGTGCCGTCGCCGTGCACCACCGCGGGCCGGCCCCGGCGCATCCGGTCGACCGCCGTCCAGCCGGCCAGCACGGGCACGACCGTACGGTCGTAGACGTGGGCCGGGCGCACGATGGTCACCGGGAAGTCCCGCTCCCGGTACGCCGCCTCCAGCAGTGTCTCGCAGTCCAGCTTGTCCTTCGGGTACGGCCAGGCGTTGTTGCGGCGGGGGCTGGACTCGGTCACCGGAAGCTGCGGTACCGGCCGGCTGAACACCGACGCCGTGCTGATGAAGACGTACTGGCCGACCCGCCCCGCGTACGCGTCGACGTCCCGGGCCACGTCGGCCGGGCTGTACCCGACCCAGTCGACCACCACGTCGTGGTCGGCACCGCCCAGCGCCTCGCGCAGCGCCGCCGGGTCACGCACGTCGGCGCGTACCTGCCGGGCACCGTCCGGCACCGGCCACCGGCCCCCGCCGGTACGGGTCACCACGGTCAGGTCCACCCCCGCCCGTACCGCCTCGGCGGCGCACGCCGAAGCGATCATCCCGGCACCGCCGAGGAACACGACTCTCAACGCCATCTCAACGCTCCGATCCGGCCGGTACCCGGCCCCGGGACAGCCCGTTGCCCACCAGGTAGTCGTAGCTCTGGCGGAGCGCCTCGAACATGTCCATCCGGGACCGGTCCAGCTCGACAATGTGCCAGCGCACGGATTCGCTCGCGCCCAGCGCGGCGGGGATGTCCACCCGGCCCTGGCCGACCGGCACCATGTAATCCTCGCCGGTCTGCGCCGGCCCGTCCTTCACGTGCAGGAACCTGACCCGTTCGCCGAGGCCGCGGATGACCGCCGCCGGGTCGGCGCCGCCGAGCTGCGCCCAGTACATGTCCAGCTCGATGACGACCCTCGGGTCGAGCAGGTCGAGCAGCAGGTGGTAGGCCGGCCGCCCGTCGAAGACGTTGGCGAACTCGGCGAAGTGGTTGTGGTACCCGATGGTCATGCCGTATCCGGCGGCACGCTCTGCCCCCTCGTTGATCCGTTCGACTCCCCGGGCGATCGCGTCCGGGCTGTCGAACTCCTCGCGTTCGAGGCTCCACACCAGGGTCGTGGCGCCCAGTTCCGCGTTCTCGTCGAGGATCCGGGCGGCGTCGGGTCCGGCCGGGAACGGCGCGTGCGCGCTGGACAGCGTCATGCCCAGCGAGTCGAGCAGGTCCCGTACCCGGGCCGGACTGCGCCCGTGCAGGCCGAGCGGTTCGACCGCGAGATAGCCGAGCCCGCTGATCCTGGTCAGTACGCCCTCGAAATCCGTGGCGGCCAGTTCGTGGAACGTCCACAGCTGGGCGGCGATGCCAGGCGGCATGGGGGTTCCCACCTCACTTCTGATCGGACTTGCCGGCCCAGGCGAGCGCCTGGCGGACGATGTGCCGGAACGGCGGCTGGCCCCAGGCGCGCATGTCGTGGCCGAGAGCGAAGTAGCACACCCGCCCCTCGCCCACCTCCCGCACGTACAGCACCGGAATCACGCGGCCGTCGGCACGCTCGCGCTCGGCGAGGACGCGCACGTCGCCGTCGGCGAACTCGAACTCGTAGTACTCGTCGAACAGCGCGAAGTCCGTGACGCCGTCGGTGACGGGGTGCCCGCCGGCCACGCGTACCTCGAAGTGCCCCTCGTGGTGCCCGGGGCCGTGCGACAGGTACCGGTTGCCCAGCAGCTCGTACATGGGACGGTCGGCGGGATCCAGTCGACCCTCGACGGTACCCAGCACGTTGGAGGCGTGGATGGCCACCACCCCCTTGCCCGCGGCCACGAGCGCGGCGAGTGCGCGCTGCTGCGCGGTGGAGAACTGGCCGCCGGACGTGTAGAGCAGGTAGACGTCGGCATCGGCGGTGAGCGGGGTCGGGTCGATGAAGCGCTGCATGCCGGCCGCCCGGCCGGTGATGAATCCCGCCTCGGTGCCCAGGGACTGGAACACCGAGGCCGCGCTGATCAGGTCGTGGTGGATGTCGTCGCCGTTGACGATGGCCAGGGCTCGCTTCGCCCCGTCGGTTCTCACGATGGTGCCCCACTCGATTGTGGTGTCGGACTGGATCGGGATGGTGCCGCGCGGTCCGGCCCCGGTGCTCGGCCGGACCGCGCGGCCGCGGACCGCATCGCCGGACCGCGCGGCGAAGCGCGCTACTTGCCGGTCGGCTTGAGTTCCAGCGCGACGACCTCGTTCGGGTCCGACGTCCAGTACGGGTTCGCGTCGGTCGGGAACCCGGTCACCTTGGTGTCGTTCCAGTTCCCGTAGCCCTGGTAGTAACTCAGCACGATCCACGGGACGCCCTCGACGAACCGGCCCTCCAGCCCGGCGATGGCCGCGTTGCGCTGCGCGTCCGTGGTGGCCGAGATGTAGTCGCTGAAGTACTGCGAGGTTTCCGGGTCCTGCCAGCGTTCGATGTTCTCGTCGGTCACGATCGGCTGACCGATCGGCAGCGAGTACTTCGGGTTCATCCACGCGTCGTAGAGCCCGTACGCGGTCTGGAACTCGGCGATCGGGTACCCGATGGTGGCCTGGTAGTCACCCTTCTGGGTGAGCGGGTTGATGGCGTCGGTCGACACGCCGTTCACGCTCACCTTGATGCCCACCTGCTTCAGGTTCGCCTCGATGACCTGCGCCGCGCCCACCTGCTCGGTGAACGCCGACGGGATCGTGATGGTGAACGCCAGTTGCTTGCCGCCCTTGGTGAAGTACCCGTCGGCACCCATCGTGTACCCGTCCGCCTGCAGCACCTGCTTGGCGGTGTTGATGTCGTAGGTGTACTTCAGGTCCTTGTACTGCGACGCGATCGAGCTGTCGAACAGCGGCAGCGGCAGCCCGACCGGGTTCGTCGCGGGCGGCCGGTTGGCCGAGGACGCCACCTGGGTGCGGTTGATGCCGTCGCTGACGGCCTTGCGCACCTGCAGGTCGTTGAACGGTGCTGCGGCGTCGTTCGTGATCAGCCCATCCGCGCCGATGACCGGCCAGAAGTGCTGGAACTGCTTGCCCTTGGCGGTGAACGTCTGGTCCACGTTGGCGATGTACGTGCTGGACCAGTCGACGTCACCCTGCACCAGTGCGGAGGCCACCGACGTGTTGTCCTTGTATCCGATGAAGCGCAGCCCACCGATCGCCGGCTTGCCGGCCTGCCAGTAGTTCGGGTTCTTCACCAGCTCGTACCCCTGCGGGGTGAAGCTCTTCGCGTCGAGCGTGAACGGTCCGGTGCCGACCGGGTTCGCGTCCTTGTAGTTGACCGGGTCGGACACCTTGGACCACAGGTGCTGGGGCACGATCTCCAGCTGTACCAGGGTGTCGAAGAACGGCCGGGAGTTCTGGTCGAACGTCATCACCACGGTGTTGTCGCCCTGCGCCTCGATCGAGCTGAACTCGATGCCGGTGAGGTTCAACGCCGAGTTCTTCTTGATGAGGTTGTAGGTGAACACCACGTCGGCGCTCGTGAACGGCTGGCCGTCCGTCCACTTGACACCCTTGCGCAGCTGGAGGGTCAGCGTCTTGCTGTCCGTCGACCACGTCCACGACTCGGCGAGCCACGGCTTGTACGACTCGGCCGCCACCCGGGAAACCTGTACCAGCGGCTCGTAGATCTCGAACTTCGAACCGGCCGCGTACGCGGTGGTCGGCAGGTACGGGTTGAACACCTGCTGCACGGGGTCGCCGCTGTAGGCGACGTTGAGAATCGGCGCGCCGTTGTTGGACGCCGACACGCTTCCGGTGCAGGCGGCGCACAGCGAGGCCGCCAGCACGGCCACGCCGGCCAGCGCGAGCATCCGCGCTCTCATGAATGGCATCTGCGCATTCCTTCCGTGGAGGTTGAGGGGTTGGCGCTTCGGTTCACTGCGGGGTCGCGGATCGGTGCACCGCTGGGACGGCGGCGGCCGGCCCGCTCGGGTCCTGCTGGTGCAGCCAGCACCGTGCCCAGTGCCCGTCGCCCAGGTCGAACCGGGGCGGCGCCTCGGCGGCACACCGGGGCATGGCGAACGGGCAGCGGGGATGGAAGCGGCAGCCGGCCGGCGGGGCGATGAGGCTGGGCGGCGCGGCGTTGTCCGCCGGCCGTGGCGCGTCGGTGTCCCGGTCCGGATCGGGCGCGGACGCGATGAGCAGTTGCGTGTACGGGTGCGCCGCGTGCTGGGTGACCGTCTCGGCCGGGCCACCCTCGACGAGCTGCCCGGCGTACATGACGGTGGCCGTGTCGGCGAAGTAGCGGGCGGAGGCGATGTCGTGGGTGATGTACAGCAGCGCCAGGTTCCGTTCGGTGACCAGCAGCGCGAGCAGGTTGAGCACGCCCAGCCGGATGGACACGTCGAGCATGGAGACGGGCTCGTCGGCCAGCAGCACGGCCGGGTCCGCCGCCAGCGCGCGGGCGATGGAGATGCGCTGGCGCTGTCCCCCGGACAGCTCGTGCGGGTACTTCGCGGTGAACTGCCGGGCGGGCGCGAGCCGCACCTCGGCCAGCAGTGCGGCCATCCGCTCGTCCACCTGCGCCGAGGACAGCCCGCGGTGGTGGATGCGCAGCACCCGACCCAGGTGATAGGCGATGGTGTGCACCGGGTTGAACGACCCGAACGGGTCCTGGAGGATCAGCTGCACGGCACCGACGTACGCGCGCAGCCGCCGGCCGCCCGAGACCCGCACCGCCTTGCCGCGCAGCCGGATCTCCCCGGACGTCGGCTGGTAGAGCTGGGCGAGCAGCCTGGCCACCGTGGACTTGCCGGAGCCCGACTCACCGATCACGGCGGTGACCTGACCGGAGTACAGCTTCAGGTCGACACCCTCGACCGCGTGCACCACCCGGCGGCGGCGGTCGCGCAACCGGCGCCGTACCGCGAAGTGCTTGGTGACGCCGACCATTTCGAGTACCGGCTCGTTCGGCCGCGCGGCCGGTCCGGATGCGGGCTCGACCGCACTGTCTACTGTGGACATGACGTCAGCTCCTGTCTGCCCCGGCCGCGGCCACCGGTTCGGTCTTCTCGTAGAGCAGGCACGCCACCCGGGCGCGCTCGTGCCCGTCCGTCGAGCGCAGTGGCAGCAGGACCGGCTCGCGCACCCGGCAGTCTTCGGTGACCGCCGGGCAGCGCGGGTTGAAGGAGCAACCGGCGGGCAGCGCGTGCAGGTCGGGGGGCGAACCGACGATCCCGGTCAGCGCCCGCTTCGGCCCGGACAGCGTGGGGAACGAGCCGATCAGGCCCCGGCTGTACGGGTGGCTCGGCGCGCGGTAGAAGTCCCGGGCGCTGGCCTGCTCGACGATCCGGCCGGCGTACATGATGGCGATCTCGTCGGCCAGTTCGATGAGCATGGACAGGTCGTGGGTGATGAAGATGACGGAGAAGCCCAGCCGGTCCTTCAACTCCATGATCTGGTCGATGATCTGGCGCTGGATCACCACGTCGAGCGCGGTGGTCGGCTCGTCCATGACGATGATCTCCGGATTCAGCGCCAGCGCGATGGCGATCATCACGCGCTGGCGCATGCCACCGGACAGTTCGTGCGGGTACGCGGTGGCCCGGTCGGTGGAGATGCCGACCATCGTCAGCAGTTCGGCGACCCGCCCCCGGCGCTGCCGCTCCGTCATCGACGGGCGGTGGGCGGCGAGCGCGTCCTCGATCTGCGCGCCGACCTTCAGGATCGGGTTCAGCGCGTTCATCGCCGACTGGAAGACGATGGACAGTTCCTCCCACCGGAAGTCGGTCAGCTCCCGCTCGGACATGCGCAGGATGTCGGTGCGGGTACCGTCGGCGGCGGTGTAGAGGATCTGCCCGGTGGGGATCTCGGCGGCCGACTCGTGCAGCCGGGTGATGGCGTACGCCAGCGTCGACTTGCCCGATCCGGACTCGCCGGCGATGCCGAGTACGGTGCCCCGCCGCAGCGCCAGGGACACGCCGTCCACCGCCCGTACCGTCGTGTTCGCGGTCACGTAGTCGACGCGCAGATCCTTGATTTCCAGCACGATGTCGTCGCGCCCGGCGGCGCTGCCGCCGGCGTCGGCAGCGGCCGGCACGGACACAGCCGGCGCGGACACAGCCGGCGCGGACACAGCCCGCGCGGCGGACGGAGCCGGCACCACAGGCGGCACCGGGCCGCGGGCGCGGGACGCCCGGTCGGCCCGCGCGCGTTTCCTGGCCCGCTTCGTCGCGATGCCCGCCGAGCGAAGCCGGGGATTGATGAACTCGTCGATGCCGAAGTTCATCAGCGACAGTCCGGTGCCGATCAGCGCGATGCTCAGGCCCGGCGGGACGAACCACCACCAGGCCCCGTAGCTCAGCGCGTTCTGGGCCTGCGCCCAGTACAGGATGACGCCCCACGACCATTCGGTGACGCTGGTCAGGCCGAGGAAGGCGAGCGAGGCCTGGGTGAGGATCGCGCCGATCACGGTGGACAGGAAGGTGGCCGCGACGATCGCGGTCTCGTTGGGCAGGATCTCCCGGAAGATGATCCGGAAGGTGCTCTCCCCCGACGCGCGCGCCGCCTCCACGAAGTCCCGCTTGCGCAGCGAGAGGGTCTGTGCGCGCAGCACCCGGGCGCCCCAGGCCCAGGCGGTCACCGCGATCACGATGACGATGGCGAGTTCCCCGGCGTTGGGCATCGTGCCGGTCAGGATGACCACCAGCGGCAGCCCGGGAATCACCAGGAAGATGTTGGTGATCAGCGACAGCACCTCGTCGGACACCCCGCCGAGGTAGCCGGCGGTGAGCCCGACCACGAGCGAGAGGACGGTCGCGAGGATCGCCGCGACGAAGCCGACCACCATCGACACCCGGGTGCCGTAGACCATCTCCGAGAAGATGTCCTGCCCGTTGTGGGAGGTGCCGAGCAGGTGGTGCGCGGACGGCCCCTGGAGGACGTCGTTGCTGACCGCGGACGGGTCGGTCGACACGAGTATCGGCCCGAAGATCGCGACCAGCGTGAACGCCAGCACGATCACCAGTCCGACCATGACCTTCACCGACCGCAGGCCGCGCAGAGCGCCGAACCGGGCCGCGCGCACCTGGTCGGCCGCGGCCTCGGTGGGTTGCCGCGCGGCGTCGTGCTCGAGGGTGCCGGTGGTCATCAGGCCGCCCGCCTTGTCCGTGGGTCGAGGAGCACGTACACGAGGTCGGCGATGAGGTTCGCGCCGAGGACCGCGATCGTGATGATGAAGAAGATCCCCTGCATCAGCGGGTAGTCCTGGCCGCCGATCGCCTGGAACAGGGTGTAGCCGATGCCGGGGTAGTTGAAGACGACCTCGGTGATGATCGAGCCGCCGACGATGAACCCCATCGACAACGCGAAGCCGGCCAGCGACGGCAGCACCGCGTTGCGTCCGGCGTACGAGTTCATCACCCGCCGCCGGGACAGCCCCTTCGCCTTGGCCAGCAACACGTAGTCCTCGGCCAGGGTGGTGATCATCATGTTGCGCATGCTCAGCAGCCAGTACCCGACCGACGACACGACGATGGTCAGCGCGGGCAGCATCGCGTGTTCCAGCACGTTGTCGATGAACGGGAAGTTCAGGCCCTCCTCGACGCCCGGCGTGTACCCGCCGGCGAGCGGGAACCAGCGCAGTTCGATGGCGAAGAGGTAGACCGCGATCAGGCCGAACCAGAAGTACGGCACGGAGGTGAGGAACGTGCTGACCGGGATGAGGCTGTCCACCCAGCCGCCGCGCTTCCAGCCCGCGACCGTGCCGAGCAGGGTACCGATGAGGAAGCTCAGGATCGTGCAGGCGCCGATGAGGCCCAGCGTCCAGGGCAGGCCCTGACCGATGATCGTGGTGACCTTGGTCGGGTAGTTGGTGAACGAGACGCCGAAGTCGCCGTGCAGCAGCCGGCGCCAGTAGTCGACGTACTGACCCCACAGGCCCTCGTCGGTCTGGCCGTACAGCGCGCGGAGCGCGAAGACCGCCTGCGGGTCCAGCTTGCCCTGGAACCGTTGCAGCATCCGCGACACCGGGTCGCCCGGGATCATCCTGGGCAGCAGGAAGTTCAGGCTGAGCGCGGCGAAGGCGGTCACCAGATAGAAGAAGGCTCGTCTCAACAGAAGCGTCATCCGCACTCCCTGCCAGTGCATGCCAGCCGTCTCACCGGCCGGCTGCGTCCAGACCTCGACGAAATCACTGCATACCAAGAATTGGCCGGAAGGTTACCTCTCCGCATACCACTTGACAAGACCTTGACGGCCCGGCGACCGCGCCGTGAGCCCGAGTAATCGCCGAACAGCGTGCGTACGAGCGGCTTCCGGAGCGTGAACCTTCTACAGTCCACAGAGGCCATACGGTATCTTGAGGCATCATCGCCGTCAGGTACCGTCGTCGCCCCGCGACGTTCTCCGAAGGGTGCGTGCATCGCATGCGGTTCAGCCAGGTCATCGGCCCCAGAAGCTCCGCGGTCCTCGACGCGCCGGATCCGTCCCCGACCGCCGACCAGGTGCTCGTCGACGTGCTGGCGTGTGGCGTCTGCACATCCGATCGCCGCGCCTGGCGCGAGCAGGCGACGCCGGAGCGCCCGATCCGGCTCGGCCACGAAATCGTCGGCAGGATCGTCGAGGTCGGCTCGGCCGAGCACGGGTGGCGCGCCGGCGACACGGTCACCGGGCTCGGTGGCGACGGCTTCGCGACGCGGGCGCTGCTGGACGCGCGCACGATCCTGCCGGTACCCGCGGGCATCCCGCCGGAACTGTCGCTCGGTGAGCCACTGGCCGTGCTGGTCGAGGCGCTCGGCCGTACCGGGATCCGACCCGGCGACCGGGTCGCGATCGTCGGGCTCGGTTTCATGGGGCTGGCGCTGGTCCAGCTGACCCGGCAACTGCTGCCCGCCACGATCGTCGGCATCGACCCGGACCCGAACGCGCGGGCGCGCGGTGACCGGGCCGGCTGCGCCGAGACCTTCGCGCCGGACGACATCCCGCGGCACTATCTCGAAGCCGGCCCGGCGTCCGACGACCGGCGGATGGACGCCGTCCTGGAGGCGGCCGGAGTCGAGAGCGCGCTGCGGGTGTCGGCCGGACTGGTCAGGCCCCACGGCGTGGTCAACGTCATCGGGTACCACAGCGGCGGCCCGACGCGGCTGGACATGGACCTCTGGTACAAGGGCGCCACGATCGTCAACGGGTTCTCCCCGCAGCGGCCCCGCGTCGTCGCCGCCATGGCCGCGGGACTCGACCTGATCGCCAAGCGGCAGTTCAGCTTCGTCCCGCTGGTCACCCACCGGCTGCGTCTCGACCAGGTCGACGAGGCGTTCACGTTGATGGAGCGGCGCGAGCCGGGCTTCGTCAAGTCCGTCATCGTGCCCTGACGGGCTCGTCGCCTTCACCGGCGGCGCCGTCGCTTCCGGTGCCTTCGCGCGTGCCACGGCGGGCCGGCCGGTGTCAGGACCCGCCGTGGCCGGCATGGTCATGACCGCCGGCATGCTCGTGACCGGCCGCGTGCTCGTGACCGCCGGGGTGGCAGTGGGCGGCGGCCGGCGCCGGCACGTCCAGGGTCGGGTTCCGGTCGAAGAAGCCGACCGGTTTGAGGCTGAAGCCGCAGCGCTCCACCGGCATCACCGGCCAGTCCTCGGGGCGGGGAAAGTGTGTCGGCCCGAACGTGTGCCACAGCACGATGTCCGCGCCGTCGAGGTTCCGGTCCGCGCGCACGTACTCCGGCAGCCCCGCGCCGCCCGGGTGCTGGTTCACGAAGTCCCCGGCCGGGTACCGCTGCGCCGGGTCGTACGCGGTCACCCACAGGTGCCTCGTGGCGAACCGGGCCCGGTCGTACACGGTCGACGACTCGTCGGCCAGCAGGGTCGGTGCCGGCTGCGGATGCAGTACGAAGGCCACCGGCTGACCCAGGCGGTTGCGCGAGCCCGGGTTCGTGATGCGCCACACCCGGCCCCGGTCGGGCGCCGCCAGCCGGGCCGCCTCCGATTCCCGGCGCAGCCGGGTGACGTCGCGGACGAGCGCGTTGCCGTACGGGTTGTCCGGCCCCACCGGCGCACCGCGCACGTCGACCTCGTCGACGGCATTGGTGAGCCCGTCCACCATCATGTCCAGCCGCGCGCTGAACAGGTGCTGGTGCGCCGGCCCGCCCAGCCCGGGGGCGACCTCGGGAGCGTACGGGTATTCGCCACCCGGATGGCTCGACGTCCAGATGACCCCGGTCAGCTTGACCTCGAGCTCGATCGTCCCGTCCAGGTACAGGTACCAGTAGAAGCCGTAGTCGTAGTTGCCGACCGTGGCGAAGAACGAGATGACCAGCCGGCGCGCCCGGCGCGTCTGCGCCGATCCGCTGAAGATGTCGGTGTGCTTCCACAGCACGCCGAAGTCCTCCTCATGGACGCAGATGGCATTGCGGATGATCCGGGGCTCACCGTGGTCGTCGGCCACCGTCGCGTCCAGGTAGGTGATGTCGCCGAGGCAGTCACAGCCCAGCTCCAGCGAGTTCGCGAACTTGCCCACCAGGTACTCGCCGGTGTCGAAGTAGTTCTGGAAGAACCGGGCCGGCGTGGGGTCGCCGTACGGGACGACCATCTCGGCGACCGAGGCGCGGTAGAGCACCGGCCGGCGGCGGCCGGCATCGTCGTAGCTGACCTGGTGCAGTGACAGCCCTTCCCGGGCGTCGAAGCCGATGCGCAGCGACCAGTTCTGCCACTCCAGGAGGTGGCCGTCGAGCGTGAAGCTCGGCCCCTCCGGCTGGGTGATCTCGATGGGGCGCAACGTGGTACGGGGTGGTCCGCTCACCGACGGGTCGTCGTAGTCGCCGGAGGACGCCGGTACCGGCAGATCCTGCGCGTCGACCACGTCGAGTACCCGCCGCTCCAGCAGGTCGACGTAGGCCACCACGCCGTCCACCGGGTGTGCCCAGGCGAGGTCCTTCTCGTGTTCCTGCACGAAGGCCAGTACCCGCACCAGCCGCCGGCCCTCCTCGCCGGGCAGCCCGTACGAGCCGGGGGTCAGCGGGCAGGCGCGCACCTTCGTCAGGTCGGTCAGGCCGCGCCGTCGCATGGCTTCGCACCACCGTGGGTCGGCGCGGACCACCTCGTCCGCCGTGACGAAGTCCTGGTCCAGGATCGGCACCTGCCCGTCGCGGACCGCGTCCAGCCGGCGCCGCGACGACACCTCGCCCCGGTCGAGACTGACCACGACGTCGTCGAGGTCCCCGGTGACCACGTCGATCAGGAACGCGCGCAGGCTGCGCGGCACCGCGTCGCCGGACCGGAACCCGAGGACCTCCCGCTTGTGGGGTTCGTCGAGGCCGGCATAGGCGAACCGGGTGCCGTCGCCGAGCAGGCCCGCGCCGCGCAGGATCTCGCGGGCCGACCGGTACTCCTCGGCGGTGACCGGGTCCAGGGGGTGGGTGGCGGTCATCGGGCTCCTCCGGTTCCGGCCGGCGTGGCGACCTCGGTACCGTCCTGAACCAGGCGGCTGGCCAGTGCCAGCGCGCCGAGGACGGGTGGGCGGTCCAGGAAGTGCAGGACGCTCGACGGCTGGTGCAGGCGCACCGCGTCGAGGAATGCCTGGCGCAGGCGGGGCTGCACCAGGATCACGGTGCCGGCGGCCACGATCCGGCCGGCGTCGGCGCCCCGGCCGGCCAGCCGGTCGACGAGCAGGGCGAGCTGCTGCCCGGCCCGCGTGACGACCCGGTCGGCGAGCGCGGAACCCTCGTCCGCGGCGAGGAATACCTGCTCGGCGTGGCTGCCCAGCCAGGCGGCCGAGCCGGCCGTGGACACCGCCAGGGCCAGCTCGGGTCCCTCGTTGACTCCGAAGGCGGCCATCAACCGCCGGCCGAGTGGGTCCAGGGACGCGCCGAGGTCCAGCTCGCCGAGCACGGCCCGGGTCGCCTCCCGGATCAGCCCGGCCGAGCTGCCCTCGTCGCCGAGCACCCAGCCCCAGCCGCCGGCGGTGAGCAGTTCGCCGCGCCCGTCGCGGGCCACCGCGATCGCCCCGGTACCGGCGATGACCCCGATGCCGCCGGGCAGCCCGGCCGCCGCGGTCAGCAGTTCGGCGTCGTTGACCACCCGGACCCCTCCGGTGAAGTACCTGCGCAGTTCGGTGGCGAAGCTCTCGCACTGCGCGGTCGTGTCGCAGCCGTGCGCGCCGACGGCCATCGGCCACGCCAGTGCCTCGGCTCCCAGCCACTCCTCGACCAGCCGGTGCACGCCCCGCGCGTTGTCCGGATAGGAGTGGGTACGCCATGAGGTCGTGTCGACGAACCGTTCGCTCCGCGGTTCCTTACCGGCGCCGACCGCGAGGTGGGTCTTGGTGCCACCGATGTCGATGCCGAGAGTACGGGGCTGGTCCGGCTGAACGACCGTCATTGTTATATCACCGAACTTCTACTCCGAGGGATGGTGCACGTCTGCGGCCCGTGAGGACCTGACCGATCCGGGCCTGCACAGCGCATCCTGGACAGCGCGGCCGGGCCCGCCGGGGTACGGAGGGGTGGCCGGTTCGATTCGGCCCAACGTTTGGAAGGTTAACGAACTCTGGCTGCCGGGGCAATGCCGAGCCGCTTACTATGCTGGTGTCGGCGGCGGACGGATCCGCCTCCCCACCGGTAAGGAGGATCATGAGGACACCCGCGCCGCGGACCGACTACGACCTGGCGACCAGTTCCCGGGCCGTCCTGCGCGCACTGGCCGCCAACGGGCCGGCCACCCGGCCGCAGCTGGGCGACGCGCTCTCGCTGTCCAAGCCGACCATGTCCACCGCGATCGCCGAGCTGGCCGACTACGGGCTCGTCACCAGCCAGGGCTCGACCCGGGGTGCGACCGGCCGCAGCGCGGTGCTGTACTCGGTGGCCCCGGCGGCCGGCCACGTCCTGGGCATCGAGGCCGGTTCGACCCGGGTACGGATCAGCGCGCACGCCATGGACGGCCGGCAGATCGCCACGACCGAGGAGCGGCTGTCCAGCCGGGCCCGCCGGGTGACCCCCACCGTGGTCTCCGCGGTGCAGCGGATCAGCGAGCGGATCCAGGACGCGATCGGTGACGGCAACGGGCCGCTCCGCGATGTGGTCATCGCCGCGCCCACGCTGCCCTCGACCGGCCGGGACGCGGCGCTGCGCGCGGACGGCGTCGAGCAGCTCGACGAGGTCCTGCCGCTGCCGCCCGACGTGCCGGTGACCATCGAGAACAACGTGAACTGCGCCGCGGTCGCCGAGCACCGGGTGGGCGCCGCCCGGGGCCACGACAACTTCGTCTACCTCCAGGTCGGCGTGAAGATCGGCCTCGGGGTGGTGGTCAACGGCGCGCTGCTGCGCGGCTTCCACGGCGCGGCCGGCGAGGTCGCCATGCTGCCCTTCCCGTGGTCGCGCACCGAGACTCCACGCCGGGCGGAGCTGGAGGACTACCTCGGCTCGGCCGCCCTGATGGCCCGCTGCCAGCGCGCCTGGGAGGACAGCCACGGCCCAGCACCCCGCGACGCCGAACGGCTGTTCGCCGCCGCGGCCAGCGGCAACGAGGCAGCCCGGCGGATCGTGGACGCGCACGGCCGGGACATCGGGCGGCTGGTCGCCGGGGTGATGGGCGTGGTGGATCCGGGCCTGGTCGTGCTCGGCGGCGGCGTCGGCCAGAACCAGCTGCTGCTGCCGGAGGTGCGGCGCACCATCGACGAACTGGCCTGGAGCACCGAGGTCACGGTCGGCGCACTGGGCGACTACGCGACGGTACAGGGAGCCGTGCACATGGCGATCGGTCGCGCGCTGAGCCGGATGGTGTGACGATCCGAATGTCCACAGTCCAGTAACGAAACGGGCATCGTTGCGCGCCCCCGGCCGCTGCTACCGTTGCTCGAAAGTCACACAGATCGATCATCTGTCCCCGGGCTGGGAGCACCATGACCGTGCGTGGATCGTCAGCACCGGAGGTCGCCGCCGAGCGGTCGGGGCTGCGCATCGAGGCCGAGAATCTCGTCCAGATCGTGCGCGGCGGCCACCGTACCCTGCGGGACGTCTCGCTGGAGGTCGAGCCCGGCGAGTTGGTCGCCATCATCGGAGCGAGTGGGGTCGGCAAGACGATGCTGCTCGACGCACTCGCCGGCATCCGGCCGCCGGCGGCGGGGCGGATCCGCTACAACGGCGTCGACCAGGCGACCGACCGGTCCCGGGTGGCGTACGTGCCGCAGGACGACATCATCCACCTGCAACTGCCGCTGGAACGCACCCTGCGGTACGCGGCGCGGCTGCGCCTTCCGGCCGGTACCGGCGCGACCGCCATCGACCGCCGGGTGGCCGAGGTGCTCTCGGTACTCGGCCTGTCGGGGCGGTCGGCGGTGCGCGTCGGGTCGCTCAGCGGCGGCGAGCGCAAGCGGGCCAGCATCGGCGTGGAGTTGCTCGCCCGGCCACGGGTGCTGTTCCTCGACGAGCCGACCTCGGGCCTCGACCCGCACACCGCGATCGACCTGCTCCGGCTGCTGCGCCGGATCGCCGAGGACGGCGTACCCGTCGTCCTGACGACCCACAACCCGACGGACGTGGAACGCTGCGACAGGGTCGCCGTCCTGGCCCGGGACGGGCACCTCGCGTTCGCCGGTACGCCGGACGCGGCCCGCGCCTACTTCGGCGTGGGCACCGTCGCGGAGATCTACGGACGGGTCGCCGAGGAGCCGGACCCGGCGGTCTGGAGTGAGCGGTTCCTCGCCGTATCCGGATCGCGCACCGCAGCCGTCAGCCGGGCCGGCGAGCGGGCCTTTGAGCGGGCCACCGACCGGACCGTTGAGCCGGCCACCGACCTTAGCGGCGCACCGCCGGCCGGAGAGCCGCCCGCCGGAGAGCCCGCGGCCACCGGGCGCGGTCTCGGCCCGGTCCGGCAGACCGCGCTGCTCACCGCGCGCGGCGTCGACATCCTGAGCCGCAACCGCCTGACGCTGGCGATCCTGCTGGGCTCCCCGATCGCGGTGCTGCTGATGTTCCTGATGCTCTTCCGGGCGCACGCGTTCTCGTTCGCACGGCCCAGCCCGAGCGCGACGGTCATGGTGCTGTTCTGGATCGCGTTCGGCGTCTTCTTCTTCGGCCTGATCTACGGGCTGCTGCAGATCTGCACGGAGTTCGCGATCCTGCGCAGGGAGACCCGGGCCGGCCTGGGCGTCGTGCCGTACGTGGTGTCCAAGGCGGCGGTGCTGCTGCCGTTGCTGGCGCTCGCGGACCTGCTGCTGCTCGGCGTGCTGCGCGGCCTGGAGCGGCTGCCCGCGCTGCCGTGGTCGCGGTTCGGCGCGCTGTACGTCACCGTGCTGCTCGCGTCGGCCGGTGCGCTGGCGCTCGGGCTGCTCTGCTCGGCCGCGGTCTCCGACGCCACCCAGGCGACGCTGATGCTGCCGATGCTCTGCTTCCCGCAGGTGCTGTTCGTCGGTGCGATCCTGCCGGTACCGGTGATGGCCGCGGTGGGTCGGTGGGTGAGCTGGGCCATGTCCAACCGGTGGTGCTTCGAGGCGCTCGGGCACACGATCGGCGTGGAGCACCTGTGGCGCGACGGCGGCTCCCCGCTGGGTCCGCCGCTGCTGGCGACGTACGGGCACACCTTCTCCCGGCCGGTGTGGCAGGACTGGGTGGCCCTCGCCGGTTTCGCCGCGCTGTTCTTCGTGGCCACCTGCGCCGTACTCGCGGTCAAGTGTGGCCGGCGGCCCTCCCGCGGTGGCGTCGGGGGTGCCGGATGACCGGGCACCTGACGCTCCCGGCCGTCCCGCAGAGCGGCAGCCCGGAGTTCGTGGCCCGCTATCCGCAGTACGCGACGACGGTACGGCTGGATGAGTTGCGGGCCACCGAGTACGCGCACCTGGACCGCGGCGGGGTCTACCTGGACTACACCGGAGCGGGTGTACCGGCGGCGACCCAACTCGCCGAGCACGCCGCCCGGCTGACCGCGACCTGCTACGGCAACCCGCACTCGCAGAACCCGACCGCCCGGACGTCGGACGAGTTGGTGGCCTCCACACGCCGCGCGGTGCTGGCCCACCTGAACGCGTCTCCCGACGACTACACGGTCATCTTCACCGCGAACGCGACGGCGGCCTGCCGGCTGGTGGGCGAGGCGTACCCGTTCGGTCGCGGACGCGGCCTGGTGCTCACCTTCGACAACCACAACTCCGTCAACGGGATCCGGCGGTTCGCCCGCAGGCGCGGCGCCCGGGCACGCTACGTTCCGGTGTCCCCCGGCGAGTTGCGGGTGGACGAACGGAATCTGGAGGCGGCGCTGCGCCGCGGCGGCCGGCACCCGGCCGCCCTGTGGCGCAAGGGTCCGGGCAGGCGTGGCCTGTTCGCCTTTCCGGCGCAGAGCAACTTCACCGGGGTGCGCCATCCGTTGCGGTGGGTCGACCTGGCTCACGACCACGGCTACGACGTCCTGCTGGACGCCGCCGCGTACCTGCCGACGGGCCGCCTCGACCTGACCGCGGTGCCCGCCGACTTCGTCTGCGTCAGCTGGTACAAGCTGTTCGGGTACCCGACCGGGTTGGGCTGCCTGGTCGCGCGGCGCGACGCCCTCGCCCGGCTGCGCCGGCCCTGGTTCGCCGGCGGGACCATCGTCGCGGTGAGCGTGCGGCCGGACTGGCACCGGCTGCTCGAAGGCGAGTCGGCGTTCGAGGACGGCACCCTGAACTTCCTCAACATCCCCGACGTCGAGTTTGGACTGTCCTGGTTGGACGGCATCGGCGTCGACGTTATCGCGTGCCGGGTGAACTGCCTCACTGGGTGGCTGCTGCACCGGATGCGGGAGATGCGGCACAGCAACGGTTCGGAGATGGTGCGCGTCTACGGGCCGCCGGATCTGCGGGACCGGGGCGCGACCGTGGCCTTCAACTTCCTGGACCCGAACGGCGAACTCGTGGACGAGCGGCTGGTGGCCGAGGAGACGGCCGCGGCCGGCTTCTCACTGCGCACCGGGTGTTTCTGCAATCCGGGGGCGGGCGAGGGCGCGTTCGGCATCGGCCGCCGCCGGCTGCGCGGCTCGGTCGGCTGGGGTGTGCGTACCGTCGACGAGTACCTGGTGTTGATGGGCCTCACCACCGGCGGCGCGATCCGGGTGTCGTTCGGACTGGCCTCGACCTTCCCCGATGTCGAGCGCTTCCTGGCATTCGCCGAGCAGACCTACCGGGACCGGTTGCCCGACACCGCCGGGTTGCCGCCGCGGCTGGTCTGCTGATTCCCGCCCCCGACCCAGCGGCCGGTCAACCGGATCGCCGCGGACGGCCCGCATTCCGGGCCGCGGGCAGCCGAACCGTGAAGGAGCTGCCCGCTCCGGGATGCCCGTCCGCCCCGACCGTGCCGCCGTGCGCCTCCACCACCTCGCGGACCAGCGCCAGGCCGAGCCCATGCCGCCCGGCGGAGTCGTTGCTCCCCCGGTTGAAGCGCTCGAAGACCCTCCTCCGATCGGCCGGGTCCAGCCCGGTACCGTCGTCCGCCACGACCAGTTCGATCACCCGCCCGCGATCCGGCGCGGACACCGTGAGCCAGATGTGACCGCCCGGCCGGCTGTGCCCGATCGCGTTGTCCACCAACGCGGACACCATCCGACGCAGCGCCGACTCGATGCCGGTCACCACGGTGCTCTCCGCCTCGCGCCGCACCGCGATGAGCACGCCGGCCTGTCGCACCCGCGGCTGTTCGGCGTCGGCAACCGCCCCCGCCACGGTCGCGAGGTCGACCGGACCGCCCGCCGGGCGGCTCGCGCTCAACCCCGCGGAACTCAGCAGGTCGTCGACGATCTCGTTGAGCTCCCGGCTGCCGGCGACGATCCGCCGCAACTCCTCGCTCACCTCGGGCGGCAGGTCCGCCTCGGGACGGTGCAGCAGGAGCTGCGCGCGGGTGTGCAGCCGGGTCAGCGGCGTACGCAGCTCGTGGCTGGCGTCGGCGACGAACCGGCGCTGCTTGGTCAGCGCCTCGTTCAGCGGTGCGATGGCCAGGCAGGCCAGCAGCCGGCCGGTGACCGCCGCGATGAGCAGGCCGGTCAACTCCGCGATGGATACCGCGTCCATCAGCTGCCGCCGGTCGGACAGCTGGTACCGCTCGTCGAAGGCCGCCTGGCGCACCTCGCCGCCGTACCGCTGGGTGCGCACCGCGTACTCGGTTCCGTTCGCGCGCACAGAAACGGTGGTGGCCGGGGCGCCGCTGAGCGCCGAGGCCACCCGAGGTCGCAACGGCAGGCCGGCCGGGGCCTGGTCCGCCCCGACGAGTCGCCCGTCGCGCAGCACGAACAGCCAGGCGCAGGGGTCGACGCTGCCGGTGCGGTCCTGACCGACGACGTACCCGAGCGTCGCGTCCACCTGGGCCCGCTGGCGGTGGACCGTGACGAAGTACGCCAGGCCACCGACCAGGATGACGATGGCGGTGATGGCGCCGGCGAGCTGGAGGCTCAGCATCAGCCGGCCCCGGCGCAGCGCACGCTGCTCCGGGGGCAGCCGCCGTACCCGACTCATCGCGCCGCGGCGGCGGTCACAGCGCGCCGATCTGGTATCCGAACCCGCGGACCGTGCGGATGACACCCGTACCCAGCTTGCGGCGCAGGTAGTACACGTAGGTGTCCACTATGGACTCCGCGTTGGTGTCTTCGAACAGGCGGCTGCGCAGTTGGTCCCGGGGGTGGATCGCACCCGGCCGCACCGCCAGCATCCGCAGCAGCTCGAACTCCCTCCGGGACAGTGCCACCCGCCGGCCGTCCGGCAGCTCGACGTCGTGCAGCGACATGTCCAGGAACCCGTCACCGACCGGTACCAGTTGCGCCTCGTCGAGAAAGCGGCGGTCCAGTGCCCGCACCCGGGCGACCAGTTCGTCCACCTCGAACGGCTTGACCAGGTAGTCGTCGGCCCCGGCGTTGAGCCCGTCCACCCGGTCGGAGACGTCGCCGAGTGCGGTGAGCATCAGCGCGCGGGTCGTGACCCCCCGCCGCCGCAGCCGGATCAGCACCTCCAGTCCGTCGATGGCGGGCAACCGGCGGTCGATCAGCATCACGTTGTACCGGCGGCTGAGGGCGAGGTGCAGGCCGCGCTGGCCGTCCTCGGCCACGTCGACCGAGTAGCCCTTGCCGTGCAGGAGCGTGGCCAGCATCCCGGCGAGTTCGCCGTCGTCCTCCATGACGAGCAGGCGCGGGGACTCAGCCTGGCTGTCCTGCGTCATGCGGCAATGATGCCATTCGCCGCTCGTCGTGCCCCGTCCGCTCGTCGTGCCCCGTCCGCTCGTCGTGCCCGGTCCGCTCGCCGCGGTTCGTGACGGAGTCCGGGATCGGCAGGGACCCGCCGGCCGCCACGGCGCCCGGGACGGGCGAGTGCCGGTCCAGCCAGGCCAGCACCGGCGCGGTCATCGTGGTGGTGACCAGCGCCACCAGCACCAGGGCGGTGAACATCTGCCGGTTGACGAGGTGCGCCTGCAGCCCGACGTTCAGCGCGATGAGTTGCATGAGGCCCCGCGCGTTCATCAAGGTGCCGAGGCGCGCGGCCACCGCCGGCGGTTCGCCGCGCAGCCGGGCTGCCAGCCAGCAGGCGCCGAACTTGCCGACGACCGCGGTCACCACCGCCGCTAGCGAGAACAGCAGCAGGGCCGGGTCGGCGAGCAGGCCGAACCGGGTGTTCAGGCCGGAGTAGGTGAAGAACATGGGCACGAAGACCCAGGTGAGCGCGTTGGTCGTCGGTTCGACGCGGGCCACGACCGGAAGGCTGGGCAGCGCCAGGCCGACGGAGAACGCGCCGAAGACCGCGTACAGCCCGATCTCGTCGGTGAACCAGGCCGCCGCGAACAGTACGGACAGGATGAGCAGGATGACGGTGCCGTCGGTGACCCCCGGCCGGGCCAGGATCCTGGCGAGCAGCGGGCGCACCACCACCACGAGTACCACGCCGAAGACCACGGCGCCGCCCAGCGCCTTCATCACCGGCCAGGCCCGCCCCGACGCGACGCTCAGCACGGCGGCCAGCCCGACCCAGGCGACCGCGTCGTCGACCCCGCCGCTGGCCAGCGCGAGCGACCCGTACCGGGTGCCGGCCAGCCCGCGCTCGTTGATGATGCGGGCGAGCATGGGGAACGCGGTGATGGCCAGCGCCACGCCCACGAAGGCGGCGGACACCCCGACGCTGACGCCGGGGACGAAGATGTCGACGTGCCCGTGCGCCGACAGGGTCAGCGCCACCCCGAGAACGAGCGGCGCGACGATCCCGCCCACGGAGACGAACGCCGCGGTACTGGCGAGCCCGCGTCCCAGGTGCGTACGCAGTTCACGGCCGGCCTGGAACATGAGCGTCGCCAGACCGATCTGGCCGGCGACGTACAGCACCGGGCGCAGCGCGTCGGGGAACAGCGCGCTCTCCAGGCCGGGTGCGAGCAACCCGAGCAGCGACGGGCCGAGCAGCACCCCGGCGATCATCTCGCCGACCACGGGCGGCTGGCCGAGCCGGCTCACCGCGACGCTGACGAGCCGGCAGACCAGCAGGATCACCATGGCGGCGATGAAGAACCTGGGCGCGAGTTCACTGGCGGGCATGGTCTCGTTCTCCCTCGGCGCGCGTGGGGTCGGCGGGGTGGTCAGCCGCCGGGCGGTGCGGTGGTCGCGGGCGGTGCGGCCGGCTGTGGGTCCGGCTGTGGGTCCAGGCCGGCGAAGTAGTTCTGGCACAGGCGCTTGCGGCGGGCGTCGGTCACCATGTAGGTGCCCAGGGCCAGTTGCACGAGACTGCGGGAGACGTCCTCCCACCGGTCGCGCGCCCGCATCAGGGCCAGCCGCGCGGCCGGACGCTCCGACACCGCAGCCCGAGCCGGGAGCGCGGACAGCAGGCACGGGCCCCGGTTCGGCAGCGACCGGGTGTGCGCCGCCGACGTCGCCAGGGCGAACCGCGCGATGACCGCGTCCGCCACCACCCGCATGCTCAGCGGGGCGATCCCGCGCGCCGGGCAGGGACGGTTCGCGCTGATCCCGAACGGGATGAAGTTCGCCTCCCCCGGCGAGAGCCGCAGCCACCGGTCCGGGTCCAGGCGCTCGCCGTCGGGCAGCCCGGCGTGCTGGTACTCGGCGTAGTTGAACAGCAGCACCGAGCCGGACGGGATGCCCGGCAGCCCGTCCAGCGCGATGTCCGCCGAGGTGATCCGGTGCGCGACGCCGAACAGCGGGTACACCCGCATCGTCTCGTCGACGACCCGGTCGAGGTACCCGCCGCCGGCCGGCTCGGTACGCAGCCGCTCCTGGATGTCGGGGCGCTCGGCGACCACCATGAGCAGGTGCGCCATCGCCTCCGACATCTGCACGACCGCCGTGTTGAAGAACGTGCCCTGCAGGTACCAGGCCTGCTCCTGCGGACAGAGCAGGGCCGGCAGCGACACCGGTACCGTGCCGGCGTCGATGCGTCCGCGCAGGTACCGGGTGAGCCGGTCCCGCCGGCCCATGTGCCGCAGCCGGGTGCACTTCAGCGCGCTGACCACGTCGTCGGCGTTGGCCACGATCAGGTCGCGTACCGGCTCCGGGCACGGCTCGCCGAACACCGCCTCGTAGTAGACCTCGGCCCAGATCGGCATCATCAGGTCACGCAGCCGCACCGCGTCCCACCGCGGCCGCCGGCCGGGCGCCGCCTCGCGTTGCCAGCCATCGAGGGGTTGCCAGCCGTCGAGCACCCGCTCGGCGCACCGGCCGACCAGGTCCGCCCACTCGTCCTTGCGCAGCCGGGCCAGGATCTGCCGGGTGGTGCGGGCGGCGTCGTCGTAGCGGGGGCCCGGCTCCAGGTGCTCCTGGTGCACCTGCGGGCCCGGAGCCAGCCAGTACCAGAACAGATCGGACAGTGCCGCGCCACGGCTGCGGCCGTTCGCGGCCGGATGCGCGTACAGCCGCTTGAAGTCGGTGAGGCCCACCTGCCGGCCGGGTACCGGTACGCCCTCGTCCCCGTTGACCCGTGCGAAGATGCGTACCCGGAGGCCGACCACGAGCCCCGGCAGCCAGTACGGCGCGGAAACCACCACCGCGGCCGCGGCGATCCCGGCAGCGAGCCAGATCATCGGCGTGCCCTCACCAGATCGGGGGTCAGGTCGGCGGGCGAACCCGCGCCGCACAGGGCGAGCGTCTGGTCCACCTCGTCGCGCAGCAGGTCCAGTACCCGCCGCACACCCCGCTCACCGTCGACCGCGAGGCCCCACAGCACCGGCCGGCCGATGCCGACCGCACTCGCTCCGAGTGCCAGCGCCTTGACCACGTCGGTTCCGCGCCGCACCCCGCCGTCCAGGATCACCGGTATCCGGCCGTTCACGGCCGCGACGATGTCCGGCAGCAGATCGATGGTGGCCGGTACCGTGTCCAGTTGCCGGCCGCCGTGGTTGGACAGCATCAGGCCGTCGACGCCGTGGCGCACGGCCAGCCGGGCGTCCTCCGCGTGCAGGATCCCCTTCAACAGCACCGGCAGCGACGTGGACCGGCGCAGCCGGTCCACGTGGTCCCAGCAGATCTCCGGCGACATCGCGATCGGGCGCACCGCGTCCGGCTCACCGCCCGGCAGCCCGCGCATGTTCTCACAGGCCAGGCCCGGCGGCAGGTCCAGGAATCCATTGCGCCGGTCGCGTTCGTGAGCACCGAACACCGGCGAGTCGACGGTGACCACCAGCGCCTGCGCGCCGGCGGCCGTGGCCCGGGCCACCAGCGCCTCGGTGACCTCCTGATCCGGCTGGAGGTACAACTGGAACCACAGCGCGGGCCGGCCACCCGGCGCCGCCTCGCGAGCCGCGGCGGCGATGTCCGCGATCGCCACCGTGGCGGCCATGCTGACCACCATGATGGTCCCGGTCGCCGCCGCCGCCCGCGCCGTCGCGCGCTCCCCGTCGGCGTGGACCAGCCGGTGGAACGCCGTCGGCGACATCAGCACCGGCGTGCTGGCGTGGCAGCCGAACAGCGTCACGTCCAGTTCGCGCTTGTCGCGCCCGCGCAACACCCGGGGCACCAGGCTCAGCCGGCCGAACGCCGCCTCGTTGTCCCGCAGTGTCACCTCGTCCCACGCGCCGCCGGCGAGGTAGTCGTAGTACACCGGGTCCACTGTGGAGGATGCCGCGGCCTCGAATTCCCGGAGGTTGAGCATTCCCGGCCTCAGCGCGCGACGGGGGCGGGTACCTGTGCCGCGTCCGGGGTTCCGGCGGGTCCGCCGGGCCCGGCGAGTTCCCGCGCGAGGAACTCGCGCAGCGGCGCACGGTGCGCGAGCGGCCTGCTCCACTCGTTCTCCAGGTTCTCCGCGACGTGGTGCGTCGCGACCACCCGGCCGCCCCGGTGGTGCCGGACCACCGGGTGCAGGTAACTGGCGTCGTGCGCGTCGGCGGCCGCGTCCTGCGCGGTGCGCCGTACCGTGATGTCGAACGGGTCGACCTTGTCGTGGTCGGGCCCGTACTCCAGGGTCACGGCGAAGTACTCGTCGCCGAACACCCCCTGCGCCGCGTGGCTCACCGGAACCTCTTCGAGGTAGCGGGCCGGCCCGGCTGCCGCGACCACCACCAGATCGCCGAGCACACCGAACTGCTGCCACAGCGCCGAGGTGCGGTTGACCCGGTCGAGTACCGCGTCGGTCACCGCGTCCGGGTCGGCCGCGACCTCGCGGTGCGGCCAGGGCCGCTCGTGGTGGCGCTGGCGCAGGATGTGGTAGAGCGCCCGGACCGAGTAGCGGAACCCGTGGATGAATCCGCTGGTCGACTTCTTGAAGTCGCGTTGCTGCATCAGCGTACCGGCGAAGTACAGCCCGGGTACGTTGACCGACTCGTACGCCGGACTCAACGCCGCGAACCGGTCGTTGTACATCAGGTCCGGCCGGCAGTCCTCGGCAAACGGGGATGCGTCGAAGCCGAACCCGGTGCACACGATGACCCGGTCGTACCACAGCTCCTTGACCACCTCGTCGGCCCGGGAGAAGGAGAACCGCACCCGGTAGCGGTGCTCGACCCGTTCGATCGACAGCACGTTGCCGTCCAGGATCGCGTTCTGGGACTTGAGCTGGTACGTGTCCAGGAAGTTGTTGTTCACCGCGCGCAGGTGCCCGACGTAGTGCGTCTTCCACGCCAGCCGCAGCGATCCCGGCCCGGCCACGTGGATGACCGCGGCCGTCTCGATGAGGTTGTCCGCCGTCTCCAGCGCGGAGTTTCCCTTGCCCAGGATCAGCACCCGCGCGTCGGTGAAGTCGTCGGGATCCACCGACACCGTCGCGTACTGCTCCGCCGTCTCGATGCCGGGAATCGGCGGGACGTACGGCCGGCTGACGCCGGTCGCAATCACCAGCCGCCGGGTGCGCCACACCGCCCCGTCCTGGTCGGTGACCGCGAAGCCGTCCCCTTCGTCGCCGCCCGCGAGCCGGGTCACCCGCACCGCCCGGGTGCCGTACCGGATCCGCAGATCGAGCGCCGCCGCGAAGTCGGCCAGGTACCGGACCATCTCGCCGGCCGGCGGGAAGTACCGCCCGGTGTACCGGGTGAACAGCAGGTCCGGGTCGTCGGTCAGCAGCGAGTTCCAGTCCATCCGCAGGTTCAGTTCGGCATCGTCGGTGCCGGTGTGCGGCTTGTTGATGGAGATGAGCGTGCGGTGCCGCGGGAACGTCGTGAAGAACGTGCCCGGCGCGTCCCCGGCCTCCAGGATCTGGTAGTCGTGACCGCCCTGCGCCAGCAGCGCGCCGAGCTGAAGCCCGGCCGGGCCGGCCCCGATGACCAGGTAGTCGAGAACTCCGTTGGACACGCCGACCTCCGGTACGCAACGACTCATGCCCGCCAGGGATGGACCTTCGCCACTGATTCTCAGAACCACCTCAAAGCCGGGCGAGAAACCGGGGATCGTGCCAATGGCGGGCGATCCGGTTCCTGATGCCCCATTGCGGCCCAGCGCCGGAGCGCCGCAGAATGGTCGGGCCATTGACCGCCGTCGGGCAGTGAACGGGAGCGTGATGCGCGCACAATCCGGACCGGCCTACCCGCAGGCCATCATCGACCTGTTGGAGAAGGCCGGGGATCGGCCCTGCTTCGAGCACGGCGGCCGGGTCGTCACCGCCGAGGAGACGCTCGCCACGATGCGGCGTCTGGCCGCTGCGATGCGCGAGGCCGGCATCGGGCCCGGCACCGGGGTCGCCATGCTGCCCGGCATCTCGCCCGAGGGCTTCGCCGCCATGTTCGCCGCGTACGCGCTGGGTGCGCGCGTCAGCGCGGTACGCCCCGGGCTCACCGCGGGGCAGTTCACCCACCTCCTCGCCGGTGGCGTCGACGCCATCGTGATCGGCCCCACCTCCGGGGGGCTCGACCTGCTCCCCGCGGCCGGCGGCATCCCGCGGTACTCGCTGGGCAGCCACCCCGGCGCCACCGACCTGCTCGCCGGCGGCGGGCCGGATCGGGACCGCAGCGACGAGCCGCTGGTGGCGGGGGGCCGGCCCGACGACATCGCCCGCATCACCTACACCAGCGGCAGCACTGGCCAGCCGAAGGGCTGCGCGATCACCTACCGGGCGCTGGCCGCCGACTGGACCTGCGCTCCCGACCGGTGGACGCCGGCGATGGCCGAACTGGCCGGCGGTCTCGACCGTTGCCTGCTGTTCGGCACGCTGTCCAGTCCCGTCGTCATGAACTACGTGCTGCTCTGCCTGTTCCATGGCGGGGTGGCGGTGATTCCCGAGGAGTACCCGCAGCCGTTCTTCCCCGCCGTCGTCCAGCGCTACGCCATCACCGGCACCATCATGACGGTTCCCCGGCTGTACCAGATGCTCGACGTCCTGCGCGAGCACCCGGTCGACGTGAGCAGCCTGCGTTCGGTGATGGTGTCCGGCTCGACGCTGAACCCGCGCCGCCTGGCCGCCGCGACGCGGCGCCTCGGCCCGGCGGTCTTCCAGGCCTACGGTCAGTCCGAGGCGGGGTCGCTGACCCTGCTCACCCCGGACGACCTGCGCCGGCACGGTGAGACCGCGCTGTCCTCGGTCGGCCGGCCGCACCCCGAAGCGGAGGTGAGCGTCCGCGACGAGGACGACCGGCCGCTGCCCGCCGGGACGACCGGCGAGATCTACGTCCGGACGCCGTGGCAGACCTCGGGGTACTGGGGTGACCCGCAACAGACCGCCGAGGTGTACGTCGACGGCTGGGTGCGCACCCGCGACCTGGGCCACCTGGACGCCGAGGGATTCCTGCACCTGACCGGCCGCACCCGTGACATCGTCATCGTCAACGCGATGGTCTACTACGCCGGCCCGATCGAGCAGGTGCTCGCCCTGCACCCGGACGTCGACCAGGCCTACGTCGTCGGCGTACCCGACAAGCGCACCGGCGAGGCGGTGCACGCCCTCGTGCGGCCGGCCGCCGGACGCACCCCGCCGCGCGAGCAACTGGCCGCCCTCGTCCGCGACACGCTCGGCGACGGCAGCGTGCCGGGCATCATCACGTACATCCCCGAGGTGATCGTCGCGCCGAGCGGCAAGCCGGACAAGCGCGCGATGCTCGCCCGGTACGCCGCCCCGGGCGCTACGGCTTGACCGCGATGCCGCCGTACATGTGTACGTGGGCGTCGTCGACCGCGCTCGCCGCGTCGTCGGGGTGCCAGTGGTTGACGAGGACCACCCCGGGATCGAGCAGGTCCAGCCCCGTGAGGAGCGCCTCGACCTCGGCCCGGTCGCGCGCCTTGCACGGGATCCCGTTGGCGTTGTAGGCCGCCACTCCCCGAATGACCTCGTCCGGCGCGCTGTCGGCGGTGACGATCGGCAGCGCTACGACGCTCCCCGAGGCGAGCGGCCGCACCAGCCGCTCGACGATCTGGTGCGCCTCTCGTTCGTCGAGGATGAACTGGAGAATCCCCGCCGCTCGGACCATCGGGTCGCAAACGCCTGGACGACCGCAAGGTTCCGACGCCTACGCATCCGCTGGGAAATCCGCGACGACATCCACGAAGTCGGGCACTCAGGTGCCAGGGGCCACAGAAGCGATTCGAATCTCTTCCATAGTCGTGCTCGCGCCCTGCTGGTCACAGTTCACTACTCGGTGATACCGTATACCGGTACTCGGTGGTACGCAGTACTAGGAGGACCGAAGGGAACCCGCGATGGACGACCTGACGGAGATGCTGAAGGGCACGCTTGAGGGCTGCGTGCTTGAAATCATCGCCAGCGAGGAGACCTACGGGTACGCCATCACGCGCCGGCTGAACGAGCTCGGCTTCGCCGACGTCATCGAGGGGACGGTCTACACCATCTTGCTGCGACTGGAGAAGAACGGGCTCGTCCAGGTGACGAAACGACCATCCGGGATGGGTCCGCCGCGCAAGTTCTATGCGCTCAACGACGCGGGACGCGAAGAACTCGCGACGTTCTGGACGAAATGGGAGTACCTCTCATCACGAATCGACCAGCTTAAGGAGGGTGGGAGATGAACTTCTGGGAGACCATTACGGGCAGCGATCTCACCAGGGAATGGAAGGCGTTCGAAGCCCGGGCCGAGGCATTGCCGGCCGACTACCGGGCGGCGTGGGAACAGATCGAGGCTCACCTCTTCCCCTACGCGGGCTTCACCGGTCGCAACCTGATGCCGATCCTCGACGGCGCTCTGGGGCTGCTCGAAGAAACAGCGGCGGACGGGCAGAGCATTCACGAGGTGCTGGGCGACGACATCAAGGGCTTCTGCGCGGCGCTGGCCGGCGGAGAAGGGGCTCGGAGCTATCGCGACCGGTGGCGCGAGCAGTTGAACAGGAACGTCGCACGGAAATTGGGCCGGCTAGGAGGCTGACATGGGCATCCAAGACATCATCGAGGGCAAGAAGCAGTGGCGGGCGCACATGGCGCGGGTCAAGGCGCTCCCGCCGGACTACCAGATCGTCTACAAGGAGATGCAGAGGTACTTCTTCAAGGTAGGACCGATCGACTTGCCTGACGGGCGCCTGCTCTCAGGGATTGTCGATTTCTTCGAGGAGGGCGTCGCGGCCGGCAAGGGAGTCTTGGAACTCATCGGCAACGACGTCGCGGCCTTCTGCGACGACCTGATCAAGGACTCGCGCACCTACGCGGACATCTATCAGGAGTCCATCGGCGGGGAACCCGGCACGGCCGAGAAGTAACACCCGTCGTCGTCGTGCTGGACCGGGCCTTGGAGTTGTCCGCCTTCTTTGATCTGGCGCCACTGGTGAGGGCCTTGGGGTCGCGCAGGATGGTGCGGTTACCTCTGCTCGTACCTCAAGGCCCGTCCGCGGTCAGCGCGCCGCGCCGCCACGACGATCGATCAATCCCGGCATCTTGGCCCTTATCCAACGGGCAGTTAGGAGTATTAATCTAAGTGGTGTGCAGGCCGGCCATCGCACGGTGAATCAGGTCGCGCGCAGGTTGCCCGTGTACCGCTGATCGTTGGAGCAGCTCGAACGCCCTGCCGTACACCTCGACCTCACGCGGCTGGGTGATGTCCAGCCCCGCCGACACTCCCTCGGTCTGTACCCGGTCCTCGTCGAAGATCCAGAAGCTGCCTTGGGTGAGACAGTACCGCTCGCCGTTCGCCCGGATGATGCCCACGCTCACGCGCGGCAGGGACATGACCGCCAGCAGCCGGTCGAGTTGGCCGAGCATCACCTCGGCGTCACCGACCCGAGTGCGCAGCGTCTGTTCCTCCAGCACGAAGGCGAACCGCCGGTCGCCGCTGTAGAGCACCCGCTGCCGCTCCATCCGTGCCGCCACCGCTTCGTCGATGTCGTGGGGCAGGTGCAGGAACTCCGCCCAGAACCTCAAGATGGCGGCGGCGTACTCGGCGGTCTGGAACAGCCCCGGTAGAACCGTGTTCTCGTAGCCGCGGAACAGCTTGGTGCGGTTGTACAGCGGGACCGAGGCGATCTGCGACCGCTTCAGGCCCGCGCGCAACTGTCGATGCCACTCGATGTACATCGACTCGATGGCCCGCGCCGTCGCGATGAGGTCGGGC
Source organism: Rugosimonospora sp. (assembly GCA_036494675.1). Lineage (GTDB taxonomy): Bacteria > Actinomycetota > Actinomycetes > Mycobacteriales > Micromonosporaceae > Rugosimonospora. Next base: position 78,832 of record DASXOA010000435.1, read on the forward strand.
ACCTGGTCGACGGCGTCGCAGGCCCGGCACCACTCGCGGATGTCTTCTTCGCTGGGGTTCTGGGCGCCGTGTTCCAGCTTGCTGACCTTGGTGAAGTGCCAACCGCACTGCGCGGCGAGAGCCCGCGCCGTGAGGTCAGCGTCCTTGCGGACCTCACGGAGACGAACTCCCAGGGCCTGGCGCGCCTGCTGAACGGGACTGGTCGAGGTCACGCGGGCTTGTACTCGCGGTGTGGAACGGCGATCGCCCAGGCAGCCTCGAACGCCATCCTGCATGCCCGCACGATCGCCGGGTCGGTTGTGAGCTCGTGGCCCAGCACCTCGCCGTTGCCGGAAAGATGGGTAAAGGTGACCGTCTCATCGTCGAACAGCCAGAAATCGTTTCCCGGCAACAGCAACGTCGACACGCGCCGCCGAGGCAGCCAGCGCACGTCCTCACCGGCCTCGACCAGTTTGGCGGCGTCAAGCCACTCGAAGCGGATGTAGTCCGTGACCGGCTCGGAAACGATGCGCAGCCGACGCAGCGTCTTTCCGGCTGCGCGGCCAGCGGACATCAGGTCGACCCAGGGCCGCCACCACGCCGCCTCGGCGACCGGGTCGAGCGGCTCACCACGCACCCAGGCACCGAACCGGTCGCGCTCGACGTCCGTGGCGTAGACGTCACGCATCTCCAGGTGCAGCGCCTCGCGACGGTACGACGCGAGGAAGTGGTCGCGTTGGACTTCTGAGATTGGCTCCAAGACCTCAGGCTCCGGCGACCAGCGCCAGCATGGCCGGCTTGGAGACGGCGATGCAGGTTTCGTGGCCGGGGATGCTCATCTGGCCCAAGGCTTCCGCGTCCGTCACCCGCGGCCCTTGAACGATGTAATTGCCGTTCTCCTTGACGTGGACGATCGGCCAGATCACGTTGCCCACCTCCCCGTCGACGCCGTCCTTGGCCAAGTGCGAGAGCAGCCGGGCCGGTACCTCGACGAGGGTCTCGTCCTCCGCGATGTTCAGTCCGGCCAGGGTGACGGCATCGGTCACGATCCACCCCTGCACGATGTACGAATCCTCGCCCGTGGCGTACAGCGTTGGGGAGTTGGTGGGCGTTGAGTCTTTGCCGAGAAACCGCAGCTTCACCGTCTCGCTCCTGTCTGAGTGGTTGCCAGAGGTTGTGCCGAGTGAGTCCAGCATCCGGCGGACTGAGCAACACGTCAAGGCCAGTTGCGGGCCATGGCGCCGGACGCCAGAACTGCTTGTAGTGCTCAGGCTTCAACCTCCGGCAACGTCAGAGAATCTTGGCGCAACATGGTGCAACTCGATAGTCCGCAGTGACAGCAGCGCCCTAACGTCGCGGCAGTGACCTCCGGGCATGTGTTGATCCGGTGAGCAGACGAGGGGTGGGTATGGACACCACGTCGACAATGAGCCGCAATGGGCTACGGCGCGTGGCCCAGCTGGAGCGGGAAGTGGAGTCGCTGCGGCTTCGAGCCGCAATCAACAGGATCCTGGGGCGCGACGTTAGCGCCTGGGTGAACAATGACGATTCCCATCTGGACCTCATCCTGGAGGACGTGGCGCAGCAGTGGTTGGCGCGGAAGGACAGTGATCCACCGGTACTCGACGGTCCGTACGGCTTTTGGAGCCGGTACGCCAACCATGTGGAATGGGCACCGCCCGAGAGCGGTAACGAGTACCGCGCGGAGTTCTGCCCTGCCCGCGAAGACGATCCCTTCGACACCGACGACTACTTCCGTTCCGTGTGGGCAGCACACGTAGCCGAGCTGCGAGCGCTGACCGAGGGCCCAGAGACGATGGCATGACGGACGATGTCGGCAGCCCTTTCATCCGAGCCCTTCCGGGCCGGGTCAACCCGAGGGGCAGTCGGCTTGGACGGACTGGGTGGCGGCCGGGTAGCCGTAGGTCGCCGAGGTGCGCCAGTCGGTACAGGCGGCGGCCGGGTCGTTCATCCGTTGCCGGGCCTCGCCCCGGTGGAAGTACGCCTCCCCGTACTGCGGGTTGCGCTGGATGGCCGTGGTGAGGTCGGCGACCGCGGCCTGCGGGTCGCCGTACGCCAACTCCGCGACGCCCAGGTCGTTGTAGGTGTCGGGGAAGTCCGGGTAGAGCTGGGCCGCCGTGCGGTAGTCGGCGATGGCCTCGGGGTAGCGGCGCAGCGCCGCGTAGACTCGGCCGCGGTTGAGGTAGGCGTCGACGAAGTAGCCGTCCAGCGAGATGGCGTAGGTCAGGTCGGTCAGCGCGGGTTCGTAGCTGCCCAGCGCGAGCTCGGCCTTGCCCCGTTCGTCGTACGCCGCGCCGAAGCCCGAGGACAGCGCGATGGCCCGGTCGTAGTCGGCGATGGCGCCACCGTTGTCGCCGCCGCGGCTCCTGATGACGCCGCGGTAGTAGTAGCTCAGGGTGAACGTCGGGTCCAGCGCGAGGGTCTTCTCGAAGTCGCGCTCGGCGGCCGCGTAGTCCCCGCTGGTGTACTCCGTCATGCCCCGGCTGTTGTACACGAACGGGACCCCCGGCTGGTGCGTGATGGAGTTGTCCAGCACCCGTGCCGGTTCGTTCCACAGCACGGTACGGCTGAACGTGGCGACCCCGAGCAGCACGGCCACGACGACCAGCGCCGCCGGCCACACCGCCAGCAGCCGGGCCCGCCACCCGTTCCTCGCCTCGACGAGACCCCGGACGAGTTCGGCGACGATGAGGAACAGGCCGACGTAGGGCAGGTACACGTACCGATTGGACATGTAGTTGTCCTCCAGCAACGCCGTCTGGCTCAGCAGGACGTTCAGCACGAAGAAGGACAGCCCGAACAGCAGCAGCTTCCTCGGCACCGGCGCGCGGTACAGCAGGAACACCACCAGGCCCAGCACCACCGGCGTGAGGTAGAGGTACCACGGCAGGAACCCGCCGGCTTTCGCCGGATAGGCGTAGGCGAAGGCGAGCGGGTAGGGGACGACGAGCCGGATCAGGTACCCGGTCAGCGCGGAGCAGACGACGATGACCCGATCGAGCGGCGAATAGTGTTGCAGCGCGCTGGTGTCGATACGGAAGTGCAGGGTGAGCAGTCCGCCGCCGAGTGCCACGGCACCGAAGGGCAGCTTCTCGACGACCAGTCGCCAGCCGAACCGCCGGCCGCGGCAGTAGTCGAGCACCGGCAGCACCAGCGCCAGGGCCACGGCGGTGGACTTGGACAGCACCGCCAGCACGAACAGCAGCACGGCGAGCGCCAGCCAGAGCCAGCGCCTGGTGCGCGTGTAGCGCAGGTACGCGAGCAGGGTCGCGAGCGAGAAGAGCGTGGCGAGCAGCGTACTGCGGGTGGACACCCAGCAGACGGTGTCCACGTTGGACGGATGGATCGCGAACGCGACGGTCACGAAGTGCGCGATGAACGCCTTCCGGGTGAGCGCCCGGCACAGCCGGTACACCAGCACGATGTTGGCCAGGTGCAGGCCGAGGTTGGTGGCGTGGTACGCGACGGGGTTCAGCGCTCCGACGTGGTAGTCGAGGGCGTACGAGAGGGATACCAGCGGCGTGTACATGTACTGCAACGGCGTGGTGAAGTAGTGCTCGACGTTCGGCCAGGTGAGCGCCCGGATCGAGTAGTTGTCCAGCACGTTGTCGGGGTCGTCGAATTCGAGGAACCCGTTCCTGAACGTGTTGGCGTAGAGCACGACCGTGAGCGCGAGAGTGCCGGCGACGATCAGCGCGTTGCGCCGCCGCTGCTCGACCGTGGATCCGGACACAGCTCGGGATTATAGTCGGCCATCGATGTATTCGGTGGGGTGGCCGCCGCCAGGTTACCGGGCGGTAGGGTTGCCTCATGACCGACCTGGAGACGCTGAGCGCCACCATGCTGGGCGCCGTGCCGTTCGCCCGTACCCTCGGCGCGCAGTTCATCGCCGTCGCCGACGACGGCCGTACCGTCACCGCCCGGATGCCCGACGCGCCGCAACTGCACAACCATGTCGGCGGGCCGCACGCCGCCGCGGTGTTCGGCCTCGCGGAAACCGCCTCGGGCGCGGTGGTGACCGCGGTCTTCTCCGACCAGCTCCACCGGGCCGTGCCCCTCGCGGTGCGCGCCGAGATCGCGTACAAGAAGCTGGCGATGGGCGTGGTCGAGGCGACGGCTCGGCTGCAGCGGCCGCGCGAGGAGGTGCTCGCCGAGCTGGACGCGGGCCTGCGACCCGAGTTCACGGTCGCGGTCGACATCACCCGCGAGGACGGTGCCGTCGCGGCCGAGATGCGGGTCGTCTGGACGCTGCGTCCACACTGACGCGCCACCCGTGACGAACGCCGCCGGCGCCCTCACCAGTGGGCGCGCAGGTGCTGGTCCACCAGGTCCGCCACCGATCCGGCGTCCTCGCGGTGCGGGAAGTGCCCGACCCCGTCGAGCAGCACCCGCCGGTACCCTCCGGTGAAACAACTCTCCAAGCCCTCGGACAGCGACGGCCCGTCACACGAGTCGGCCCCGCCCTGGACCATCAACGTCGGGACCGTCAGCCGTTCGGTACCGGCGAGGACGCGCCGCTGCTCGGCGTAGCGGGGATCGCCCGGCTCCTCCTTCCGGAATCGCGCTCGGTAGTTGTTCAGCGTGACGTCCACCCAGTCCGGGTTCAGGAAACTGCGGGCGGTGGCCTGGAACTCGTCGTCGTCGAACCACCCGGGCGGGCTCCAGGTGTCCCACTGGATCCGCGCGAACCCCAGCGGATCGCGGCGGATCGCGTCCGCCGCCGCGTCGAGGTACATCAGCCACTGGTACCAGAACCGGCGCGCCTGCGCGAAGTCCGGCATCACGAACTCCGCGCGGGGCTGGTAGGCCACGGCCAGGGCGGCGATCGCGGGAACGCGGTCGGGCACGAGCGCGGCCAGATGGTATGCGACGCGGGCACCCCAGTCGTGCCCGACGACCACGAACCGCCCGATCCCGAGCGCGTCAACGAGGTCGAGCGCGTCCTGTGCCAGCGCGGCGCCAGCCCCGTCGCGCGGCGTGGTGGGTGACCGGAACCGCGTGTCCCCGAAGCCCCGCAGGTCCGGGGTCACCGTGCGCCACCCGGCATCGTTCAGCCTCCCGGCCACTTCTCGCCAGCCCCGGGCGGCGTCCGGCCAGCCGTGGACCAGCAGGACGGGCGGCGCGTCGGCGAGGCCCGCCACCTGGTACGAGATGTCGAGAACGTCGGTACGCGCGGACGGCATAGTCCGGACGCTAGGGCATCGGCCCGGACGGCGCGGGCAATCCCCGGAAATCCCAGCGGAACCCGATCCGGTGGGTCCCGTGGACTTCCGGGGACCCACCGGGCTCTGGTCGCTCGGCGCGCCGGCTCCGGCGCCACCCGTTCAGGTCAGCTGCGCTGCGAGATGGTCAGCTGCTGTGCGAGATGGTCAGCGCGTAGAACCCGACCGTCGCACCCACCGTGGAACTGCTTCCCGTGGGCTGGTCGTAGTCGCCGGCCTTGAAGTACATGCCGTACCCGTTGAACGTCGATGACATCGGCCAGGTCTGCGTCGCACCGCCGTTGATGACCAGGCTGATCGTGTTGCCGCTCAGGCCGATCGTGTAACTCCACTTCGTACCCAGCGGCACGTTCCCGGCCAGGTGCTGCACCTCGTTGCCGCCCGCGGGGGTCTGCTCGATCGCCATCTCGATGTTTCCGTTGGCGTAGTAGAACAGTTCGAGGAGCGGCTTCGTCGACCCACCCGACCCGAGGTGGATCTGCCCGACGGCGACGTGGTTCGGCACCTGTGTGACCCGCAGCGTCGCGCTGAGCATGTGGGTACCCGGGCTGAACCAGTTGGCCGCCGCCCCGCTCGCCGTCATCTCGCGGAACTCCGAACGGGAGTAGCTCGAATTCGGCGTGGTGACCCCGTTCTCGGGATCCCAGAATGTCATCGCGCCGTCGGTGGAGTCGGTGTAGAAGTGCGGATCCTGGAATCCGCTGGGCCCTTCGAGCTGCCCGGGCGAGATCGTGGTCGGCGCACCGGGTGAACCGGTCGGCAGTTGGAGTTCCCACAGCGAAAGGTCGAAGTTGCCGCCGGGGGCGACGGATGGGTCGAGGCCGCCGGCCGGGGTGGTGGGGGCGGTGGTGCCGCCGGGCAGCGTCCACTTCTGGTTGGCGGCACCGGTGCAGGACCAGATCTGGAGCTGGTTGCCGTTGGCGGAGCTGTTGTCGGTGGCGTCCAGGCACTTGCCCGAGCCGGTGTTGACCAGTTCGCCATTGCTGGCCGTCCACTTCTGTGCGTTGGTGCCGTTGCAGTCGTACAACTGCACCTTGGCGCCGTTGGCGGTCGACGCGGAGGCCACGTCCAGGCACTTGCCGAGTGCCCGGATCGTGTTGTCGGAGTTGCCGACGGTCCAACTCTGTGCGTTGGTGCCGTTGCAGTCGTACAACTGGACGTGCGCACCGTTCGCGGTGCTGGCCGCGGCCACGTCGACGCACTTGCCGGCGAGGCCGGTGATGGGGCCGGCGGTGGCGGCCATGGCGTCGGTGACGCCGAAGACGGCCGCCGCGATGGCGACCCCGCCGACGGCGGCCACCGCGATGAGCTTGCGGCGGGAGCGCCGGGGTGTGCCCGTTTCTGCCGTCACGAGTGTTCTCCTCCACATCTGGGCGCGCGACGGTTCGGGCGGCGGGCAGGTGACTCGGGTCAGCTCCGGTGGCCCGGCCGGTCGGGCGCAGCCGATCGGGACGTCCCGGGCCGAACGGTGAGGAATCCGCCCCGGGGCTTGGGGACAACGTAGGCGGAAGATCGATGACTGTAAAGACTGTTAAGCATTGAAATTCGTCGGCCGGAGCGGCCCGCGTGCGGTTCAGGACGCGGTGCGCAGCACCTCTCGGCGCCGCCTCGCGGCAGCGGCCAACTCCTCCAGCAGCGTCTGTGTCCGTGCCCAGCCGATGCACGCGTCGGTCACGCTCTGCCCGTAGGTGAGCGTCTCCCGGGGTCCCGGCTCCTGCCTGCCGTCCACCAGGAAGCTCTCCATCATCAGCCCGGCGATCCCCTGCTCACCGCCGGCCACCTGCTCCGCGATCTCGCGCACCACCGCCTCCTGGCGGATGTGGTCCTTGCCGCTGTTGCCGTGGCTGGCGTCGATGACCAGCCGCTGTGGCATCTCCGCCTTAGCCAGCAGCGCGAGCGCGTCGGCGACGTTCTCGGGGTAGTAGTTCGGCCCGCCGCGGCCGCCCCGCAGCACCACGTGGCAGTCCGGGTTGCCGGTGGTCGAGACGACCGAGCCGCGGGCCTCGTCGTCGATACCGAAGAACACGTGGCTGCCGGCGGCCGTGTGACAGCCGTCGATGGCGGTCTGCACGTCGCCGTCCGTGGCGTTCTTGAAACCGATCGGCATCGACAGTCCGGATGCCAGTTGCCGGTGCACCTGGCTCTCCGGCGTCCGGGCACCGATCGCGCCCCAGCTGACCGCGTCGGCGATGTAGTGCGGGCTGGTCGGCTCCAGGAATTCGCAGCCGACCGGCAGCCCCGTGTGGAGCACATCCAGCAGCACGGCGCGGGCCATGCGCAGGCCGCGCTGCACGTCGTGGGTGCCGTCCAGGTCCGGGTCGTTGATGAGACCCTTCCACCCCAACCTGGTGCGCGGCTTCTCGAAGTACACCCGCATGACCACGCAGAGGTCGTCGCGCAGCGGCGCCACCGCGGCGGCGAGCCGCTCGGCGTATTCGCGCGCGGCGGCCGGGTCGTGCACGGAGCACGGCCCGACGACCAGGAAGAGCCTGTCATCCTCGCCGTCGAGGACGCCGCGCACGGCCCGCCGGCTGTCCTGGACGAGTCGCGCGCTTTCGGTGTCCAGCGGCAGGGCGGCGCGCAATTCGGCCGGCGGGACCAGCGGCTGGAAGCCGCTGATGCGCAGGTCGTTGGTGGGCGCCGGAGCGGATGAGGCGGCTGGGGTCATGATCTTCCCGTCTTCTTCCGGGCGGGGCCCCGGTCCGCGATCCTTCGCGCTGCCCGGAGTCTGCCCGCCACAAATGACGAAAGGCAGAGGCGGGATCGCCTCTGCCCAGCTGGCTCCGGGTGGTTGGTCGGTCAGCGCACCTGACGACCGGCTCCACCCGGAGCCGGCATAAAGCGCCGATAGCAACGAACCCACACGGACATGAGTCGCACGCTAACACGGTCGCGCCGGAACGGACAATGTGGCGTCGCTCGCAGCGGCCGGCAAGCACCGTCCGGAGCGCACGCCGATCACGCCGTTTGGGCGCGGGCAACGGTTCCAGCGCACGCCCGTGGCCCGTCCAGGGCATCCCCGCACGTCAGGGCTATCATGTGATCTTAAAAGTTGGAAGAAAAGGCGTGCGCAGCGAGCCGATCAGCCGCAGCCGGGAGCGGCAGCACCGCCTCGCGACGCACGCGTTCTGGGAAGGCACAACAATGTCCGGTTCCCCCACCCGATCCTGGGAGGGCATGACAATCCCGGCTCCGGGGACTTATCTTCTCGATCAGGCGCACAAGCGGATCGGCTTCCTGGCCCGGCACATGATGGTGAGCCCCGTACGCGGACAGTTCGCCGAGGCCGCCGCGCGGATCGTGGTGGACGAGGACCCGTTGCGGTCCTGGGCGAGCGCGACGATCTGGGCCGCGAGCGCCGAAACCGGAAACGCCGACCGGGACAAGCACCTGACCAGCCCCGACTTCCTCGACGTCGAGCGGTATCCGACGCTGGAGTACCGCAGCACCGGCATCACCTGGCAGGGCAACAACGACCCGATCTTCTACTGGGCGTACCTGAGGAGTCACCGGTCGCTCGGGCGCCGGTCCGGCTCCGGTCCCGTGCCGGCACAGCCCGGCCCGTCGGCGGGACGGTTCGTGCTGACCGGGGAGTTGACCGTCAAGGGAATCGTCCGGCCGGTCGACCTCCAGGTCGAATTCGGCGGCGCCCGTCGCGACCCGTACGGGAATGACATCTTCGGATTCACCGCCACCGCGGAGATCAATCGCGAGGAGTACGGATTGATCTGGAACGTGGCCCTGGAGAGCGGCGGAGTGCTCGTCGGCAAGAACGTGCGCATCGAGATCGCCGGCGAGGCGATCCGCCAGCCCTGACCCGGTATCCCCCGCCGGATTCACGGCGGTCTACTCCGTATTCTCGCGCTAACGCTTGACAGGCCTGTGCCGGCGCCGTACACATCTCGGGTAGAGAGCGCTCTCCCATTCCGTCCCGAACACCATCCGGCCTCATGACCAACCGCGTTGCGGCATGCCGTGCCGCGGCCACGCCATGCGCTGGGGCCGGAACAGAGAGCGCGCTCTGCGCTGAAGGGAAGCCATCGTGTTCCTCATTCCGCGTATCGTCCGGAGAGCCGACCGCCGCCCGAGGCCACCCAGGCAACGCGTCAGGGGTGCTCGCCTCCTGACCGCGCTGGCGCTGCTCGCCGGCAGCCTGACCGGCATCGCGACCACGACCCTCATCGGCGCCCCCTCGGCGCTCGCCGACACCGTGCCGCCACCGCCGTCGGGCTGGACGACCGTGTTCGGCGACAACTTCGCGGGCTCGGCCGGGTCCGCGCCGTCGTCGGCGAACTGGTTCTACGACATCGGTACCGGCTACGGCACCGGCGAGAAGGAGCAGACCACCAACTCGACCAACAACGTGTACCTGGACGGCAACGGCCACCTGGTACTCAAGGCGATCAACAGCGGCGGTACCTGGACGTCCGCGCGGATCGAGAGCACCCGCGACGACTTCCAGGCCCCGGCGGGCGGGAAGCTGGAGATGACCGCGTCGATCCAGCAGCCGAACCCGGCCAACGGCCTGGGGTACTGGCCCGCGTTCTGGGCTCTCGGATCCCCGATGCGGGCGGGCGGCGGCTGGCCGCAGTCCGGTGAGATCGACATGATGGAGGACGTCAACGGCCTCAACGAGGCGTCCCAGACCCTGCACGACTCGGCGAACAGCCCCGGTCACGCGCTGATCCCGTGCCCCGGCGCGGGCTCCACCTGCCAGACCGGCTACCACACCTACTCGGTCATCATCGACCGGACTAACACCAGCGCAGAGACCCTGCAGTTCCTGATGGACGGCGTGGTGGAGAGCACCATCACCGAGGCGTCGGTCGGCACGGCCGCCTGGCAGGCCGCCATCGACCACGGGTTCTTCATCATCTGGGACCTGGCGATGGGCGGCAACTACCCGGACGGCATCTCCGGGCAGACGACCCCGACCGCGGCGACGTCCTCGGGGGCGTCCATGAGCGTGGGGTACGTGGCCGTGTACGAGCAGGGCGGCAACTCCACCCCGACCGGGACCGCCACCGCGACCGGGACGGTCAAGGGCATCAACGGGCTGTGCCTGAACAACCAGAACTCGCTCAACGTGTCGGGCAACCCGATCGGCGTGAGCGCCTGCAACGGCAGCGCGGGGCAGCAGTGGTCGCCGTACACCGACGGTACGGTCCGGGTCCAGGGCGGCTGTCTGGACGTGGTGGCCGCCGGGACGACCAGCGGTACCAACGTCGACTGGTACCCGTGCAACGCCACCAACGCCCAGAACTGGAACCACCAGGCCAACGGTGAGCTGCTCAACCCGAACTCCGGCCTGTGCCTCACCGATCCCGGCGGCAACACCGGTTCCCGGCTGGACATCGAGACCTGTACCGGCTCGGCGCAGCAACTGTGGACCCTGCCCACCGGCAGCGGTGGCGGCGGCAACACCGTCACGGTCACCGGCCCCGGCAACCAGAACTCCACCGTCGGCACCGCGGCCAGCGTCCAGATCCACGCCACCGACTCGGCATCCGGCCAGGCGTTGACCTACAGCGCCACCGGCCTGCCCGCCGGGCTGTCCATCAACGCCACGTCGGGCCTGATCTCCGGCACGCCGACGGCGGCGGGCACCTCGAACGTCACGGTGACCGCCAGGGACGGCACCGGAGCCACCGGATCCACCGCGTTCACCTGGACCGTCAGCTCCAGCGGCGGTGGCGGCGGCTGCGGCACGACGAACGTCGCGCAGGGCAAGACCGCGACGGCGTCCTCCAGCGAGAACGCCGGAAACGGGCCGGGGAACGCGGTGGACGGCAACGCCGGCACCCGCTGGTCCAGCGGGTTCTCCGACCCGCAGTGGCTGCAGGTCGACCTCGGCTCCACCCAGTCGATCTGCCAGGTCGTGCTGAACTGGGAGGCCGCGTACGCGACGGCGTTCCAGATCCAGACCTCGACCGACGGTACGAACTGGACGTCGATCTACTCCACCACCACGGGTACCGGCGGGGTCCAGACCCTGAACGTGACCGGATCCGGGCGCTACATCCGGATGTACGGTACGGCGCGGTCCACCCAGTACGGGTACTCGCTGTGGGAGTTCGGCGTCTACGCCACGGGTACCAGCGGCGGTGGCGGCGGCTGCGGCACGACCAACGTCGCGCAGGGCAGGACCGCGACCGCGTCGTCGACGGAGAACGCTGGAACGCCGGCCGCCAACGCGGTCGACGGCAACGCCGGCACCCGGTGGTCCAGCGGATTCGCCGACCCGCAGTGGCTGCAGGTCGACCTCGGCTCCACCCAGAACATCTGCAAGGTCGTGCTGAACTGGGAGACGGCGTACGCCACCGCGTACCAGATCCAGACCTCGGCCAACGGCTCGACCTGGACGTCGATCTACTCCACCACCATGGGAACCGGGGGCGTCCAGACCCTCACCGTCTCGGGCTCCGGCCGCTACCTGCGGATGTACGCGACCGCACGGGCGACCCAGTACGGCGACTCGCTGTGGGAGTTCCAGGCGTTCGCCAGCTGAACCGGCGTACGGCGTAACGGAAGGCCGCGGACCGTCGGGTCCGCGGCCTTCTCTGGCCCCCCGATTTCCCGAGATGTTTTAAAGCGTGAACTTTCTGTTCCGGAGCCCTTGACAGGACATCGATACTGCGACGAATCTCTATCTCCAAAGAGTTCGCTTCCGTCCGTCCCGATACCGCAACTCGCACCGCTCCCGGCCCGTCCACCGGACCGCGGAGACTCCACCGCCACGCCCCGGCGCCCCGTGCCTTCGTGCGGTCGCCCGCGCTTCCGTCCCCTTTGGAGTCTTCATGCGCCACCCCAGACGCGCCCTGTCGCGCGCCGGCACCGCGCTACTCATGACGATCGGCGTGCTCGGCGTCGCCGCCCCCCAGGCGCACGCGGCGACCCAGCCGTGGATGAACACCGCGCAGACGCCGCTGGATCGCGCCAACGAACTGCTGGCCGCGATGACCCAGGCGGAGAAGCTGACGATGCTGCACGGCGGCGCGGGGTGCGGGTACGTCGGCTGCGTGGACGGCAACACCAGGCTGGGCATCCCGCCGCTGCACCTGCAGGACGGTCCGGTCGGAGCCGGCGACGGGTTCACCGGCGTGACGCAGTTGGCGGCGCCGGTGGCCGGTGCGGCGACCTGGGACACCGGGCTGATGCAGCAGTACGGGCAGGTGCTCGGCGCCGAGCAGTGGGGCAAGGGCACGAACGTGGTGCTCGCGCCGACCATCAACATCGTGCGGGATCCCCGCTGGGGGCGCGCCTTCGAGTCCATGGGCGAGGACCCCTACCTGGCCGGCCAGATCGGCGCGGCCGACATCCAGGGCATCCAGAGCCAGGGCCCGATGGCCCAGGTGAAGCACTACGCGGTCTACAACCAGGAAACCAACCGCAACAACACGGCCGACAACGCGATCGTGTCCGACCGCACGGAACGGGAAATCTACCTGCCGGCGTTCCAGGCCGCGATCCAGCAGGGCCAGGCCGACTCGGTGATGTGCTCGTACTCGGCGGTCAACGGCCCGTTCGCCTGCGAGAACGGGCCGTTGGAGAACGGCATCCTCAAGGGCGACCTGGGATTCACCGGGTTCGTGACCTCCGACTGGGGTGCCACCCACTCCACCGTCGCCTCGGCGAACAACGGGCTGGACATGGAGATGCCCGGCAGCACCTACTACGGCAGCGCGCTGACGTCGGCGGTGTCCTCGGGCCAGGTTTCACGGTCCACAGTGGACGACCACACGCGACGGATCCTGGTGTCGATGTTCCGCCAGGGACTGTTCGACACGACGCAGACCGGTTCGACCGGCGCCGTGGTCACGTCCAGTGCGCACGCGGCGGTCGCCAAGCAGGTGGCGCAGGAGGGCAGCGTCCTGCTGAAAAACTCCTCGGTGTTGCCGGTCGGCTCGGCGGTGCACTCGATCGCCGTCATCGGCGACGACGCCGGTACCGACGCGATGTCCCAGGGCGGCGGTAGTGCCGGAGTCAACCCGCCGTACCTCGTCACCCCGTACCAGGGCATCCGCACCCGCGCCGGCAGCGCGGCCACGGTCAGCTTCGCGCAGGGCGTCGCCTCCTCCAGCGGCGAACTGCCGCCGGTGGACACCTCGTACCTGACCCCGTCGTCGGGCAGCGGCACCGGCCTGTACGGCCAGTACTACAACAGCACCGACCTGTCCGGCGCGGTCGTCACCAGCCGGGTCGATCCGAACGTGGACGCCGTGTACGGCGGCGCCTCCCCGGCCCCGGGGGTCAACACCACCAACTGGTCGGTGAAGTGGACCGGCACCCTGCACCCGGCGACCAGCGGCAGCTACCAGTTCTCGCTCAACAGCGACGACGGCAGCCGGCTGTTCATCAACGGCCAGCAGGTCATCAACAACTGGTTCAACCAGGGGTCGACGACCCGGACCGGCACCGTCACGCTGACCGCGGGCCAGCCGGTCAGCATCGAGGTGGACTACTACCAGGCCGGCGGCGGCTCGAACGTGAGCCTGGGCTGGCAGATTCCCGGACTGTCGCTGCACGACCAGGCCGTCACCGCGGCACGCAACGCCAACCTCGCCGTGGTGTTCGTCGACAAGTTCGAGTCCGAAGGCGGCGACCTGGCCAACATCGACCTGTCCGCCGACCAGAACCAGTTGGTCACCGACGTGGCCGCGGCCAACCCGAACACGGTGGTCGTGGTCAACAGCGGCTCCGCGGTCACCATGCCCTGGGCCAACTCCGTGAAGGGCATCGTCGAGAACTGGTACCCCGGCCAGGAAGACGGCAACGCCGTCGCGGCACTCCTGTTCGGTGACACCAACTTCTCCGGAAAGCTCCCGGTCACCTTCCCGCAGTCGCTGACCGACGTGCCGGCACACACCACCGCCCAGTGGCCGGGGCAGAACGGCACCGTGCAGTACTCCGAGGGCATCGACGTCGGGTACCGCTGGTACGACAGCCAGAACAAGACGCCGCTGTACCCCTTCGGGTACGGGCTGTCCTACACCACCTTCGGGTACGCCAACCTCAGCGTCGGCACCCCCGACGCGAGCGGCAACGTGGCGGTCGGGTTCGACGTCACCAACACCGGTACCCGCGCCGGAGCCGAGGTCGCGCAGGTCTACGTCGGCCAGCCCGCCACCACCGGCGAACCGCCCCGCAACCTGCGCGGTTTCCAGCGCGTCACGCTCAATCCCGGGCAGACCCAGCACGTCACCGTCACGCTGGACGCCCGCAGCTTCCAGACCTGGACCAACAACGCCTGGACCAACTCCGCCGGCACCAACCAGGTCTACGTCGGCTCCTCCTCGCGCGACATCCGCCTCACCGGCTCGACCACGATCGGCGGTGGTGGCGGCGGTGGCGGGGGCGGTGGCGGCCAGACCGCCCTGTCCCGTACCGGCTGGACCGCGACCGCATCGGCCAGCAGCGCCACCGACGTACCGGCCCGGATGCTCGACGGCGACATCGCCACCCGGTTCAGCACCGGCGTACCGATGGCCAACGGCCAGACCATCACCATCGACATGGGAGCCAGCCACAGCATCGACCAGATCACCATGGACTCCGCCGGCAGCACCGGCGACTACGCCCACGGATACCAGGTCTCCCTGTCCACCGACGGCACCAACTGGGGCTCACCGGTCGCCACCGGCACCGGTACGGCCGCACTGCTGACCGTACCGTTCCCCGCCACCAACGCCCGCTACATCAGAGTCACCCAGACCGGCACCAGCACCTCCTGGTGGTCCATCGCCGAGTTCAACGCCTACACGGGCGGCGGCAGCACGACCCCGCCACCACCACCGAGCGCCCTGTCCCGTACCGGCTGGACCGCGACCGCATCGGCCAGCAGCGCCACCGACGTACCGGCCCGGATGCTCGACGGCAACGCCGCCACCCGATTCAGCACCGGCGTACCCATGGCCAACGGCCAGACCATCACCATCGACATG
>DASXOA010000436.1:0-8410 GCA_036494675.1 Rugosimonospora sp.
ACCGACCGGACGACCATCGGCACGCCCCCGCGCGGACGCAGGGTGATCAGCGGCCGGGGCGCGATCGGCTGCTCCGAGACGGGCGAAAACGACCAGCGCCGGCACAGGGTCGCCAGTACCATCACTGCTTCGGCCTCGGCGAAGCCGTTGCCGATGCACTGGCGGGGTCCGCCGCCGAACGGGAAGTACGCGTAGCGCGGCCGGTCGGACGGTCCGGCGAGCCAGCGCTCCGGCTGGAAGCTGTCGGGCTCCGGCCACCACTGCGGATCGCGGTGCACGACCCACGAGCTGAAAACCAGCATGGCGCCGGCCGGAATCCGGTGCCCGCACACCTGTCCGGGCGCGAGGAGCCGCCGCGCGACGATCCAGGCCGGCGGGTACAGGCGCATCGACTCGCGTACCACCGCCATGGTGTACGGCAGCCGGGCCAGGTCCGTGGCACTGGGCGCCCGCCCGGCCGGCGCTCCGCTCCCCGCCGCCCCGTTGCTCGCCGCCCCGTTCCCCGGCGCGTGGCTCCCCGCCGCTCCGTTCTCAGGTGCATGGCTTCCCGCCGCCCCGCTCTCCGGCGCACCGCTCCCCAGTACCTCGTCGAGTTCGGCGCGCAGCCGGGCCTGCGCGGCCGGGTGCGTGCCGAGCAGGTACAGGCTCCAGGCCAGCGCGTTGGCGGTCGTCTCGTGCCCGGCCAGCAGCAGCGTCACCGCCTCGTCCCGGACCAGGCCGTCCGGCATGGCCTCGCCGGTGTCCGCGTCACGCGTCGCGAGCAGCAGGCTGAGCAGATCGGTCCCGGACCCGCCACCGGTCCGACGGTCGGCGATCAGGTCGTGGACCATCCGGTCGAGCGCGCGACGGTCGGCGTTCCAGCGCCGGGTGGACGGCAGTGGTACCAGGTCGAGGAACCGCATCCACGGCAGGTCGGCACCGCGGCGCGCGGTGGCCATGTTCTCGCCCAGCCACTGCCTGATCTGCGCCACGATCGCAGCGTCCAGGTCGATGTCGAAGACCGTACGCGCGACGATCGCCAGGGTCAGCTCGGTCAGATCGGTGTGTACGTCGCGCTCCTCGCCGTCGCGCCAACCGGCACCCGTTCGCGCGGCGAGGCCGGCGAACACGTCGCAGTACTCCGCGATGCGCGCCTGATGGAACATCGGCTGGATGAGTCGGCGCTGGCGGCGCCACAACGGACCGGCGCTGGTCAGCAGTCCCTGACCGAGAATCCGTTGCAGCGGTTGGAACCCCGGCCGGTCCGCGTCCTTCGAGCGGCTCTGACCCTTGGCATAGTCGCGCCCCGTGGCGGTCAGCGCCCGCGCGATCTCGGCCGGGTCGCTGACGAGGTAGTGCCGGGGGCCGGGCATCGGCAGCCGGGCAATCGGGCCGCACTCCCGCCGAACGCTAGTGAAGAAACTCAGCGGGTCGCGGCGCATGTCCCGCAGCGCGTTGAGCCTGCCGCCCGGGACGCGAGGTACCGTCACCACCTCATGATGCCCCGTCCCGCCGCCACGAGGGCGACACCGCGCGGTCGCAGCCGAGGCGACCGGCGATGTGCACCCGGCGGACCGTACGCGTTCGCCGGTTCGACACCGAGCCGTCCAGCCGCCGCCCGGCGCCGCCCGGCACGTCGGTATGCCGGTATGCCGGTATGCCGGTATGCCGGACAGCACCGCCGTACCCACTGCCGGACAACGCTGCCGACCCCACTGCCGACAGCACCGCCATACCCACCGCCGGAGCGCAACAGCACGCTCACGGCCCGCTTCCGGCGCCGGGCACCGGCCGGCGTCCATCCGCCCGCGTGTGGCAAGCTTGCGGCACACTTGCGGCACACGAGACGGAAGGCAGGAAGCGATGACAGACCCGGTGCGGCCGGTACCGGTGGCTGTGCCGCAGGCCGTGCTCGCCCCGCTGACCTCCGCCGCGATTTTCCTGGTGCTGACCGTGCGCCCCGGTGCCGAACAGGCAGTACGGGAGCTGCTGTCCGATGTGAGCGGGTTGCAGCGTTCGGTCGGATTCCGTGCCGCTGAAGGTGACCTGTCCTGTGTGGTCGGGATCGGCGCGTCCGCCTGGGATCGGCTGTTCGACGGGCCGCGGCCGGCCGAGTTGCATCCGCTCCGGGAGCTGGTCGGCGCCCGGCACACCGCGGTGTCCACGCCCGGTGACCTGCTGTTCCACCTGCGGGCGTCCCGGCTGGACCTGTGCTTCGAGCTGGCGGCGCTCATCACGAACCGGCTCGGAGACGCCGTCACCGTCGTCGACGAGGTGCACGGATTCCGCTACTTCGACAAGCGCGACCTGCTCGGTTTCGTCGACGGCACGGAGAATCCGGCCGGGCCGGCCGCGTCCGTCGCGGTCACCATCGGTGCCGAGGATCCGGACTTCGCCGGCGGCAGCTATGTCATCGTGCAGAAGTACCTGCACGACGTGGCGGCGTGGAACGCGCTACCGGTCGAGGCGCAGGAGCGCGTCATCGGGCGCACGAAGCTGTCCGACGTCGAACTGCTCGACGACGTGAAGCCGGCCGACTCCCACGTGGCGGTGAACACCATCGTCGATCCCGACGGGACGGAGCGGCAGATCCTGCGCGACAACATGCCGTTCGGCAGCGTCGCGCGCGGCGAGTTCGGAACGTACTTCATCGGGTACTCCGCCACACCGTCGGTCACGGAACGGATGCTGGAGCGGATGTTCCTCGGTGAGCCGCCCGGCACGTACGACCGGATCCTCGACTTCTCGACGGCCGTTACCGGCACCCTGTTCTTCGTACCGACCGCGGACTTCCTCGACGACCCGCCGGCGCCGCCCGTGCCCGGGTCCACCGATGCGGTGGCGCCGGCCGGCACCACCGTCGCGGGCACCACCGTCGCGGGCACCACCGTGGCCGACACCACCGTGGGGATGTCCGACGGTTCCCTGCACATCGGTGACCTCAAAGTCCGTGACGCAACATCGGCGACCCGCAACCTGCGTGACTCTGCACGTGCCTGACCTGGAAGGACGTAACCGGCAATGAACAACCTGCACCGCGAACTCGCCCCGGTCTCGGCCGCCGCGTGGGCGGACATCGAGGACGAGGCCCGGCGTACCTTCACCCGGCATCTGGCCGGTCGCCGAGTGGTCGACGTCCATGGACCGGCGGGTACGGAACTGTCCGCGATCGGCACCGGCCACCTGCGTGACATCGACGCTCCCGCGCCCGGAGTGCTGGCCCGTGCGCGGCAGGTGCAGCCGCTCGTCGAGTTGCGCATCCCGTTCACCGTCTCCCGGCAGGCCGCCGACGACGTGGAGCGCGGCGCCCGGGACGCGGACTGGCAGCCGGTCAAGGACGCCGCGCGCCAGATGGCGTTCGCGGAGGACCGGGCGGTGTTCGAGGGGTACCAGGCGGCCGGCATCACCGGTATCCGCGGCGCCTCCTCGAACCCGGCACTGGCCCTGCCCGGCGAGGTGCGGGACTATCCGGACACGATCAGCCAGGCGGTCAGCGCCCTACGGTTGGCCGGCGTCGGCGGGCCGTACTCGCTGCTGCTCAGCGCCGACGCCTACACGGCCGTGAACGAGACCGCGGACCACGGGTACCCGATCCGCGAGCACCTGAACCGGGTGCTGGACGGCGACATCATCTGGGCGCCGGCCATCGACGGGGCCTTCCTGCTGTCGACCCGGGGCGGCGACTTCGCCCTGCACCTCGGCCAGGACCTGTCGATCGGGTACCTGTCCCACGACGCGACCACTGTCGAGCTGTACTTTCAGGAGTCCCTGACCTTCCTGGTGTACACCGACGAGGCGTCCGTACCGCTGACCGCCGGCTGATCGTTGCCGACCTGCGCGGGGCTCCGGCCAACCGGCATCGGGAACGCACCGACGGTCGGTAAGGTGATGCGATGGGTACCGGCCGGCTGATGGACCGGTACGACGTGGTGATAGTCGGCGCCGGCCCGGCCGGATCGAGCGCGGCGCTCGCGGCCCGACGGCGCGGTGCGAGCGTCCTGTTGCTGGACCGGGCGGCGTTCCCCCGCGACAAGGCATGCGGCGACGGCATCGCGTCGCACACCCTCGACGCCCTGCGCGACCTCGGCGTCACCGGGGTACAGGAGGGCTACGCCCCGGTGCCGGCGTTGCACCTCGTCGGCCCGGCCGGCGGGGCCGTCGTGCGCCGGCTGGCCCGGCCGAACTACACCATCCCGCGCACGGTCTTCGACGCCCGCCTGGTCGACGCCGCCGTGGCCGCCGGGGCGACGCTGGCCCGGCACACGGTGCGCACTATCGACGAGCGCCGCGAGGAGGTCGTCCTCGACGGCGTGATCGCGGCGCGCACCCTGGTCGGTGCCGACGGCGCCTATTCGCTGGTACGGCGTACCCTCCACCAGCCAGCCAACCCGGAGGGTCACATCGCGCTCGCGATCCGCGGGTACGCACCCGCCCTCGACCCCGCCGAGCAGCTCATCGTCACCGCCCCCACGACGCAGTGGCCGGCGTACGCGTGGAGCTTCCCGATCGGCGACGGCCGCGCGAACGTCGGGTACGGCGAAGTGCTCCGCGGCACCGCGCTGTCCCGCAGCCACCTGCTCGACCGGCTCGCCACCCTGCTGCCCGACCTCGACACCGGTGGCACGGCGGCGCTGCGGGCGCACCACCTTCCGCTGTCGACGCACCGGCCGATCCCGGGTCGGGACCGGCTGCTGCTCGCCGGGGACGCGCACTCCCTGATCAATCCGTTCACCGGCGAGGGCATCTTCTACGCCGTGGTGTCCGGATCGCTCGCCGGCGACGCCGCCGCCCGGTCCGCGCTGATCGGTACGGCCGCCGCTCCTCCCGCCGCCCGCGTCTACGCCGACGCGCTCCGGCGCCGGCTGGGTCGCCACCTGCGGCACAGCCGGGCGGTGGCCCACCTCACCAGCAGCGCGAGGGTGGTCGACGCCACCATCCGTGCCGCCGCACGCAACCAGCGCGTCTTCGACTCCATCGTCGACCTCGGGCTCGGCGACGGGCTGCTGCGTACGCGGACCCTCGCGGCCATCGCGCGCAACCTCCGCTGATCACTCCCCGGCTTACTGTTCTTTTCTGCAGGCCCCGGGTACGCAAAGATGCTGTTCAATACATCGCCCGCTCGTTAACACATCGCCCGCTCGCTATTGCCCGCTCGCTATCGCCCGCTCGGCGCCGGAGGACGACCATGCCCCTGCACCGTTCCACCCGACGACTGCCCATTCTTCGTTTGCCCGCCGTCGCGGCAATCCCGGTGATCGCCGCGCTCGCCGCGACCGCGGCGATGCCCGCGTCGGCCCACGCGTCGACCCACGCGCCGATCAGGTATGTCGCCGGGTCGGCCGGCCTCGGCGACCCGCTCTTCCCGCTCGCCGGCAACGGCGGCTACGACGTGTCGAACTACAACCTCCGCCTCAACTACCAGCCGTCGACCCACCGGCTCGCCGGGACGGTGACGGTCAGCGCGACCGCTACCGAGAACCTGTCACGTTTCGATCTGGACCTGCGCGGCTTCACCATCTCCCGGCTCACGGTCGACGGCCGTCCGGCATCGTTCCGGCGAGACGGGCAGGAACTGATCATCACCCCGCACTCGCCGCTGCGCGACCGGCAGCGGTTCGCCGTCACCGTCGACTACGCGGGCGTTCCGGAGGTCGTCACCGACCCGGACGACTCCATCGAAGGCTGGGTACCGACCGACGACGGGGCCTTCGTCGTCGGCGAACCGCAGGGGTCCCCCGGCTGGTACCCCGTCAACGACAACCCGCGCGACAAGGCGACCTTCGACTTCACGGTGACCGTGCCGGCCGGCCTGACCGTCATGGCCAACGGCGTACTGACCAGCCGCAGTTCCCAGGGTGACACGACCACATTCGGGTGGCAGGAACACATCCCGATGGCGCCGTACCTGGCGACGACGACCCTCGGCCGGTTCGACCTCAGCCAGTACAAGGTCGACGGCCAGATCCCGGCGTACGTCGCGGTCGACCCCACCTTCACCGACCGGACGGTGCTCGACAAGATACCGTCCATTGTGGACTTCTACTCGTCCATCTACGGCAGGTACCCGCTCGACGCGGTCGGCGCCATCGTCGACGACGCCCCGGACGTCGGCTACTCCCTGGAAACCCAGACGAAACCGGTCTTCGACCGGATGCCCAGCGAATCCACGCTCGCCCACGAGCTGTCCCACCAGTGGTACGGCGACACCGTCACAGTGAGGACCTGGCCCGATATCTGGCTGCACGAGGGCTTCGCGACCTGGTCGGAATGGATCTGGAGTGAGCACGAGGGCGGCACGACCGCCCACGAGAGCTTCATGGACCTCTACAACCACCCCGCCGACGACACCGACCTCTGGACGCCGCCGGTCGCCAACCCCGGGGAGGCGGCGAACCTGTTCGGCGATCCGGTCTACAACCGTGGCGCGATGACGCTTCAGGCACTGCGCGAGAAGATCGGTGACACGGCTTTCTTCCGCATCCTGCGGGACTGGATCGTCGCGCACCGGTACGGCAACGCCACCACGAAGGACTTCATCAAGCTGGCCGAACACGACAGCGGGCGCAACCTCGACCACTTCTTCGACGTCTGGCTCTACCAGCCCGGCAAGCCGACCTCCTGGTAGTACTGAGTCTCCGGCACGTTGCGCCAGCCCGGCGGCAGCGGCGAAAAGCGCTGTACCGGAACGGGTTCTGCGGCGATCATTGGACCCGTGCGTATCCCACAGCAGCTTCCCCTTGGCCCCGGCGCCCCCGGCACCGCGCCGGAGGCGTCGCTGCCCGTGGTCCTGACGTTCGACGACTCAGACTCCCCACGCGACCTCATCGACGCCCTCGCGCTGACCGCGTTCATGGCCGGAAGCCAGCCGTACGCGAAGACCAGCGAACTGGACAACGTCCGCGACGACGCGACCCTGCTACCGCCTGGCGTCACGGTGCTGCGCGAAAGCGCAAGCGTCGACGAGCGCGCCCGCCTCGCCACCGGTGACGGTTGGACGCTGCGCTCGGTGCACTGGCCGCGCAGTAAGACCGCCACGATCTCGGTGACCGCGGTGACTGCCGACCTGGGCGCGGACATCCTGAAGCTGGCGAGCGACGGGATGACCGAGAAGCCGCCGCCGGTCGACGAGGCGGTCTCCATGGGTTTCTGGTACGCGTCGTCGCACGGCACCCAGCGCAACGCCCGGCCCATCACGACCGAATCGTGGGCCGACATCCGGGGCAACTACGCACGCAGTGCCGCCGGCCAGTTCGACCGGCTCATCGGGGTGGACCGGGAGTCGGTGCACGGCC
Organism: Rugosimonospora sp.; assembly: GCA_036494675.1. Taxonomy (GTDB): domain Bacteria; phylum Actinomycetota; class Actinomycetes; order Mycobacteriales; family Micromonosporaceae; genus Rugosimonospora. Next base: position 7,272 of record DASXOA010000436.1, read on the forward strand.
GCCTCGTGCTGCTGTACGGGCCGCCCGGCACCGGTAAAACCACGGCCCTGCGAGCGCTGGCGCGGGAGTGGCGCGGCTGGTGCCAGTTCGACTGCGTACTCGACCCGGAAGAGCTGTTCAACCGCCCGTCGTACCTGATGGAGGTTGCGCTCAACCGAGCCGGCAGGTGCTCCTGCCCCGACAAGAGGCACGAGAAGTGGCGGCTGCTCCTGCTGGAGGACTGCGACGAACTGATCCGTGGCGAGGCGAAGCAGCACGCCGGTCAGGCCCTGTCCCGGCTGCTCAATCTGACCGACGGGCTCCTCGGCCAGGGGCGCAAGGTTCTCGTGGCGATCACGACGAACGAGGACCTCGCCCGGCTGCACCCGGCCGTGGTCCGGCCGGGCCGCTGCCTGGCTCGTATCGAGGTGCCGGCGATGCCGTTCGGTGAGGCGGAAGCGTGGCTGGGTACGCCTGCCGGCGTTCCCGCCGGTGGCGCCACGCTGGCGGAGTTGTACGCGCTGCGCCAGGGGCACGACATGGTGCCCGACAGGGAGCCGGTCCTCAATGGACAGTACCTGTAGTCGATCGAGTAATGGGTCGCGTGACCCGGGGAGCGGGCTTGTCTGCCGCTGGTTGCGTCGGCGTGGATCGGGGGTCCGGACGTGACCGACCCGACGCCACACTGGTTTTCGGCCGGTGATCGGGCGTGCCTGCCAGGCCCGCGCTGCGAACACGTTCCCACTCGGTGACTTGTCGATCAATCACCCGGGAAGGTGCGCCCTTCGCCCGATCCCCGGGTGGTGATCCATAAGCCCTGAGCATCGCTCGCCGATATTCCATTGTGGACAGACAGTTGACCAGTAGATTCGGTACGGACGCTACGGGGTTCGGCTGCCCATCCGGCGAGCCGGAAAAGTGTCGGGGGGTGGTCCTATGCTTCGTACATGCGTTCTGGTCCGTCGATCGATGCGCTGGTCAAGGCCGCGCAGGCCCTGGCCGACCAAGACTTCCACACGATGCTCAACGCCGACCTCCGAACCACACTGCTCGACCTCGCCGACGCCATCACCCTTCTTCAAGCCCAGTTGACCCGCGCGGTCGACGCGTTCGACGCGCGAGGCCTGTGCGTCGATGACGGGTGCCGATCGACGCGCAAC
>DASXOA010000437.1:0-17068 GCA_036494675.1 Rugosimonospora sp.
TATACCAGCGACTCGACGACCAACCACTCGAACGCGAGGCCAAACGTCAACGCACCGGCTGGCCACCGGATACCGGCATGCGCCGGGAACTGCCCCGCACCGTCAACGTGGCCGGCAGGGTGATCCGGCGGGCCGGCGAGCGCTCCCCCTGCACCCGGCCCAGCAGCAGCTCCGCGGCCCGTCGGCCGATCTCGTACGTCGGCTGGTCGACCGTAGTGATCCGGGACCGCGCATTCAGCGCCCAGCTCAGATCGTCGAAACCGACCAGCGCCAGATCGGCCGGGACCCGTAACGCCAGATCGTCCAACGCGTCGACGGCGCCCAGCGTCATCAGGTTGTTGGCCACCAGCATGCCGTCCGGACGCGGATCCTGCGCGAGCAGCCGCAGAGCCGCCTCGTGTCCACCGACCACCCGGAATCCACCGTCGGACACCAGGCCCGGCTCGACCGGCAGCCCGGCGCCGCGCAGGCCCGCGTGGTAGCCGGCGAGCCGCTCGCTGGAGGTGGAGACCCCGGCCGGGCCCGAGATGAAGGCGATGCGCCGGCATCCCTGCTCGATCAGGTGCTCGGTGGCCTGCTCGGCCGCGCGCCGGTTGTTGATGGTCACCCGATCCACGTCGGCGGTGCGCAGCCGGCGGTCGAAGGTGACCGCGGGGATCCCGCGACTGGACAGCACGTCGATGCGGGTGTCAGTGGCCGAGGCCGGGGACAGCACGACCCCGGCGATCTGCTCGGCTGCGAACACCTCCAGGTAGCGCTGCTCCTTTGCGAGATCCTCGTCGGTATTGGCCAGCATGACGGAGTATCCGGACTTCTGCGCCACGTCCTCGACCCCGCGCACCATCGAGGTGAAGAACGGGTTGGTGACGTCGGAGACGATGACGCCGAGCACCCTGGTGGCCCGGGTGCGCAGGCTCCTGGCCGAACTGTTCGGCCGGTAGCCGAGGGCGTCGATGGCCTCGATCACCCTCTGGCGCAGGTCCGGGGACACTCCGTCGGGATTGTTCAGCACCCGGGAAACGGTCGCCGCGGACACATCCGCGGCGCGTGCGACGTCAGTAATGGTCACTGTGCCCAATGAAGCCCGCTTTCCGGAATGTCCTGCCACCAGGCGTTCGATCGCCCACGCCTTACCACCGTCATCTATCGATCGGGACCAGGGTATGGGAGCGCTGCTACCCGGTCGCGTTCAGACCACCGTAGAGCGCTTCGGCGAAAGCGGTATCGGCCGGATGCGGGCTGACCCCCAGCCGCCAGGTACCGCCGGGATAGTCGCCGGCGGGCCACGCTGTGCCGCCGTTGGCCCACAACGGTTGCCAGGAGATCGCCCCGTCGGCCGGGTCGTACCACCGGTTCGTGGTCGCCCATGCGGAACCCTGCCGGTACGCGGCGACGAGGCTGACCGTGCTGTCGCCGGCCAGCGTCCATCGCGGGAAGCCGGCCGCGTCGCCGGAGCGGGCCGCCGTCAGGCTGTCACCGACCTGGGGCAGGGTGGTGTCCAGCGACCAGCCGACCTCCCACGCCGGTGCGTGCACCGCACCGGTGACGTGCCAGGTGAATGATTGGTCCAGCCAGCCGGTCGAGGCCTGCAGGCGCCAGTCGACGGTCACCGGCTGGGTGCCGATCGGGATGCCGGACAGCGTGATGGTGCGCCGGTCCGCGGAGGTGCTCACCGTCGCGGCCGCACCCGGTGGGTCGGTGGCGCCGAAGCCACCGATCCCCGCGTACGGCAGCGTTCCGCGGAACTGCGCGTCGAGCAGTTCCCGCCAGGAGCCGCCGATCGGCACCTGCATCGAGGTCAGCGCGGCGCTGGGTGAGGTCTGCACCGTCGCCCGGTAGCTCGGGGTGGAGATCCGGTACCCGGCGGTGACCACCGGACGGGACCAGTCCAGCGGGGCGAGCCATACTCCGCCCTGCCCCCAGCCGGCCGAGGTGACCCACCACGAGCCGTCGGTGTCCTGAACGACCTCCAGCGCGTGCGAGGCGATATGCCCGACCAGCTCGCTGGGGTCGAAGTGCAGCGGGTCGCGGCTGCGGAACACGTCGGTGCCGACGTACCCGCCGCGCGGGCCGATGAACAGGTAGTAGTAGTCCCGGTAGTGGACCACGAACGGGGACTCGGTCGGGCCGCCGCTGGTGCCGGTGCTCGGATCGGTGAAGGCGAACTTGCTGGCGCTCCAGTGCAGCAGGTCGGTACTGGTGCGATAGGCCACCACGTGGTTGCCGCCGGCCGGTTGGCTGGTCGCGTCGTAGTACATGACCCACTGCTTGCCGATTCGGGTGATGTACGGGTCGCGGGCGTCGAAGCCGTCGCGGAACAGCGGGTCGCCGTTGTACCGGGTCCAGTGCCACAGGTCGGGCGAGGTGGCCAGGCTGATCTCGGACTGGGTGTGGTCGGGTCCGCCGCCCGCGTAGAACATGTAGTAGAGCCCGTCGTTCTCGATCACGTGCGGCGCCCACAGGTGAGTCTCGCCGTAGCTGGGGTCGGCCGCCAGCGCGAAGGGCTGCTTGGTCCACGGGCCGTGCAACGACGGCGCGGTGGCGTGGGCGAAGTTCACTTCGTTCTCCGGGTCGGCCGGATCCTGGTGGGTGATGCCGAACAGGTGCCAGGTGCCGTCGGGGCCACGGATGATCGTGTGATCGTTGATGTACCACGACGAGGGTTCGCCGACGCTCGGGTTATAGATGTTGGTGAAAGTACCGGCGGCGGCGACGTGCGAGGTGGTGCTGAAGTCGGTGACCGTGACGTCGCCGGCGGTGGTGGCGGCCGGCTGCGCGCCGGCCGCCGCCGGGGCGCCGAGCACGGCGGTCACCGCGGTCACCAGGGCGGCGGCCACCCGCATCCGGACGCCGCAACGGGAGCCCCGCGGGGGGCGGGTATGGGGAATGGGGACGGGGACGGTCATGGCGGTCCTCCTGAAGGGGTCAGTGCGTGTCGGACAGCCGGTGCACGATCGGCGCGGTCGCCTCGTACAGGTCCCGGTAGGCACGGTAGAGCCGCTCGTAGGTGGCGGTATTGGCCGGGTCCGGCCGTACCGTCGACACGATCGGGTTCCACGAGGCCGAATCGGAGACCGCGCCGATCGCCTGGCCGGCCAGCAGCGCGTCGCCGTAGCAGGCGCCGATCGTGTGCCGGGGCAGATCCTGCGCCCGACCGGTGACATCGGAGACGATCTGGGTCCACAGCCCGCCCTGCGTGCCGCCGCCGACCGCGACCAGCCGGCGGTCCACGCCGCCGGCCTCGCGCATGGCCTCAAGGTTGTGCCGCACGCCGCAGGCGATCGCCTCCAGCGCCGCCCGGTACAGGTGGCCGGGCCGGTGCCGAAGAGTCAGGCCGGCCAGCACGCCGCGGGCGTACGGGTCGAACAGCGGCGTGCGCTCCCCGGCGAAGTAGGGCAGCAGTACCAGTCCCTCCGCGCCGGGCGGCACCGCGCGGGCGGCCTCGAGCAGCCGGGTGTACGACCGTTCGCCGGTCAGGGTGCGCAGCCAGTCGGTGATCGAACCGGCGGTGGCCATCCCGGCGGCCAGCGTGTACGTGTCCGGGTGCACGCCGACCGTGCCCCACAGGGTGGGCCAGGTACGCCGGCGCTCGAGCACCTCGATCAGGAACATGGTGGTGCCGTACATGACCATCACCTCGCCGGGTCCGCCCACCCCGACGCTGGCGGCCTCGGCCCAGGCGTCGATGGTGCCGGTGATGACGGGGACGCCGGCGGGCAGACCGGTGCGCCGCGCCGCCTCGGCGGTGACGGTACCGGCGATCTCACCGGGCCAACGCAGCTCGGGCAGGGCCAGTCCGGACGCGATGTCCCCGGCCCACTGCGGGATCCAGTCGTGGACGCGGCTGTCGTACAGCGGGGTGCACTGGCTCGCCGAGTGGTGGTCCAGCACGTACCGGCCGGTCAGCTGGTGAACCAGCCAGGTGTGCGCCATGAACAACCGCTCGGTGCGCGCCCACACGTGCGGCTCGTGCCGGCGCAGCCAGGCCAGCTTCGGCCCGATCGCCTGGCTGGTCAGCACGCTGCCGCAGCGTTCGAGGATGACCTGCTCGCCGTAGCGCCCCGTCTGCTCGGCGATCTCGACCACCGCCCGGGTGTCGATGCCGTAGAGGATCGCCGGCCGCAGCGGCGCACCGCGGGCGTCGCAGGGCAGCAGGCAGGGGCCGATGCCGGACAGGCCGACCGCCGCCACGGTGGCGTCGGTGCCGGAACGCAGTTCGGCCACGATACCCACGAACTCGTCCCACCAGGTCCGCGCGCCGTGCTCGGCCCAGCCCGCGTGCGGCGAGCTGACCGTGTGCTCGCGCACGGCGGTGGCCAGCACGGTGCCGTCGGTGCGGGCCAGCACGCCCTTGGTGCTGGACGTGCCGATATCCAGGCCCAGCAACAGATCCGACACCCTGGTCCCCCGTCCTTCCGCCGGCCCCGTGCCGGATGGTTCAGGCCCGGCGCAGCCCGTCGGGCGGTGATGGTCCGGCCGGTCCGGGGCCGCGCGGCCCCGGACCGGCGCGGGATCAGCTCTGGAACTTGCTGTCGTCGTACTGCGCGTACAGGCTGGCGGCGTTGTCCGGGGTCACCGGCGTGACCTGCAGCGTCTGCGTCTTCTGCACCGGCTTGCCGGTGACGATCGCCTCCGCGGTCTGGGCGGCCTGCTCGGCACAGGTCGGGTAGATGAACGTCCCAGCCAGCTGGCCCTGCTGCACGGCGCGGATGCCGCCGTCGGGTATGGCGAGGCCGTCGGTGCCGATGAACTTGATCTGTCCGGCCCGCTTGGCGCCCGCCGCCGCGAGGTAGGCGCCCAACGCCATCGGATCGTTCTCGGAGTACACCAGGTCGATCTTCGGGTACTGGGCGAGCCACTGCTGCATGATCGGGGTCGCCGACTCCTTGAGCCACTTGGCCTCGCGCTGGGCCACGATGTGGATGTTCGGGTTCGCCGCGATCGCCTCCCGGAAGCCCTTGTCACGGTCGATCTGCGGCTGGTCGGACAGGATGCCCTGCAGCTCAACGACGTTGCCGCCGTTGGGCAACAGCTTGACGGCCAGGTCCCCGGCCTGCTTGCCGGCGGCCACGTTGTCCCCGCCGATGAACGAGGTGTAGCACTGGTTGTTCACCGACCGGTCCAGGATGATCACCGGAATCTTCGCGTTGCACGCCTGCTGCACCGCCGCGGCCAGCGGCGCGGGCTCGTTGGGCGAGACGATGAGCACGTCCACGTGCTGGGCGATGAAGTTCTGCACCTGGCTGACCTGCTTCGCGCTGCTCTGCTGCGCGTCGGTGATCGGCAGGAGTTTCAGGTTCGGGTACTTCTTGACGAAGTACTGCAGCTGAATGTTGAGCTGAGCGCGGTAGGGTTCGGCGTTGTTGGACTGCGCGTAGCCGATGACGAACTGGGATTTGCTGGCCGATCCGGTGGCCGTGCTGGTCGGTGCGGTCGAGGCGCACGCGGTGGCGGCGGCGGCGAGCGGGGCCAGCATGGCGGCCGTCAGGGCCAGCCGCCAGCGTCGAGATTTCATCGGGATTCCTCCAACGGGGGTGTGGCGGGTTGCGGTTGGGGCGAGGTGTTGGCGGCAGTGCCGGGCGGGTCGCCGGTGCGGGTGTGGATCTGCCGTCCGAGTCGTCGCACGGACGGCCCCAGAGCGCGGAAGAAGTCGGGCCGCTGGATCACCACGGCGAGGATGACGATCAGCCCCTTGATGATCAGCTGAGCGTTGTCGCTGATGGCGTTGAGCCCGAGAACGTTGTCCAGCAGGGTGAGGATCAGCGAGCCGACCAGGGTGCCGACGATGCTGCCCCGGCCGCCGGCCAGGCTCGCCCCGCCGATCACCACGGCGGCGATCGCGTCCAGCTCGTAGGAGCTGCCGGCCAGCGGGTCGGCCGAGGCGCTGTAGGCCGCGTCGATCGGACCGGCGAACCCGGCGAGCAGGCCGGCCAGCATGAACACGGCGATCTTGACGTAGGTGGTGTTGACGCCGGACAGCCGCGCGGCGGTCTCGTTGCCGCCGACGGCGTAGATGTGCCGGCCGAACTTCGACTTGGACAGCAGCAGCTGGAAGACCACGACGACCACGATGAGCGCGAGCACCGGGTAGTAGATGCCGGCGCGGCCGAGCAACGGCAGCGGCAGGCCGGTGAGGATGTTGTGGCCGGGGGTTCCCAACACCTGGAACTGGGCCGATCGCGGAGTCAGCTGCCCCTGCGCGTTGATGAGCTGCGTACCGACGCTGACGTTGTTCGACAGCATCCGGTCGATGCCGCGCACCACGTTGAGCATGGCCAGCGTCACCACGAACGACTGGATGCGCAGCAGGGCGGTGGCCGCGCCGTTGGCCAGGCCGAACAACGCGCCGACCACCATGCACAGCGGGACGATCTCGTAGATGTTCATGTTCTGGTGGACCAGCAGCAGCGCGGAGACCATCGAGGCGATGCCCAGCAGCGAGCCGACCGACAGGTCGATGCCGGCGGTGAGGATGACCAGGGTCTCGCCGACCGCGAGAATGCCCCGGGAGGCGAAGGCGCCCACCGCGTTGGTGAGGTTCTGCTGGTTCCAGAACACCTGCCCCTTGGTCAGCATCCCGGCCGCGATGACCAGTACCAGCCCGATGTAGCCCTGCAGCGAGCCGAGTACCGGCAGCACGCCGCGCAGCCGGGTGCGCACCGAGCGCCCGGCGGGCGGCTCGGGGGGCGCCAGCGCCCGCGGGCTCGCCGGGGTCGTCCTGCTACTCATCAGATACCTCTCTTCGGGCGGGCGCCTGCAGCGCCGGCGCCACCTCGACACCGAGCACGGCTTGGCGGTCCATGGCGGCGTCGAGGATCGCCTCCTGGGTGGCCTCGCCCCGGCGGAACTCCGCGGTGACCCGGCCCTCGCAGAGCACGACGATGCGGTCGCACATGGCCAGCAGTTCGGGTAGTTCGGAGGAGACCATGACGATGGCCGAGCCCCGGCGCGTCAACTCGGTCATCAGCTGGTAGATCTCGGCCTTCGCGCCGACGTCGATGCCCCGCGTCGGCTCGTCCATCAGGATCAGCGACGGCTCGGTCAGCAGACATTTGGCCAGGACCACCTTTTGCTGGTTGCCGCCGGACAGGTTGCCGACGGCCGCATTCAGCCCGGGTGTCTTGATCCGCAGATCGATCACCATGCCGGCGACCGCGGCGCGCTCCCGGGCGGCGCTGACCGTGCCCCAGCGCATGAACCGGCCCAGCGCGGCCAGACTGGCGTTGAACCGCACCGAGTTGGTCAGCACCAGGCTCTGCGCCTTACGGTCCTCCGCCACCAAGGCGATGCCGTTGCGGATCGCGTGGCGCGGCGATCGGGGCCGGTACCGCCTGCCGCGCAGGTGCACGCTGCCATGTACCGCGCGCCGGGCAAACGCGCCGTAGATGGCCTCCAGCGTCTCGCTGCGCCCGGCGCCCATCAGGCCGGCCAGGCCGACGATCTCGCCGGCCCGGGCGACCAGGTGCACACCGTGCAGTGCCGCGCGACCCTCCCGCCGGTCGCCGGCCAGATCCAGGTCCTCGACCCGGATCACCTCGTCGCCCCGGGCGGGGGGCGAGTCGCCGCGCGGGAACAGTTCGTCCAGGGGCCGGCCCACCATCATGGAGATCAGTTCGGCGCGGGTGGTATCGGCCATGTCCCGCCGCCCGATGTACGCGCCGTCACGCAGCACGGTCACCGAGTCGGCGATCTCGTCCAGCTCCTCCAGCCGGTGGGAGATGTAGACGATCCCGACGCCCTGACCCGCGAGCCGGCGGATCACGGTGAACAGCCGGCGCACCTCGGCGTCGGCCAGGGCGGAGGTGGGTTCGTCCATGACCAGCAGCCGCAGGCTCACGGACAGTGCCTTGGCCACCTCGATGAGCTGCTGCTCCGCGACCCGGCACTGGCGGACCGGCCGGCGCGGGTGCAGCGCCAGCCCGACCTCGGCGAGCAGGCGCGTCGCCTGCTCGTCCATCGCCCTGCGGTCGATGGTGCCCCGGGCGGTGCGCGGTTCCCGGCCGAGAAAGATGTTGTCCACAATGGACATATCGGGGACCAGGTTCAGCTCCTGGTGGATCATTGCGATGCCCAGGTGCTGCGCGGCCTTCGGCGAGTGGATGGCCACCGGCACGCCGTCCAGCTCGATGTCGCCGCTGTAGTCGGGGAAGACACCGGCGAGGATGTTCATCAGGGTGGACTTGCCGGCGCCGTTCTCGCCGAGGATGGCGGCCACCTCGCCGGCGCGCACCGTCATGTCGACTCCGGACAGCGCCCGTACCCCGGGAAAAGTCTTGGTGATGGCGTTCATGGCCAGGATCACCCGCCCCGGCCCCGGCCCCGGCCCCGGCACGGCCGGGGCCGAGGACCCGCGAGCGTTGTCGGGTGAGTTCACGGAAGTCTGTCGGCCCACGGCCGCGCCTCCTTTCGGTGTGGCGTTACCTGGCTGCGCGGTCGACCGCGGTCAGCCGACCAGGTGCAGGCTGAGGTAGTCCAGGCCGACCAGGTAGTTGGTCGCGGCGGCGTTCTTGCCGGACAGGGTGAGGGTCAGGGTGTGCGCACCAGCGGCGAGGTCCAGCTGGCCCTCGTCGACCGGCGGGGCGAGCACGACCGTCGGTGAGTACCCGTCGAACGCGGCGCCGATCGCGGCGCCGTCCACCGCGGTGCCGACGATGCCGTAGTCGCCGGCCTTGGTCATCACGCTGGACAGGTCGTAGCGTCCGGTGGTGGGCACGGTGAACCGCATCGTCGCGGTGTCCCCCGCCTTGGCGCCCTTGAACCACAGCTGCGCTCCACCGGACCACGTGACCCCGCAGCAGGCGGTCTGCACGACGACCGGAGCCGTGGAGCTCAGCGCGGGTACCATCGACTCGCCCTCGACCCTCACCGTGTCCCCGGTCTCGGCGCTGGCCGTCGCGGAGGCCGCCGAGTGGTTGCCCGCCGCGTCCACCGCGACGACCCGGTAGTACCAGGTCTGGGTCAACGCCAGGCCGCCGTGGGTGAACCCGGTGCCGACGGAGGTACCGACCAGAGTGGACGGTCCGTCGGTGAACGTGGCGCTGCGCGAGCCGTAGATCTCGTAGTGGTCCACGCCCACGTTGTCGGCCGGCTCCGTCCAGGACAGCCGTATCGAGTTGTCCTGACCGCCGGCGGCGGTCAGGACACCGACCTGGCCGGGTGCCTGGTGGTCGACGAACGGGGCCACCGTGGACAGCGCCTGGTACCGCGCCGCCGTCCAGGCCGGCGCGCCGGCCGCCGGCCTCAGCGTCACCGTGATCGACTGCTTCCCCGCGGTCAGCGACGGCGGGATCGCGAAGGTGTCGTCCAGCCAGCGGTGCGTGGTGTTGCCCAGCGGCTGCAGCCAGGTGCCGGCGGCCTTGCCGTCGATGCTCACCGCCGCCGACTGGCCGGCGCTGGCCTGGTCGGACCGGCGGCGCAGCACCACGCCCTGGTTGCCGTCGGAGACCGCCAGCCGGAAGCTGACCGGCGTGGTGGTGGCCCGCAGGTCATCGGTGACCGGCACCTGCGTGCCGTCGTTGCCCTCGTAGGTCGCGGTCAGTGTGGTGGCGGTGCCCGGGTCGGTCGAGGCGTAGCCGTGGGCCTTTTCGCTGGCCTGGTTGCCGACGTCGAGGCTGTCGGACAGTGCCTGGCGGTCGGTGTCCTGGCCGTACCAGTACGCGGTCGACGAGTAGTTCGCCGCCACGTCATCGACGCTGCCGTGCTCGATGCCGAAGGTGAGTTGCGTGTTGAAAGGCACGGCGTCGGCGATCATCTGGCGGTAGGTGCCGGTGCAGTCGGCGCCCGCCGGGCAGCCGAGGTCGCCGGGCTCATGTGCGGGCTCACCGTTGAACGGGTTGGTGAACACGTCGCGGTTGAAGTACCAGCCGCCCTCGTAGAAGTCCTCGGTCCCGGTGCCGTGGATCTGCGGGCTGATGCTGCCGTCGGTGTAGACCCGCTCGTCTCCCTCCAGGTAACCGCGCCCCTGGCCGGGCAGGCCCTGCATGGTGTCGGTGACCCCGACGAACTTCCCGTGCCCCGAGGTGGACAGGAAGACGTGGTCGGCGCCGGGCGTGGTCGGGCCGCCGTTGGAGGTGGTGCGGAAGTAGCCCTCGTCGCCGGCCGGGGTCAGCGCCTGCGCCGACGCGGCGGAGAACGCCGAGGTGACCTGGGAGTCGGCCGAGGTAATCGCCTGCGATGAGCCGTTGTAGAGCTGGACGGTGGCCCGGTCCCGGTACGGCATCGGCCACCAGGCCGAGTACCAGCCGTCGGCGGCGGTGTCCATGCCGTACATCAGCGCGCGTACCGGGCTCTCGCCCAGTCCGGAGCCGAAGAACTCGCCCAGCGGGGCGTCGACGGTACGCTGCCCGTCGAACGTGATCCGTACCCGGGTGTTGTGCAGGACGTCGTCGGACGCGGTGATCGCGGCGTCGTTGCCGCTGGGCGGCGAGTAACAGAAGTTGTTCGAGCCCTGCCAGGTCTGGCCGGCGATCGAGTAGCCGTGCGTGGCCTCGTCCGCGGTGTGGCTCGGCCCGACGTCCACGGTGTCGGTGCGCACCGGCTGTCCGTTGACCGTGCTGTCGACCCAGTAGGCGAACTCGTTGAAGTCCAGGTCGGAGGAGACGAACTGGTTCTTGATGGTGATCGAGGACTTGCCCGCGGTCGCCGAGGCGGGCAGGTCGACGCTCTGGTCCACCCAGCGGCACGCGCCGGCCAGGGGCAGCGGTGCCCAGGTGGCCACCGCGACGCCGTCGACGAGCACCTGGGCGCTCTGGTGACCGATGCCCGCGTCGAGACGGCGGGTCAGCCGTACCCCGGTGTTGTTCGGGTCGATCTTCACGGTGAACTGGCTGTCACCGCCGGCGCCGAAGGCCCGTCCGTCGTCGTTGGTGTTCTGCACCGGCGGCGCGCCGACCAGTTGCGGGATGCGCAGCCGCAGCGCGGAGATGCTGCCGGGACCGTGCAGGTCAGCCAGCGTGGTCGACTGGCCCGGCTTGAGGGTGAAGCTGTCCGCCGCGGTGGTCGCGCCCGGCATCGCCGGCTTCGGGTCCTTGGTGCCGGCCGCCTTGAGCATGGCGATGACGTCGTTGGCCTTGTCGGTCGGGTCGAACGTGGAGACCCCGACCGCGTCGGCGAAGCTGCGGTAGGTCACGTGGTAGTAGTTCGGGTCGTGGTCGGTGTAGACCAGCATGCTGGCGCGGTACGGCATCGGCACGTTGATGTTGACCCCGCCCGAGCTCTGGTCGGCGTTGGCCACCAGCGGGTAGACGAACGGGGCGCCCAGCTTGCCGTTGACCACGTCCTGGAACGGGGCGTGCACCACCGTCTTGCCGTCCAGCACGATGGTGATGTTGCCGGTGCTGGTGACGTCGCCGCCGTTCTTGGTGGACCAGACGTTGTCGATCTCGCCGGCGCCGTCGGCCTCCGCCAGCACGCAGCCCCCGCCGGTCATCGTGCGCAGGCAGCGATTGAAGTCGCCGTTGCCGCCGGTGCGGTCGAAGCTGGAGAACTGCTTGGTGGTCACGCCGGCCGGGATCTGCGCGAGCTGGTCGAGATGGCGGTAGATGTCCCAGCCGACCGGGCCCTTGTCGCTGCCGGAGCTGGTGTCGCTCGGTGCGGCACCGCCTACCAGCGCCGCGTTGGCCGCGCCGGCCGCGAGCGGTGCCGCCAGCAGTACTGCCAGCGCGAGGCCGGAGCCGGCCAGGACGCGGGGCCAGCCTCTCTTCTTGCGATGTGGCATGTGCTTGTCCTCTCTGGTCACGGGACGAGTCGGACAGATGTGGTCACCCGCGGGACGACGACCACAACGGGGCAGGCAGACGGCTACGCTGCAGCGTCGCCCATGCCGTCGTAGTCGATGGACAGCAGCTCGCAAACCGCCCGCAGTTCGGCCACGTGCTCGCCGGGTACTGCGTGGATGTGGTTGGCGCCGAACCGGCCCAGGAATTCGCCGGCCGGCGCGTTGAGCCGGGTGAAGGCGTGCGGCCACTCGAAGGTGGACTGGCGGGCCAGCGCCTCGTTGGTCTGGTCGTCATAGCGTTCGAACGCGCCGCGGACCACGTGCATCCGGTAGCGGCCATCCCGGCGGGTCAGCCGCGCGAAGGTGGCCTCGCCAGGGGCGGCGATGTGCGAGACCGAGGCGCCGCCGGCCGGGAAGTAGAAGACCTCGGGGTACAGGTGCACCCGGGACAGGTTCTCCAGGGGGTCGTCGCTGCGGGCGGCGTACCAGGTGGCGTGCTGACCCGAGTTGCACAGGTCCCAGACATCGCGGTCGGCGTGGTAGTGCCGGACGTCGGCGAAGAGCACCGGCGAGCCGGTCAGGCCCTTGAGGATCTGCATCGTCAGCGCACCGTCCATGTCCGCCTCGGTGGAGGTGACGTGGGTGGGCTTCGGGCCTTCCCAGTCGTACGGGTCGTTGAGGAACGCCTCGGCGATGTCCATGGTGGCGAAGTGGGCGGTCAGCTCGGGCTGTCCCTTGATGCCGGAGAAGTCCAGGTGCCATTCGTCGATCAGTTCGCGTACCGCGTAGTACGCCCGGACCTGGCGTTCCAGCAACTCGGGGGTCAGCCGGTCGCCGTCGTAGTGCACGCCGCCGGCGTGGGCCTCCAGCCACTTGACCGCCTGCCGGGCCCGCCCCGCCTCGACCTGGTCGGCCCGGCGCACGATCTCCCATTGATCGATCTCTTCGACGTCGATGCCGAAGGTGTCCATCCACTGGTCGGTGTTGGCCACCGCGGTGTACATGCCCATCGGCCGACCGCCGATGCGGCCGAACGTGGCGCCGCGCAGCCCCTGCACGGCGGCCGCGGCGTTGACCTGGGCGAGGATGCGGCCGGACACCTCGGGTTGGTTGATGTCGCCCCAAGCTCGTGCGTGCACGCGGCCGATCTGGTCGAGCCCGCCGCCGCCGGCGAGCATGCCGACCATGCCTGGGAACTGCGGGTCGATGTTGCCCAGCAGCAGCAGCGGCCCCGGGGTGGCGTCCGCGGCGAGCATGGTGAAGTGCGGGAACGCCCAAACGGGGTAGCTGAAGATGGTGAGGTCGGGCCGGGCGTCGGCGACCCGGCGCGCGTGGCGGGTGGCCAGGTCGTTTCCGGTCACGATGCCGTCGGCGCGGATCACCTCGTGCCCCGCGCCGGTGAGGAACGCGGCGATCTCGTCCTCCGCCCGCACGCAGTGGTCGTGGACGTCGCGGGCGACGTAGTCGCGCCCGTCGGACATGGTGAGCAACCCGACCCGGGCCATGGCAGATACCTCCTGAGGACGGACCACATGTGAGCGGATCTTCAAGGAATCGATTTTGTAATCGATTTCTCGGAGCGTATGAGGGTTGATCGTCTGCCGTCAACCCCTCACGTGCTTCGATTCGTCTATGTGCGATTTGGTGGCGGTTCGGAGATATCTGTCGCTGTATGGTGTGCGGCCCGGGCGGTGCTCCGCGCACCCACTATCCACAACGGACGGTGGGGCCATCAGCGACCGTCCCTATTGGACGGTAGCCGTTCGAGCGGTACGGGGTGCAGCCTTGAACACCCGACCCGGAGCATCTAAGATTGCGGATAAAGATCGTGAAATCGATTTCACAGACGACACCTCGACGGTTCGGCATGCTCGACCAGGCCTCGCACCCGACGGGCGGGACCGGTACCCCCACGCGCCTGGCGAGCGGCCGGCGGCACCCACTGCTGTCGCAACCTCCCCGGCCTGAAGGCCGGAGTATCCACGGAAGGAATCTGATGAAATCCCCACGCCGGTTCGTCTCGGCACTCCTGGGCACGCTGACACTCACCGCGGGCCTCCTCGCGGTGACCACACCGCCCGCGAGCGCGGCGGACATCACCGGACCCACCCGATGGAACTTCGAGGACGGCACCCAACAAGGGTGGACCGCGCAGCCGGGATCCCACTTCGGACCGCTCATCACCGACCGGGTGTACTACCACAACAATCCCAGCCAGAAATGGAACAAGGAGGGGACCTACTTCCTCTCCACCGAAGAGGATCCCCAGGGCAACTACAACGACTCCTACACCGGCGTCCTCGACTCCCCCAGCTTCACCCTCACCCGACCCGACATCACATTGCTGATCAACGGCGGCAACCTGCCGCAGACCTATGTGGCGGCCTGCCTGCCAGACGCCGCTGCCACCAACGGATGCCGGATCCTCGCCAAAACCCAGGGCACTGACGCCGAACCGTTCCTGTACCGGACGCTGGACCTCTCGGCGCACCTCGGCCAGACCCTGTTCCTGCAACTCGTCGACGAATCGACCGGCGGCTGGGGTCACCTGACCATCGACGACGTCCGGGTCAACTACCCGTCGGTGCCCGCCGGTGTCACGGCCGACCGGTCGGATACCGCGGTCTCGCTGCGCTGGGACCCGGTGCGGGACGCCGGGCTCAAGGGCTACGACGTGTACCGCTCGACGGACGAGACGAGCGGCTACACCCTCATCACGACGCAGCCCACCACGGCAACCTCGTACACCGATCGGAGCGCCACGCCGTCGACCGGCTACTTCTACCGCGTCGTCTCCGTCTTCGCCGACGGCTCCCGAGGCGAGGGCCCGAACACCGCGTACGCCCGGCCGTACCAGGATCCGTTCGCCCGCGGCAGTACGGTGACCTACACCGGCGACCAGCGCAGCGGCATCGAGTTCCCGGTGGGGCCGCTCGGTGCCGGCGGGATCCTTCACTTCGGGGACGGCACCCGCAACGAGTCCTGGATTTTCAACCACGACGACACCTTCCGCGACCGTGACACCGGTACCGTGCCGAACAGCTTTTTCGCCGTCCGTGCTGCCAGCGACAACGGCCAGCCCGTGGTGCGCGCGCTGCAAACGAGCGGCGAAGGGGCGTTCCCCGGCATGCGGGACCTGTCGTTCCAGGGCGAATACCCGATGGCGCACTACCAGTTCGACGACTCGACCCTGCCGGTGCAGGTCAGCGAGGACGTCACCAATCCCACCATCCCCGGAAACCTCAAGGACTCCGCCATCCCGACCGCCGTCTACTCCTTCACCCTGAAAAACCCGACGAAGCAGCCGCTGTCGGTGTCGCTGATGGCCACCCAACAGAACGCGGTCGGCTTCGACGGCGTGGGCACCATCGGCGGGCCAACCAGCGACACCAACGCCCGGTTCGGCAACAACACCAACGCATTGACCCTCGACGCCCAGCAGGGTCGCCTGCTCATGAGCGGGACACCGGACAACTACGGCAACTCCGCCGCCGTCGACCCCGACCCGACGGGGCCCAAGCTGGCCCTGAGCATGCTGGCCTCGAACGTGACGGGTACCGCGTCCTGGTCGGGCCTGGACAAGCTCTACGCCGACTTCGCTGACGACGGCGCCGCCCGCGGGCCGGCGAGCGCGACCAGCCCGAGCCCTGCCACCACGGTCGACGGGGCGCTGTCGACCACCGTGCGGCTCAAGCCGGGCGCCGAGGTGAAGATTCCGGTCGTGTTCAGCTGGAACTTCCCCGCGAACCCGGCCCGCAACTTCGGCGGCGAGGGCGAGCAATACACCAACTGGTGGCCCAACGCCGCCGCGGTGGACGCCTACACGGTGGCGCACCTGCCCTCCCTGCTGAAGCAGACTCAGCAGTTCCACGACACCGTCTACCGCTCGAACCTGCCGCAGTACGTGCTCGACCGGCTCACCTCGGGGATCTCCGTGCTGCACACGCCCTCGGTGTTCTGGGCGCGCAACGGGTTCTTCGGCGGCTGGGAAGGCTACGGGTGCTGCTGGGGCATGCCCAACCACGTCTGGGAGTACGCTCAGACGGCGAGCGCGCTGTGGCCCCAGGTCGGGCAGATGTGGACCCGTCAGTGGCTCGACGCGGAGAAGCCGGACGGGCTGCTGCCGTACCGGTACGACACCAGTACCGACAACTACGGCGTCGCCTTCGACGGCCAGGCCGGAGTCATCCTGTCCGCGTACCGCACCTATGAACAGACCGGCGACACTGCGTGGCTGAAGCGGTACTGGGGCAAGATCCAGGGTGCCATGAACTACCTCGTCACAGCGAACGACCCCGACCGCGACGGCATCCTCGCCGGCGCGCAATACACCACGCTGGACTCGTCGGAGAGCGGTACCGGCTCCTGGCTCGGCAGCCTCTACCTCGCGGCGGTGAACGCCACCGCGCAGATGGCACAGGTGGCCGGCGACGCCGCGGCGAACACCAGCTACCGGACTCTCTACGACACCGGCCGCGCCAACCAGGAGAACCTGCTGTGGAATGGCGACTACTACGAGGAGAAGCCGCAGAACCTGCCCGGTACCGTCGCCTACGGCCCGGGCTCGGACATCGACATGCTCCTCGGACAGTGGTGGTCGACGCAGTTGGGCCTCGGCGACATCTACGACAGCGGGCACATGGGCACCGCCGCCCGCAACCTGTTCGCGAACAACTTCCAGACCAGTTTCGTCAGTGGCCCGCCCGATGGCCGTGACTATGTGGAGCCGACCGACGCCGGCATGAAGAACACCACGTGGCCGCGGGGTGGCAAACCGACCAACCCGTTGCTGTACTACGACGAGACCTGGACCGGCACCGAGTACAGTTCCGCCGCACTGATGATCCAGCGGGGTGACGTGGTCGACGGGCTGCGCGTGGTCCAGGCCGCCGCCGACCGGTACGACGGGCGGCTGCGCGACGACCTGGCCCTCGGCGGGTGTGCCGCCGGCGACGGCGCAGGGAACCCCTTCGGCGACGTGGAATGCGGCCAGTGGTACAGCCGGAGCATGTCGGGATGGTCGGTCCTGACCGCGTTGCAGGGCTTCACCTACAACGGCGCGACCCATGACCTCGGGTTCGAACCGCAGTGGCAGCCGGACGACCACTCGTCGTTCTTCACCGCCGGCACCAGCTACGGCACGCTGAGCCAGCGCGTGCGCGGAGCCGACCAGGCCGACACCATCCAGGTGTCCGCCGGTTCACTGCGGCTGAACCAGGTGCAGCTGGCGGTCGGGTCGCACGGGGTGCGCCAGGTACGGGTGAGCGTCGACCACCACCCCGTCGACGCGCACTGGTCGGCCACGGCGGGTGGCCTGTCCGTCGAACTGCCGGCCACCACGGTACGCGCGGG
>DASXOA010000438.1:0-8410 GCA_036494675.1 Rugosimonospora sp.
TGGGTCGGCCGCGTGTAGATCTCGTCCTCGGTGCCGACGTCCAGGAACTTGCCCAGGTACATCACCGCGACCCGGTCGGAGATGTGCCTGACCACCGACAGGTCGTGTGCGATGAAGATGTAGGAGAGCCCGAACTCGTCCTGCAGCCCTTCCAGCAGGTTGATCACCTGTGCCTGGATGGACACGTCCAGCGCGGATACCGGCTCGTCACAGATGATCACTTCGGGTCGCAGGGCGAGCGCCCGGGCGATGCCGATGCGCTGGCGCTGACCGCCGGAGAACTGGTGCGGGTACCGGTTGATGTGCTCCGGGTTCAGGCCGACGTGCTCCAGCAGTTGCTGGACGCGCCGGCGCCGTTCGCCGCGCGGCGCGACGTCGGGGTGGATCTCGTACGGCTCGCCGACGATGTCGCCGACCGTCATCCGCGGGTTCAACGACGTGTACGGATCCTGCATGACCATCTGTACCCGGCGGCGCAGCCGGCGCAGTTCGGCACCGGACATCTTGAACATGTCCCGGCCCTCCAGGTACGCCCGGCCCGCGGTCGGCCGCTCCAGCAGCATCAGCAGCCTGGCCAGCGTGGACTTGCCGCAGCCGGATTCGCCGACCACGCCGAGCGTCTCGCCCCGGTACAGCTCGAACGAGACCCCGTCGACCGCCCTGATCGCGCCGGCCTGCCGCCTGGCCCGGCCGCGGGACCGGCCGTGGCCGGGCCGGTCGCCGCCCCGGCCGGACGGGGCCGCACCCGCCACACCGAAGTGTTTGGCCAGGTTCTCCACCCGGATGAACGGCTCAGCCGAGGAGACCATCGACAACCTCTCTCGCGAAGTGGCAGGCGCTGTAGCGCCCGATCCCGAGCGGGACGCGCGGCGGGACCGTCGAGCGGCACACCTCACGCGCGTGCGGGCAGCGCGGGTGGAACGGGCAACCGCTCGGGATCCGCATCAGGCTCGGCGGCAGGCCCCTGATGGTGGACAACGGCGTACCCTTCGCGTCCAGCCGGGGTACGGACCCGAGCAACCCCCTCGTGTACGGGTGCCCGGGCGACTTGTACAGCTGGTACACGTCGGACTGCTCGACGATCCGGCCGGCGTACATGACCACGATCCGGTCCGCGACGTCGGCCACCACGCCGAGATCGTGCGTGATCAGGATCATCGCCATGCCGAGGTCCCTGCGCAGTTCGGCGAGGAGGTCCATGATCTGCGCCTGGACCGTCACGTCCAGCGCGGTCGTCGGTTCGTCGGCGATGAGCACCTTCGGCCGCTGCGCCAGCGCCATGGCGATCATGATGCGTTGCCGCATGCCGCCGGAGAACTGGTGCGGATAGTCCCTGACCCGCTGCCGGGCGCCGGGAATCCGTACCAGATCCATCAGCTCCACCGCCCGCTTGCGCGCGTCCGCCCGGGACAGGCCCCCGCCGTGGCGCAGCGCCTCGGCGATCTGGAAGCCGACCGAGAACACCGGGTTGAGTGCGGACAACGCGTCCTGGAAGATCATCCCGATCTCGCGTCCGCGTACCCGCCGCCGCTGCGCCTCGGGCAGCCGGAGCAGATCCCGGCCCTGGTAGAACACCTGACCGCCGGCGACGTGGGCCGGTGGGGTGTCCAGGATGCCCATGATGGTCTGCGCGCTCACCGACTTGCCGGAGCCGGACTCGCCGAGTACGGCCAGGACCTCACCGGGGTCGAGGTGGTAGCTGACGCCGTTGAGGACGTTGGCGACGCCGTCGCGGGTACGGAACTCGACGAAGAGGTCCCGTACGTCGAGGAGGGGGGTCATCGCAGCCTCGGATCGAATGCCTCACGCACGGACTCGCCGAGCATGCTGAACGCCACCACGGTCAGGGCCAGGAAGCCGGCCGGGAACAGCAGTGGCCAGGGAGCCTGGTAGAACCGACCCTGCGCGGCGGAGATGTCGTCGCCCCAGGAGATCGCGGGCGGCTTGAGGCCGGTGCCGAGGAACGACAGCGTGGCCTCGGTCGCGATGAACACGCCGAGCGCGATCGTGAGCACGACGGTGAACGGCGCGACGGTGTTCGGCAGGATGTGCCGGAACATGATCCGGCGGTTGCCGGCGCCGAGCATGCGGGCGGCCTGCACGTAGTCCTGCTGTTTCGCGCTGATCACGCAGGACCGTACGACCCGGGCACCGGTGGTCCAGCCGAGCGCGCCGAGTACCAGCACGACCGGCCAGATCCCGAGGTTGCGGGTGCCGAACGAGCGGCTGAACACGATCGCCGCGAGCAGCAGGGGGATGCCCAGCACGATGTCGATGATCCGGGTCAGCAGGGCGTCGATCCAGCCGCCGTAGTAGCCCGCCACCATCCCGACGACCAGGGCGAGCACCCCGGAGACCAGGGTGGACAGGACGCCGACCAGGATCGAGGCGCGGGCTCCGTAGATCGTGCGGGCGTAGACGTCGCAGCCCTGCAGGTCGGTGCCGAACCAGTGGTGGGCGCTCGGCGCGTCCTGCGAGTGGGACAGATCGCAGGCGCTCGGGCTGATCGAGGTGTAGATCCGCGGTACGGCCGCCATGAGCAGGAACAGCACGACGAACGTGGCGGCGATCCAGAAGATCGGTTTGCCGCGCAGGTCGCGCCAGGCGTCACCGGCGAGACCGCGCGGCGGGCCGCCGTCCGCCCCGCCGGTCGGTGGTGCGGTGCCCGGCAGACCCGTCGAGGAGACGATGGTGTCCAGATCGCTCATGCGGTTCGCTCACTCATAACGGATCCTCGGGTCGAGCACGGCGTACAGGAGGTCGACGACCAGGCTGCTGATCAGGTAGACGATCACCAGGACGCTGACGATGCCGACCACTGTCGGCCCGTCCTGGAGGTGGATGCCCTGGTACAGCTGGTAGCCGATGCCGGGGATGTTGAAGATGCGCTCGGTCACCACCGCGCCCGCCATCAGCTCGCCGATCGTGATGCCGATGAACGTGACCACCGGGATCAGCGAGTTACGCAGCACGTGCACGCCGACGACCCGGCGCCGGGGCAGGCCCTTGGCGTTCGCGGTGCGCACATAGTCCGAGCGGAGGTTTTCCATGATCGATGTGCGGGTGAGCCGGACCGCGGTCGCCAGTGCGACGGACGCCAGGATGAACGCCGGGAGGAGGTAGGCGGTCAGGCCCGCGTCCGGGCCGACGGTCACCGGCAGCACCTTCCACTTGACCCCCAGCAGGTACTGGAGGTTGAAACCCAGCACGAAGACCGGGATGCCGATCAGCACCAGGGTCAGGATCAGGGTGCCGTGGTCGAAGATGCCGCCGCGACGCATCCCGGACACCAGGCCGGCACCGATCCCGACCACGATGACGACCAGTAGCGCCAGGGCCGACAGCCGCAGCGTGTACGGCCAGGCCTGCCCCATCAGCTGGGAGATCGGCCGGCCGCTGATCTGGGTACCGAGGTCGCCGCGCAGCAGATTCCCCAGGTACCGCAGGTACTGGACGATGAACGGATCGTTCAGGTGGTACCGCGCGGTGAGCGACGCGCGTAATGCGGGGCTGACCGGCCGCTCGCCGACCAGCGCCTGGATCGGGTCGCTGGCGGCGGCGAACATGAGGGCGTACACGACGAAGGTGGTGCCGACGAAGACCAGGATCATCTGGAGTAGCCGGCGCACGATGTATCTGAGCATTCACGTCTCCGGGTCGAGGCGCTCCGGTCAGTTTCGCTGGAGCGTCATCACATTGACGTTGGCAAACAGGTCCATGTCAACGTTCTTCATCCCGGTCGAGTAGCCGTAGATGTTCTGCTTGAACCACATGGGGATGGTCGGCATGTCCGTGGCGATGATGTCCTCGGCCTTCTGGTACCCCTTGATGGCGGTGGCCTCGTCCGGCGCGCTGTCCGCCTGCGCGATCGCCTGGTCGAACTGCGGGCTGTCGTACTGCGAGTCGTTCGACGCGGCACCGCTCTTGTAGATCGGGGTCAGGTAGTCCTCGATCGACGGGTAGTCGAAGGCCCACGCCCCGCGCAGCATCCCCTTGAGCGTGTGGGCTCTGGCCTGCTTACGCAGGTCGGCGAGTTGGACGACCGGTGAGCCGGTGCACTGCACGCCCAGGTTGTTGTCCAACTGGTTGCAGACCGCGTCGACCCACTCCTTGTGGCCGCCGTCCGCGTTGTAGAACAGCTGGAGCTTCTTGGGGCCGTGAGCCGCGTCGTACATCTGCTTCGCTTGAACCGGGCTGTACTTGCAGGCGTCGCCGCAGGTGTTGGCCCGTGCGCCCTCCACCACCGGGGACACCCAGGACGTCGCGGGTGCGTACGAACCCAGGAAGATCTTGTCGATGATCTGCTGCCGGTCGATGGCCATCGAGATCGCCTTGCGCACGTTCACGTTCTGGTACGCCGGGTCGTAGGTGGGCACCGAGATGTACCCGAAGTACGACGACGGCGTCTCCTTCATCCGATCGCCGAGGTCGGTCTGCGCGCTGGCCAGCTTGTCCGACGGGATCTGCGGCTCGACGTCCAGCTCACCGGCCTGCAGGTCGGCGTACTCGGTGTCCTGGTCCTGGTAGATCTTGAAGTCGATCTCGTCGACCTTCGGCTTGTCCAGCGGGTAGTTGGGGTACGCCGTGACGTCGATGCTCTGGTTGTGGTTCCAGGATCCCTTGATCTGGAACGGGCCGTCCCCGATCGGGTTGTCCTCGTACGCCTGGGTCAGCGTGCCGTCGGCGGCGTACGCGGCGTCGGGCAGCGGGTAGAAGACGTTGTACCCGAGCACCTTCTCCCACTCCGGGAACGGCGCGGCGAGGGTGATCTGGATGGTCAGGGGATCGATCTTCTTCACGCCGGACAGCGTCCGGGCCTTCGGCTTGCCCTTGCCGTTCGCCGGCACCTGCATGTCGTCGTATCCCTGGATCCGGCTGAAGAAGTCGGTGCCGATCTGAGCGTTCGGGCCGTACGCGCCGTAGTTCCAGGCCTTGATGTAGCTGTCCGAGGTGACCTTCTGGCCGTTGTGGAAGGTGAAGCCGTCTCTGAGCTTCACGGTCCACACCTTGTTGTCCTTGCTGGTGATCGATGCCGCCGCGGCCTGGTCCAGCACCGGCTTCCCGCTGTCGTCGAAGCGCACCAGTGGGGTGTAGAGCGAGCTGATCACCTGGAAACCGTTGCTCTCCACGGTGTCCGTGGGTACCAGGTGTTCCGGCTCCGCGATGCCGATGGTGACCGCGGTTGCGGCACCGGTTCCGGCCGTCGCGCTGAGGTTTCCCGTGTCGCAGGCGGTGGCAGCCAGGATGACCGCGACCGGGAGGGTGATCCAGGCGGTGGCCAGCCGGTGAACTCTCATGGAGGAGTCTCCTCATCTACTCACGCTGCGTGTTCGGGATCGGGACCGAACGACGCCGCGCGATGCTCGGCGAGACGGGTCGCGGTCGAGGGGACGACCCAACCATTACGAATCAATAACAGAAGATCAATTATCACTTGCGAGGGTGGCGCTTTGCCTGATAAAGATTGTTACTGGGGACGTAGCGGACATGTCGGTTTCCTTGCCGGCCTGGGTATTAGCCGGCTTGAATCCCAGACAGCCGCTTCGTCCGACCGGTTGCTACGGCGGTGTTTTGGGCAATTTCCGTCCCGCCCCATCGGCGGCGATGATTGCTCAACTCATCGGGGTGGTTACCTTCCGTGAGGTCAGGATCACTGACCGAGGGGCGGGCGCGGCCGGGGTGTCCGCGCGCATTGACTGTAAGCGGGCCGAGCGCTGCGTGGGGATCGCCACACGGCCCGACCCGGTCGGTCCGACCGCCCCGAACCGCGTTATGGTGCGACTCATCTCAATCTTCTCAGTGGGAGTGCGTGATCCATGGGCAAGAAGGTCACCGTCGTGGGTGCCGGTTTCTACGGCTCCACCACCGCGCAGCGCTTGGCCGAGTACGACGTGTTCGAGACCGTCGTGCTGACCGACATCATCGAGGGCAAGCCGGCGGGCATCGCCCTGGACCTCAACCAGTCCCGCCCGATCGAGGGCTTCGAGACCAAGGTCGTCGGCGCCACCACCGGACCGAACGGTGAGGGGTACGAGGCCATCGAGGGCTCCGACGTCGTCGTGGTCACGGCCGGCCTGCCCCGCAAGCCGGGGATGAGCCGGATGGACCTGCTCGAGGTCAACGCGAAGATCGTCCGCAGCGTCGGCGAGAACATCGCCAAGTACGCGCCGAACGCGGTCGTCATCGTGGTCTCCAACCCGCTCGACGAGATGACCGCGCTGACCCAACTGGCCACCGGCTTCCCGCGCAACCGGGTGCTGGGCCAGGCCGGCGTGCTGGACACCGCCCGGTTCACCAACTTCGTCGCCGAGGAGTTGGGCGTCCCGGTCAAGTCGGTCAAGACGCTGACCCTGGGTTCGCACGGCGACACCATGGTCCCGGTCCCGTCGCAGTGCACGGTGGACGGCAAGCCGCTGTCCTCGCTGCTGTCGGCGGAGAAGATCGAGGAGCTGGTGGTCCGGACCCGCAACGGCGGTGCCGAGGTGGTCGCGCTGCTGAAGACCGGTTCGGCGTACTACGCCCCGTCGGCGGCGGCCGCGAAGATGGCGCGTGCCGTGGCGCAGGACTCCGGTGAGGTCTGGCCGGTGTGCGCCTGGGTGGACGGCGAGTACGGCATCTCCGGCGTGTACCTCGGTGTGCAGGCGGAGTTGGGCGCCACCGGCGTGCGCCGGGTGGTCGAGACCCCGCTCACCGACGACGAGGCGGCCGCGCTCAAGGGGGCAGCCGAGGCTGTACGGGCCAAGCAGGCGGACGTCGCCAACCTCTGAGGGCAGTGCGCCTGAGGGCAGTGCGCCTGAGGGCGATGCGCCTGACAGCAATGCGCCGCCCCGGCGGGTCACCATCGGGGCGGCGTGCAGTACGCTCGTACTGTTTCGACCAGTACGCTCGTACTGTTTAAGCGCCGGTTTCCGGAGGGAGCGCCGCGGTGGCGAAGATCAAGGTGACCAACCCCGTCGTTGAACTCGACGGCGACGAGATGACCCGCATCATCTGGAAGCAGATCCGCGACCAGCTGATCCTGCCGTACCTGGATGTCGAGCTGGAGTACTACGACCTCGGCATCGAGTACCGTGACCAGACCGACGACCAGGTCACCATCGACGCTGCCAATGCCATCAAGCGCCACGGTGTCGGCGTCAAGTGCGCCACCATCACCCCCGACGAGGCGCGGGTCGCCGAGTTCGGGCTGAAGAAGATGTGGCGCTCCCCGAACGGGACCATCCGCAACATCCTCGGCGGCGTGGTCTTCCGTGAGCCGATCATCATGTCCAACGTGCCCCGGCTCGTACCCGGCTGGACCAAGCCGATCGTCATCGGCCGCCACGCGCACGGCGACCAGTACAAGGCGACCGACTTCGTGGTGCCCGGACCGGGCACGGTGACGATCACCTACACGCCGGAGGACGGCAGCGCTCCCATGGAACTGGAGGTCGCGAAGTTCCCCGGCGGCGGCGTGGCCATGGGCATGTACAACTACGACGACTCGATCCGGGATTTCGCCCGCGCGTCGTTCCGGTACGGCCTGGCCCGCAAGTACCCGGTGTACCTGTCGACCAAGAACACCATCCTCAAGGCGTACGACGGCCGGTTCAAGGACCTGTTCGCCGAGGTGTTCGAGGCGGAGTTCGCCGCCGATTTCGCGGCGGCCGGCATCACCTACGAGCACCGGCTCATCGACGACATGGTGGCCGCGGCGCTGAAGTGGGAGGGTGGCTTCGTCTGGGCCGCCAAGAACTACGACGGTGACGTGCAGTCCGACACGGTCGCTCAGGGCTTCGGTTCGCTGGGCCTGATGACCTCGGTGCTGATGACCCCCGACGGCAAGACGGTCGAGGCGGAGGCGGCGCACGGCACGGTCACCCGGCACTACCGGCAGTGGCAGAAGGGCCAGAAGACGTCGACCAACCCGATCGCGTCGATCTTCGCGTGGACCCGGGGCCTGGCGCACCGGGGCACGCTGGACGGCACCCCGGCGGTCAGCGACTTCGCCAAGAAGCTGGAGCAGGTCTGCGTCGAGACGGTCGAGGGCGGCCAGATGACGAAGGACCTGGCGCTGCTGATCGCGCCGGACGCGCCCTGGCTGTCGACGGACGAGTTCATGAACGCGCTGGACACCAACCTGGCGCGCAAGCTCGCGGCCTGATCGGATCCGCTGGCCCGCCGGTCGGGTGGCCCGCCGGTCGGCCTGGCGGTCGGTCGGATCCGCCGGTCGGGTGGCCCGCCGGTCGGGCGGCTTGGCGGCCCGCCGGTCGGGCGGCCTGGCGGATTCGCGGCCGGCGGTCGGGCGGGCCGGCGGAAACGTCCGGTCGCGGCCGACCCCGAAACCTCGGGTCCGGCGTGCTCGTTGGGCAGGGTGACAACGCGGAACCAACTCGCGAAGATTGCCTGCCCGTCCCTTCCCAGCGGGGGG
>DASXOA010000439.1:0-7869 GCA_036494675.1 Rugosimonospora sp.
CCGGTGCCCTCAACAGCACCCTCGGCGGCGTGACCCAGGGTGTGACCGGCAGCGTCAACCAGGTGCTGGACGGCCACGGGCTCGACCTCAGCGGCGTGACCAACGGCGGTCTCGCCGGGGGTCTGCTGTCCGGTGACGGCAGCGTCAGCACGAGCGCCGACTCCGCGCAGGCCTCCCTGCACGCCACCGGCGCGCTGGCGCCGAACGGAGTCAGCGACCTGGTGGGTCAGGTCACGCACGCACCCGACGCGACCGACCACAGCAGCGACCACCTGCTCGGCATCCCGCTGCTCTAGTCGGTACGTTCAGGCAAGATTGCTCCCAGAATCGGCTGGCTTCCTCAGGCAGCCCGTTTCACAGGTGTGCGAGCGTGGCACCCCGGCCGGAGCCGACCACATCGGTCGGCTCCGGCCCCTGCCACGAGTTGGGATGGGTGATGGTTCCGCTCTGGCTTGACGTACTCGACGACACCATCCGTGCCTGCGCCGCGCAGAGCCGCGCGGATCTGGTGCACCAATTGCAGCAGAAACGCGCACAACTACTCGATCCGAAGCTGCGCGTGCTGGTCGTCGGCGAGGCCGGGCAGGGCAAGAGCCAGCTCATCAACGCGATGCTCAATGCCCCGGTCTGTGCCGTGGGAGACGATTCCACGACCACCGTCCCCTCGGTGATCCAGCACGCCGACGCCCCGTGTGCCGCCCTCGTCACCGGGCCGACCGCCGTACCCGACCGCGACGCGGCGGCCACCGAACGGGTGGCCGTACCGATCGAGCAACTCGCCAGCGGAGTCTCCGGAGCCGGCAAGTTCCACCGCGCCGAGATCGGTATCCCCCGCGAACTGCTGACCGCCGGCCTGGTGCTGATCGACACTCCGGGGCTGGACGCCGGCTGGGCCACCGGAGGAGGCCTCGACGCCGCCTGGGTCGGCCACACCGACGCTGTCCTCCTGGTATCGGACGCGAACCGGCTACTGTCCGATGTGGAGCTTGCGTTCCTGGCGTACGCCGTGCGGACCTGTCCCCAGGTGATCGTGGCCCTCAGCAAGATCGACATTGCCACCCAGTGGCGCCGGACCGCCGAGCAGAACCGCGAACGCCTCGCCGATGCCGGCATCCCGGCCACCGTCATCCCGGTCTCCGCCACGCTGCGACTGCGTGCCGCGCGCACCAACGACCGCAAGCTCAACGCGGAGTCCGGCTTTCCCGAACTGGTCGCACGGCTGCAACACGACCTGCGCACCAAGTCCGAGTCGCTGGCACCGCACACCGCGCGCACCATCGCCGGCACTGTCGTGGAGCAGTTGTGCGTGCCACTGCGCGCCCGTCGCTTCGCACTGGACGGCGCGCTGGTCTCCGGCGCCGCCTCGGAGCTCAGCGAGGCCCAACGCCAACTCGACGACCTGCGACGGCTGTCCACCCGGTGGCAGAACTCGCTGTCGGATCAGATCTCGGACCTGAGCTCAGACATCGAGCACGACCTGCGCGACCGGACCCGCCGGATCATGCGCCGGGTCGACGAGGTGTTCGACGCCGCCGACCCCGGTGCGGTGTGGGAGACCTTCAGGCCCTGGCTGGAGGAGAACCTCGTCGAGGCCGCCGAAGCCAACTTCGGCTGGTTGGTGGATCGCTCGAACTGGATCGCCGAGAAGATCGCGGCCAGCTTCCCCGGGTACCGGCACAGCATCATCCCCGAGTCGACCTTCCAGATCGGGCACGACCTGTTCGACGGTGTGGCCGATCTGGAGCGGCCGAACATCGGACGCTTCACGTTCACCCAGAAGGTGTACACCGGGCTGCGTGGCTCGTACGGCGGCGTCGTGATGTTCGGTCTCGCGACCAGCCTCGCCGGGCTGCCACTGATCAACGTGGTGTCGCTGGGCGCCGGCGCCCTGTTCGGTGGCAAGAGCCTGAAGGACGAGGGCGAGTCCCGGCTGCTGCGGCGCCAGGGCCTGGCGAAGGCCGCCGTGCAGCGTCACGTCGAGGACTTCTTCCTCTCGTTCAGCAAGGACTGCAAGGACGTCACCCGCCAGGTTCAGCGCAAGCTGCGCGATCACTTCGCGGCGCTCGCCGAGGATCTGCAGGAGAGCATCCTGGAGTCGGCCAGGACCGCGAAGCAGGTGGCCGACCGGGATCTCTCGGAGCGGGACCGGCACGACCGCGAACTCCAGCGGGAGCTTGAGGACCTGCGCCGGCTGCACGACCGCGCCAACGCGCTCGCGGTGGTCCCGGCGACCACGACGAAGGCAGTCGCGGCGTGAGCGGTACCCGACTGGAGGACCAGGTCTGGGGTCTGCTCAACGAGTCCCTCACCCTGTACGGCGACAGCCCCCGCGCGTCCCGCTGGCTCCAGCACCACCTCCAGCGGTTCGAGGAACCACTGCGGATCGCCATCACCGGGCCGCCCCAGGCCGGGAAGTCCACGCTCGTCAACGCGATCGTCGGCGAGGGCGTCGCGCCGGTCGAGGTCGACGGTGCGGCGGATGCCTTTGTCTGGTACCAGGACGGTGCCCAGCCGCGCGCCGCGCTGCACTCGGCGCACGAATCGGTCCACGACGTACCGGTGAGCCGGCTCGACCGCTGGCTGCACCTCGATCCGCCGCCCGGGACGCCCGAGGACCTCAACGAAATCGTGGTGGACTGGCCGACCCGTACGCTGCGCCACACGATCCTCATCGACACCCCCGCGGTCGGTGCCTCCAACACCGCCACGCCGGCCGGTCAGTCCATCATGGACAGAGTTGCCCGGGAAGCCGATGCCGTGCTGTATCTGGCCCGGCGCGCGCCCGGCACCGAACTCAACGCGCTACGCCTCGCGCCCGAGACCCCGGTGAGCCGGTTCGCCCCGGTGAACACCATCCTCGTGCTGTCCCGCGCCGACGAGGTCGGCGGAGGGCGGGTCGACGCGCTGCTGGCGGCGAAGCAGATCGCCCGGCGGCACCGCCGCGACGTGCGGATGCGTGCGCTCTGCCAGAACGTCATCGCCGTCGCCGGGCTGATGGCCGAGGCCGGACGCACAATGCGGGAGCCCCAGTACGCGGCGCTGGCCCCGCTGGCCGCGATCGAGCGGAGCCAACTGGATGAGCTGTTGCTGTCCACCGACCGGTTCCTGGGCGCGTCCGACACCGTCGCGACCCTGGCGGTGCGCCAGGATCTGCTGAACCGGCTCGGCATCGTCGGTGTACGACTGGCGACCACGCTGATCCGGCAGGGCTGCGGTGACCTGGGCGCCCTGGCGAGCCAGCTGATGCGCCGCAGTGGCCTCGCTGAGCTGCGCGAGTCGATCAGGCAGCTGTTCGTGGAACGGCGCGGCCTGCTCAAGGCGCGGTCGGCCCTGCTCGCGTTGGAGTTCGTGCTGGGCGCCGAGCCGCGACCGGGTTCCGATCGGCTGGCGGCGGAACTCGAACGTACGGTCGCCGGAGCCCACGAATTCCGCGAACTCCGGCTGATGGCCGCACTGCGCAGCGGGCGTACCCGGCTGCCTTCTGCGCTGGAAACGGAGGCGCAACGCCTCATCGGGATGGAAGGCACGGATGTTTCGACGCGATTGGCAGCAGATGAACAGGCAACCGGCGCGCAACTGTGGACACTGGGAACGCAGGCACTGGACCGGTGGTTGGAACACGCCGAGAACCCACTTTTCAGTCATGCTCAGCAGGGCGCGGCGCGTACCGTCGTGCGTAGTTGCGAGGGGATGCTGGCCGAGCTCGCCGGATGACCCGGCGGCGGCGCGACGCGCGGAGTGAGCAGGAAAGGCCGGACGCTTTGACAGGCCGGACGCTTTGATGCTCCGGACGCTTTGATGCGCCGAATGCCTTGACAGGCATATAACCGGTCGGGAATTCTGTGGGCATGAGGACCGATGGCGAACTCGAACGAAGCGGAGACCGCTGGCGGCTGCGGTTCTCCCGGAGGCTGGCGCACCCGCGGGAGAAGGTGTGGCGGGCGCTGACGGAACCGGAGCACCTGCTCGCCTGGTTCCCGACGACGATCGAGGGAGACCGGACGGCCGGCGCCGCGCTGCGCTTCGCGCATCCGGAGAACGTGGGGCCGGCGTTCACCGGCAGGATGATCGCGTACCAGCCGCCCTCCCTCATGGAGATCGAGTGGGGCGGCGACACGCTGCGGTTCGAACTGCGCCCGGACGGCGACGGTACCGTGCTGACCCTGGTGGACGTGTTCGACGAGCAGGGCAAGGCGGCGCGGGACGCGGCAGGTTGGCACGTCTGCCTGGATCTGCTCCGCGGCCACCTGGACGGCGAGCCTGCGCCCGACGACCGGCTCGACGGCTGGGCACAGGTCAACGCCGGGTACATCGAACGGTTCGGTCCGGAGGCTGCGACGATCGGGCCGCCCGAGTCGATGCGCGGTTGAGCGTCCGGCGGCCGGATCCGGTGCGCCGCCGGCGAACGCCAGCCGGAGCCGGCGTGCCGTTCCCAGCCAGGCTTTCCAATCCGCCGCCGGGGCCGCCGGCTCACGCCTAGGCTCGAAGCCATGGCTCGCGGACCCCGCGGCGGACAGGGACACCGTCTTTTCGGGGCCTCGCCGGAAGAACTCCTGGCCCAGTTGCGGCTGCGCACCGAGTCCGGGCTCCGCCAGCGAGGGCGGCGCACCAGGACCAGCGCCATCCTCGCCGTGCAGGCCGGGGTCGCGGCGGCGCTGTCCTGGCTGTTCGCCAACAACCTGCTGCACCACCCGCAGCCGGTGTTCGCCCCCATCTCCGCCGTCATCGTGCTGGACATCTCGGTCGGGCAGCGGCTGCGCCGTACCGCCGAACTGGTTTTCGGAGTAGCCCTCGGCATCTTCATCGGCGATACCCTGATCTTCGCGATCGGTACGGGTGCCTGGCAGCTCGGCATCGCGGTCTTCCTCGCCACGATCCTCGCGGTGTTCGTCGGCGGTACGCCCGCGGTCGTATCTAACGCCGCGTCGTCCTCGGTCCTCATCGCCACCCTGTCTCCGCCCGCGAAGGGCATCTACTATCTGCGGTTCGAGGACGCCCTCATCGGCGGCCTGATCGCCCTCGGCGTGAGCGCCCTGCTGCTTCCGGCCAACCCGGTGGCGGCCGTGTCGAGGAAGGCGGGGCCGGCGTGTACGGCGCTCGCCGACGGCCTGGCCGAGACCGCGCACGCGATGGGTGCCCGGGACGCGAACAAGGCGGACGAGGCGCTCACCCGGCTCCAGAATGCCGGCGTAACGGTGTCCCAGTTCCGCGACGCCCTGCCGGAAAGCCGTGAGACCGCCCGGGTGGCGCCGCTGCGCTGGCGCTCCCGCAGCGCGCTGGGCAAGTACAAGGATGCCGCCGATTACCTCGAACGAGCGCTGAGCAACGCGCGGGTACTGGCCCGCCGGGCCGTCACGATGATCAGAGACGAGGAGCCGATACCCGAGGATCTGTCCAAGTCCGTGTACACGCTGGCCGAGGCGACCGACGAGGTACGCAAATCTCTGCTCGCCTCGAATCCCAACAGCCGCGTCGCGGACCTGTCGGTGCAGGCGGTCGCCGAGGCGGCCGCGGCATACCGCAACGGCCTGAGCTTCTCGGGTAGCGCCGTGGTGGCCCAGATCCGGGCCATCGCCACCGACCTTCTCGGCACCGCCGATCTGCCGCACGGAGAGGCGAACGAACTGGTGCGCCGGGCAGGCGGTAACCCCGCGAAGTCCTGATCCGAACCGTCACCGGCGGATTCGTGTCGTACCACGCTTTTTCCGCGAGATGTTGATACCGCAACAATCGTCGGGGTAGGTTGGCGGCCAGCACTGCGGCAGGCGTGCAAACCCACCGCGGCGTACGCCAGCCACACAAGCATCCCAGGCACAGCGCGCCCGACGCGCACCCGACCCGAAGGCAGCAACCGTGACCTCGTACACCATCACCATCACTCCCGACGACAACAGCGCGACAACCACCACGCTCCGGCTGGACACCTCCGGCGGCAACGTCACGCTCACCGACCTGCATCTGCACGCCGGCAACATCCTGTCGACGGGTGCGGTGCCCGCCATCGACTACGACCTGCTGCTGCAGGCCATCACGCCCGGCGCGCCGACTCCCGTGCTCACCGCGCCGAGGCACGAGATCGAGGCGGCACCGGTCGCCGTGTCCGCGGCCGCCGACGCACCGGCCAGCCCGGCGAAGGCGACCTCCACCGCCACGAAGGCAACGACGAAGTCCGCTTCTCGCGCGGCGAAGTCGGCGTCCACCGCGACGAAGTCGGCGTCGAAGGCAACGGCGAAGTCCGCGCCGGGTGCGGCGAAGTCGACGGCCCCCGCGACGAAGTCGGCATCGAAGGCGACGCGCGCGACCACGCGACGGGCACCGGGCAAGAAGGCCGCGGCGGCGGAGGCCGCACCGGCACCGGCCACCACCGCGAAGTCTCGCGGTCGCCGCGCCGGCACCTCGGCGAGGTCGAGCGCGCAGTCGTCGACGGCCGACGCGGCCATGGCGAAGAAGACGGCGAAGGCGGCCCCGGCCAAGAAGTCCACCACCCGCGCCACCACCGTTGCCGCCGCCGGCGAGCGGGCGTACCGCCGCATGCCCGACGACTTCGCCACCGTGTACGGGCAGGCGGGCAACGCCGCGGCCGTGGCCGACCACTACGGTGTCCCGCGACACACCGCGCACGGCTGGATCCGGCGGCTGCGCGGCCAGGAATCGGCCACCGCGTCCCGCTGACTATCCCGCGGATACTCCGCAACGCACGCCGGGGCGCCGCCGCGACCGTCGACGGTGGCGCCTCGATGTGGATCCGGCGTTGCCTCGGTTTTCCGTGGCGGCGCCTTTCGCGTATCCGACGCGGTTCCGAGGTCCGAGGTTCCGACCGCGTACCGACGCGGTCGCGGCAGTTCCGGGATGGCCCGGGACCGGGAGGTGTAACGCGGTGGCCCGCGCGGCCGCTCTTATGAACGCGATGCGTACGTGGCGGAACCGTCGGCTGGACCGGCCCGAGGCCGACCGGCTGTTGGCCGGTGGCACACCCGACCCCGAATACCTGGGGCTGGGTGCGTTGCTCGATGCGGCCCGCGCCCCGGGGACGCCGGAGGAACTGGCCGGAGAGCGGAGCGCGGTGGCTCGGTTCGTCGCGAGCCGGCACGATGCCGTACCGGCCGGGAAGCCCGGCGAGAGGCGACGCCCCGGCCGCCGGCAGTCGGCCGGGATGCTCGTGGTGCGGGTGGCCGCCGTGGTGGCCGTGCTGATGACCGGCGGCACAGTGCTCGCGGCAAAGACCGACAGGCTGCCGGCGACCGTGCAGTGGCGCGCCCACGACCTGCTGTCCCCGCTGGGGATTCCGGCACCGGTCGCGACCGGACGACCGTCGGGTATCGGCTCGGCAAGCGCCGTCGCCTCCCGCCGGCCGGCCGCCCCGACCTGGACCGGTATGACCCCCGGCGCCACCGATCCGAGCCACTCGTCCCCGCTCGCGCTGTGCCAGGCGTGGGACGCGGCGCGGAAGGGCCCGCACGGGGGCACCGTGCCCGGCCCGCTCCTGGCTGCCCTGACGGCGGCGGCCAAGGGTCAGCCGAGCATCGCCTCCTTCTGCGCCCACGTGTTGTCCGGGAACGGCAAGCGGGACACCGCGACGGACGCACCCAGCCATCACGAGCCGACCGTCACAGCCACCCCCGACCCGGGTGGGTCCGGCAAGGCGCACGGGCATGCCGCGCCCACGCCGCACCGCTAACGCTGTTTCCGGCCCGTTCGAGTAGCTCGTCGACGGTTGCCGCGATCCCCGCCTACGCGTCCTGGCCGGCGATGTCGGCCTGCAGCCGCCGCGCGCTGTGCCGGTAGTCCGGCGTGTCGAGCACCGCCTCGACCGACTTGCGGATCTCGTCCTCGGCCGGCCGCTGGGTGGCCAGGTTGATGGCCGCGCCG
>DASXOA010000440.1:0-5759 GCA_036494675.1 Rugosimonospora sp.
CATCAACGCGGCCCGCAACGTGCTCGCCCAGGGACGCTGGGAGAGCCTAAACGCCTGTGGAGCGCAGGTAAGACCGGCATCCGTGCCGGCGCCGCGCCGGGAAGCAGGAATCCGCCCAGACGCCGCGTGTTCCACGCGCAGTGTGGAGGGAATCTCCGTCCCTTTAGGGCGGAGAGATCGTCAATCCTCGGATCCGGCCTCGGCGCCACAGTACCCGGCGATCAGCCGATGCGGGCGACTCCGCGCAACGTCGAGGTGGTCGGTGCCTCCTCGGGGTGCGGGCCGGTGTTCCTAGTCGCGGGGCGCCAGGCCGGCCGTGCGGTAGATGTCGTCGATGACCCGCATGTTCGCGACCGCGTCGCGGGCCGAGGTCGGTACCGGAGCCCCGGTGCGCACCGCCGCGGCGAAGGCGCGCAACTGGTAGGTGTACGTCGCGTCCCCCGGCACCCGCTCCCGGTGGGTACGCCCACCGGCGTGCCAGGTCAGCCGGTGGTACATGGCGGGCATCACGTAGTTGAACACGCGCAGCCAGCCGGTCTCGCCGGTGACCCGCATCGACAGTGAGAGCAGGTGCCGCGACCACATGCTGGTGACGAGCTCACCGGTCGCACCGGTCGGGAAGCGCAGCCGGGCGGTCATCGCCCGGTCGACGCCGGGGGAGTGCAGGGTGGCGTGCGCGGAGAGCACCTCCGGCTCATCGCCGACCAGGCGCAGCGCGTTGACCGCGTAGCAGCCGGCGTCCATCAGCGCGCCGCCGGCCAGATCCAGCCGGTACCGGATGTCGGAGAACCTGGGCAGCGGGAAGCACATCGAGGCGCGCACGTGCCGTACGGGGCCGATCGCGCCGTCGTCGAGCAACTGTCGTACCCGGGCGAGCAGCGGATGGTACCGGTAATGGAACGCCTCCATCACCACCAGTCCGGTCCGGTCCGCCGCGTCGGCGACCTCACGTGCCTGCGCCTCGTTGGCGGTCAGCGGCTTCTCGCACAGCACGTGCTTGCCCGCGTCCAGCGCGGCGAGTGTCCAGCGGGCGTGCAGACCGTTGGGTGCCGGCACGTAGACCGCGTCGAGTTCGGGGTCGGCGAGCAACCGGTCGTAGTCCGGATGGACGGTCGGGATCGAGTGCTTACCGGCGAATGCCCGGGCCCGCTCGGGATCCCGCGCGGCGACGGCTGCCACCGTGACCTCCGGAACCTGTATGGCCGGCTTGATCAGTGCCGCCGGAACGATCCGGGCCGCGCCCAGCACGCCGATCCGTAGGGTGTCCACGCCCGGGAAATGTACCCGCCCGGATCGGCGGTCCACGTACCGGCATCGATCGTTTCGGTGGCCGGGCGAGTGGCTCAGATTACCCTACTATTCCGATAGACTTGACTGGTATGGTGGCCCCATGAGCCCGGCGTTGCTCGATCCGACGTGGATCTCTCGGCGCGAAGAACTCTTCGACTGCCGCTGTCCGGTGCCCGCCCCGCGAGCCGTGTGATCGTCCCCGATGCCCTGGGACCGCCGGCATGACCGGGGCCGGAAGCCAGAGCCACGTCGATCGCCGACCGGTCGGCGGCGGAGCCCGCGGACGCGACGCGGGTTCGCGGATCGGACCGGTCAGTCCACGCCACCAGCACCATGGGAGAACACCATGCCGGCAGCCACCGCGTCCGACCTGAGCACCACCGCCCGGCCACGCCGCGCGCTCGCCGCCGCGCCGGGCCGCGAGTCCGAGCCCGACCCGTCGACCACCTGGATCACCGTCACTCTCCACATCGACCTGCGCGGCGGGAGCGTGCCGCCGGCCGTGGCGGGGCTGCTGGAGAGCGTGCGCGCACTGGCCGGCCCGGCCGGGGTCACGGTCGCGCACACCGCCGCCCCGGTGCCGAACGGGTGGACCCCGACCGGCGGGCCCGGGCGCGAGCGCGCTACGCAGGACCCGGCCGGGCAGGATCGCGCCGCGCAGGATCCGGCCGCGCAGGATCGCATCGGTCAGGATCGTGCCGGGCACGATCGGGCCGCGCAGGAGTGGGTCGCGCGGGAGCGGGCCGTCGACGATCCGGCCGTCCGCGACGGCCGCGGTGCCGATGCCGCGCCGTCCGGTCCGGTCGACGGCTGGCCGGCGCGGCTGCGGCCCCGGCTGGTGCGCGGCGGCGAGCCCGCCGCGGCCGGGGCGTCGCTGCGCATCTACCTGGCCTCGCGGATGGTGCTGCGCTCCGGTGCGCCGATCCGGCTGACCCGCCGCGAGTACGACCTGTTGACGTTCCTGTGCGAGTACCCGCGCCGGGTGTTCAGCCGGAGGCAGTTGATGCGCCAGGTCTGGGGTCACGAGATGGTCGGCGGCGAGCGCACCGTGGACGTGCACGTGCGCCGGTTGCGGGTGAAGTTGGGCGAGCCCGGGCCGGTGATCTCGACCGTGCGCGGCGTCGGGTACCGGCTGGACGATGCGGCCTCCGTGGACATCGTGGCCGACGGTGAGCGGCCAGCCGACCGGCGGTAGTTCCGCCGTCCCTTGACAGCATCGATTGGCTCCACTATTGATGAGTCGACACAGATCGATGTCAACGTTCTCTTCCACCAGCGACGAACCGGGGAGCTTCGGACGGTCCGAGACAACGTTGTCACCGATCACTCTGCGAGGAGGTCGACATGTCCCGAAGCCCGACCCGTGGCGTGCTCAGCGCCTTGTCCGCCGGTTTGATCGCGATCGCCGGCCTGGCGTTCGCCGGTACGCCGGCGCAAGCCGCCACGCTCAACCTCACCCAGTACGTCAGTCCGTTCGTCGGCACCGACGACAGCAACGCGCCCAACCCGGTGCCGGGCGGCGCCGGTGGCAGCACGTACCCCGGCGCCGAAGTGCCGTTCGGCATGGTGCAGTTCAGTCCGGACACCCCGACCGCGTCCCCGTCGGGTTACCGGTACAGCGACACCAGCATCGAGGACTTCAGCCTCACCCACTTCGACGGTGCCGGCTGTCCCAACAACGAGGACCTGAACCTGCTGCCCATCACCGGCAGCGTCTCGACCTCGCCCGGTACCGGGTGGACCAGCTACGCCTCCGGGTACACGAAGGCCAACGAGTCCGCCGCGCCGGGCTACTACAAGACCCGGCTGGACAAGTACTCGACGACGGTCGAGCTGACCGCCAGTACCCGTACCGGGGTGGCCCGTCTCACCTACCCCGGTACGACCAGCGCTCAACTGCTCATCAACACCAGCCGCAGCGCGACCGGCAGCCGCAGCGGATCGGTGACGGTCAGCGGCTCGACGGTCACCGGCAACGTCACGGCCGGCGGGTTCTGCGGTTCGTCGAAGACGTACCCGATCTACTTCGCCATCCAGTTCGACCGGGCGCCGTCCGCGCACGGTACCTGGAGCGGCGGTACGGTCTCGGCCGGCTCCGGCGCGACCAGCGGCACGAACACCGGCGCGTACGTCACGTTCGACACCACCAGCAACGCCACCGTCCAGGCGACGGTCGCGCTGTCCTACGTCAGCGTGGCGGGGGCGCAGGCCAACCTGGCCGCCGAGACCGGCGCGTTCGACACCGTACGCGCCAACGCCAACGCCACCTGGAACACGATGCTCAACCGGATCCAGGTGTCCGGCGGTGCGACGGCGGATCTGCAGAAGTTCTACACCTCGCTGTACCACGTGTTCCAGAGCCCCAACGTGGCCAGCGACGTGAACGGCCAGTACTCCGGCTTCGACCACGCCACGCACACGGCCAGCGGGATGACGGTGTACCAGAACTACTCCGGCTGGGACATCTACCGGTCCTGGTCGGCGCTGGTCGCGTTCGTCGCGCCCGACGTGATGACCGATGTGGTCAAGTCCATGGTGCTCGACGGCCAGCAGGGCGGCCTGCTGCCGAAGTGGTCGCAGGAGAACGCCGAGGACTTCGTCATGACCGGCGATCCCGGACCGATCATCGTGGACAGCGCGTACCAGTTCGGGGTGCGCAACTTCGACACCGCGACCGCACTGTCCCTGATGGACAAGTCGAGCAACGGCGGTACCGCGCAGGGTAGCTCCATCCGGGGCCGGGAGAGCGGCTACCTGTCCCGGCACTACGTCATCGAGGACCCGTCGGACTCGCTGGAGTACTCGGCGTCGGACTTCGCCATCGCGCAGTTCGCCAAGGCGCTGGGCAACACCACCCTGTACAACACGTACTCGACCCGGGCGCAGTACTGGCAGAACACGTTCAACCCGGACTCGTCGTACGTCAGCCCGCACAACAGCGACGGCACCTGGGCGTGGCCGGTGAATCCGGCGAGCAACAGCGGCTACACCGAGGGCAATCCGGCGCAGTACACCTGGATGGTCACCTACGACTTCTCCGGGCTGATCAACCTGATGGGCGGTGCGCCGACCGCCGTCCAGCGCCTCAACCAGCACTTCACCCAGGTCAACGGTGGCCTGACCACGCCGTACTTCTACATCGGCAACGAGCCGGAGCACGGCGTGCCGTGGGCGTACAACTTCGCCGGGGATCCCGCCGGTACCGCGGACGCGGTGCACAAGGTGATGAGCCAGGGCTTCAACACCGCGGCCGGTGGGCTGCCCGGCAACGACGACCTCGGGGCCACCTCGGCGTGGTACGTGTGGGCGGCGTTGGGCATGTACCCGGCGACTCCCGGCGCGGACACCCTCGCGCTGCACGGGCCGTCCTTCCCGTCGATCCTGATCCAGCGCGCCGCCGGCAACGTCACCATCACGGCCGGCGGCAGCGGATCGTACGTGCAGTCGTTGTCGGTCAACGGCTCCGGCACCACGCACAACTACGTGCGGTACCCGGACCTGGCGGCCGGCGGCACGCTGTCGTACACGATGGGTGCCAGCCCGAGTTCGTGGGGCACCGGCGCCTCGGACGTGCCGCCGTCGTTCACCGACGGTGCCGCCCAGCCGCCGGCGGCGCCGAACCTGGGCACGAACCTGGCCGCGGGCAAGGCGACCACCGCGTCGGCGGCGTGCTCGACGACCGAGGGTAGCGCGAACGCGGTGGACGGATCCCTGTCCAACAACAGCAAGTGGTGCTCGACGGCCGCCGGTGCCTCACTGACCGTGGACCTGGGCTCGGCGCAGAACGTGGGCGCGTTCGTGGTCAAGCACGCCGGGCTGGGCGCCGAGACGACCGGGTGGAACACCGGGGCGTACACGATCGCCACCAGTACCGACAACTCCACCTGGACCAACGTCGTGACGGTGACCGGCTCGAAGGCCAGCCGCACGTACAACTCGATAGCCGCGCGGTCGGCGCGCTACGTGCGGTTCACCGCGACGACCCCCACCAACAACGGCAACAACGCCGCCCGCATCTACGAACTGGAGGTGTACGGGCCGGGCGGCTCGGGCGGCTCGCGGACCGGCGCCATCACCGGCCTCGCCGGCAAGTGCGTGGACGTGGCCAACAGCGGTACGGCGAACGGCACGCACATCCAGCTCTACGACTGCAACAGCAGTGGTGCGCAGCAGTGGACCGTCGGCACCAACGGCAGCCTCTCCGCGTTGGGCAAGTGCGCGGACGTGACCAGCAGCGGGACCGCCAACGGAACCCTGGTCCAGCTCTACGACTGCAACGCCAGCGGCGCGCAGATCTGGACGGCCCAGGCCAACGGCACGCTGGTGAACCCGAACTCGGGGCGCTGCCTCGACGTTCCGGGCAGCAACTCGGCCAACGGCACCCAGCTGGAAATCTGGGACTGCTCGGCCGCGGCCAACCAGCAGTGGCACCTGCCCGGCTGACCCGCGCACCGGTCGGGGGGGGGGGG